>CAMVDB010000034.1 GCA_947166135.1 uncultured Clostridia bacterium | reverse complement strand
GGCGGCTCTCAGGGCGGCGACCAGCAGATCGCCGCGCGTATCGCCTGCAACGAGATCGATATGCTGATCTTCTTCCGCGATCCGCTGACGCCCAAGCCGCATGAGCCGAACGATATGAACCTGCTTCGCCTGTGTGATATGCACAATATCCCTGTCGCTACCAACATCGCTACCGCCGAGGTGTTGATCCACGGTCTGGAGCGCGGCGACCTCGACTGGAGAGATATCGTCAGATAATCCGAATCATAAAAATCACCCGCAGCGGTTTGTTCCGCTGCGGGTTTTTTGCATATTTATTGTTTTCAAGATCGCTGTACCGGGTTATTCGTCGTCAGTGGGGATGACGGGGAGGATGAAGTAGAAGTCGGAGCCTTCGCCTACCTTGGAGGCGACGCCGAAGTCGGCGTCATGGGCGAGCAGGATATTCTTGACGATGCTGAGCCCCAGACCCGTGCCTACCTTGGCGCGGCGGTGTTCTTTATCGACGCGGTAGTAGCGATCCCAGATATAGTCGAGCTTATCCTTGGGGATGCCTTCGCCGTGATCGATGACGTCGACCCGCACCTTGTCGTCCTTGACGGTCTGGCGCACGATGACGGTCTTGTCGTCGCCGATATAGTTGATGGCGTTGTTAATCAGGTTATAGAGCACCTGCGTCATGCGCAGTTCGTCGCCCATGATGAACACCTCGCCGTCATGCTCGAAGATGATGTTCAGCCCGTCGCTCTCGATGAGCTTGGTGTAGCGGGAGAAGATGCTCTTGATGCAGTTAGTGAGGGAGAAGGGCGCCTGCTTGATATCCGCTGTACCGCTCTGCAGGCGGGAGATATCGAGCAGGTCGGTGACCAGCGAGTTGAGACGGTTCGCCTCATCGATGATGATCTGGATGTTCTCGGGAGTCATCTCGCCGGGCAGATCGCGCATGACCTCGCTGTAGCCGGTGATCATGGTCAGCGGCGTGCGCAGGTCGTGAGAGATATTGGAGATCAGCTCCTTCTGGAGCGAATCGACCTTCTTAAGCTCCTGGGCGGCATAGCTCAGCGTGGCGTTGAGCTCGGTGATCTCGCGGTAACGTCCGCCCTCGAAGGCGACGTCATAATCCTGATGGGCGAGGGACTTCGCCTTCTCGTTGGTGTCGGAGATCGGCTTTGCGATCAGCTTACCGACAAAGATCGCGACGATGATGCTCAGCGCGATGATCACAACGGTCATGATGATCAGCTGATAGCGCAGGGTCTCGACGACGCTGGTGACGGGCGTGATCTCGCTCTCAACAATCACGAGCTGTTCGCCGTCTTCACCGGAAACGATCCTCGCGTAAGCCAGGGTCTGGACGCTCTCGCGCTCGAGCGCCGGTTCATGCATGATGATATCCATGTGTGCTTCGTCGTTGGTCGCGTTGATGAAGCGCTCGGTATGCATTTCAAAGTGCCGCTCCTTACCGACTGCGGTGATCGTGGAGTAAGCGCCGTTATTCGCCTTCGCCTGCTTATACAGGTCGTATACCGTGTTCATGGAGATATCGGAGCGGAAGCCGGGACGGGATTGGGTGGCGTAGATGCAGGAGAAGATCGAGTCGGTCGTATCATACAGCCCGACTGTCATGGCGTTCTGCTCCTCGATGTCGGTGATCAGATCGCTGAGGTTTTCCGCGTCGATATGATCGGACAGGGAGTTCGCGCAGGACTTGACCTGAGAGGTCTTGATGGTTTTGTAGAAGGATTCGAGGAAGACCGTCTGGAACACCCACAGTACCGCGAGCAGCAGCACCGAAAAGATCAGGAATCCGATCGCGAGGTGAAAACGCAGCGGGTATTTTTTCGTATTATGTTTCAAAACGATAACCAACTCCTCTGAGGGTGACGATCAGCGAGGCGTACTCGCCGAGGCTCTTTCGAAGCAGCTTGATATGGGTGTCGAGGGTACGGTCGTCGCCGAAGAAGTCATAGCCCCAGACTTTGGAAATCAGCTGTTCACGGGTGAGGGCGATGCCCTTGTTGTTGACCATGTAGAACAGCAGCTCATATTCACGGGGGGTCAGCTGGACGCGCTCGCCGTCGACCGTAACGACGCGGGCGGCGAAGTCGATGCTCAGTCCCTTGTAGGTGAAGCGGCTCTTGCCGTCGTCCTTCTTATCGGTTCCCGAGCGGCGGAGCACAGCGCCGACGCGCATCATCAGCTCCTTGGGGGAGAACGGCTTGACCACATAATCGTCGACGCCGACCTCGAAGCCTGTCAGCCGGTCGTACTCTTCGCCCTTGGCGGAGAGCATGATCACGGGCGTGTTGGTGAAGCGGCGCAGGCGCGATACAGCCTCGAAGCCGTCCATCACGGGCATCATGATATCCATGATGATGAGGTCGTACTCGTTATTGCGGCATTTCAGCACCGCCTGTTCGCCGTCCTCAGCCTCGTCGACCTCATGACCCTCGTATATGGCATATTTCTTGATGAGCTCGCGGATGCGGAACTCGTCGTCAACGATCAGCAGTTTACTCATGTTATCCCCTCGCATTATTCATTGTCGTTGTATGGTCTTGTTAAGATTTTTGCAATCTCATACTAATCCTTAATAAAAACCTTTATCATCTATTGGGCTAAATTTCGCATAGCTTTGTTGTCGTCGTCGTTCGCTGTACTCGGTAGGCATATCCGGTTGGTATGCCTTGACCTCGTGCCGCGACTCCTCCTCTCCCCACAACGCGAGGCGTTGTAGGGACCCCGGAAGTGACAGGCGCCAGCCTGCCTGCGTCGCCCGCCGTGCTCTGCAAAATTTATCCCTAATATCTGATTAAATCTTTTTATTAAGGATTAGTATCAATCTGTTTTTCATTATTATCATAACTGCCGAATGTGACGGCTGTATGATAAAATGATTACAGTTCCATTATAAATGAGATTTTCTGTTCCTGCAAGTGCTTTGATAAAAACAAAGCACCCTTGACGTGTGCCAAAGGTGCCCGGATATTCGCAATAAATTAGAAGCCGATGTCCTCGGGGGATTCTTCATCGGTGTTTTCGGGGATGACCGCTTCCTTGACTTCCCCAACAACGTCTTCCGCTTTTTCGGCGACGTCCTCCGCCTTCTCGGCGACGGTCTCGGCGGCTTCTTCAACAGTCTCTTCGGCTGCATCCTTTGCCTCGTCAAGCTTCTCCTGCTCGGCGGCGATCAGCTCCTCGACCTCAATGTTCTTCTCGATGTTGAGGCGCTCCCTGACGTTGTCAACGGTATCGGCAGCCTTATCCTTGAGATCAGCCGCGGTCGCCTTCGCCTTCTCGGACAGATCGGCTGCGGTCACTTTTGCCTTATCGAACGCCTCGGCGCCCTTCTCCTTCGCTGCCTGTACGGCGACGGAAGCCTTCTCCGCCATCGCCTTAGCGAGTTTCTCGGCGTTCTCGGAGCGGATCTTGGTATCGTTCTGGATGTTGAGCAGCTCGACGTACTTGATGGACGCCTTGCTGATGCGGTCGGAGGCAGCGTCGATCACGGCGCAGATCGCTTCGTTCTCAGCGGTGGTGCCTTCGCGCAGATTATCATAGAAGTAGCGGCCCAGCTCGATATACGCCTGGTCGCGGGTCGCGGAATCGGACTTGATCAGTCCCTTGATATGGTTGAGCTGAACTCTGAGGCGGTTCTTCTCCGCTACGGAAGAGGCGATCTCAGAGACAGTATCGCCGACGAACTCCAATCCGCACTTGATGTTGTTTTTAAAATCCATAATTTCCTACCTCCGAATCATTATATATCAGTATTATCGCATTATTTAAGCAGAAAATCAATAACTATTTGCAAAAGTATGATAAATAATTTGCATTTCTGATAAAATATGGTATTATTGTAGGAGAAACGATTCCGAAAAGTGATGTGATACGATGTCAAACGTGATCTCCAAAGAAGTGACCTGTCCGAGATGTAACCGCACCTCGAGCGCTCATTTATATATCAGCATCAACGCGACCAACGATCCGCAGTTCAAGCGCGACCTGCTCTCGGGTCAGCTGCTCAGCTATAAGTGTCCCGACTGCGGATACGAGGGCAGGTACATGTATCCCCTGCTGTATAATGATATGAAGCACCGCTTTATGGTATACCTGATCCCGCAGATCGACCGCTTCCAGCTGGAGGATCGTTCGCTGGAGGATGACTATCGGAATCTCAAGGGGATCCAGAAGCGAATCACCGCCGACTTCAACTCGATGAAGGAGAAGATCTTCGTCTTTGAATCGGGGCTGGACGATATGGCGGTAGAGCTGACCAAGTACGCCATCAGCGAGATGGTCGCAAAAAAGTACGATCTCGGCCGCGTGACCGAGGGTTACCTGACGATGTATAACCGCGAGGCGAACACCATCGGCTTCACCTTCTTCATCGGCGAGGACAGCGAGCCGTTTGTGCAGAGCGCGCGGCTGGAGATCTATCGCAAGAGTATGAAGATCGTCAACGCGATCTGCGGCAACGACAAGAAGCTCAGCGGCTTCATCAAGATCGACCGCGAATGGGCGGAGAATACGCTCTTCCGCTATAAACGCGTTAAGAGCGGGAGATAAACATAGCATAAAACGACGGACTGACCCGGGAGGGATCAGTCCGTTTTTGGTTTTATTGAGGAATATATAATTTGTTTTTATTTTATCGGTTCGCCAATCTTGAATCCGGAGGGGATTGCCGCCAGATGCATCTGGATCAAGGTGGCGTCCATGGGGGTAATCTCTCCGTCGCTATCTGTATCCGATGCCAGTTCAAAGTATACAGGGGTCAAAATATGCGCCAGATTACGCTGGATGCACGCAGCGTCTAACACCATGATCTCGTCGTCGCCGTCTGTGTCGCCCAGCAGCAGGGGTGCCATATCTGTGAACTTGGCGGTCAGAGTCATATCTGAAGTCGGTCTGAAGCAGTATTCCTCGTCAGTACTGAGGAGCGTTGCGCCGTCATACCAGCCGATGAATACACTGCGCACGGGCGAAGCGCTCAGGGTCGCGTAGTCGCCGCTCTTGACGGTGATGGAATCAGCGCTGCCGCTGCCCTCTGCTTCTGCTATAACGGTGTATTCGACCGCGTCCTCTGTTGTGAACGCTTCGTCGGGGGTCACTTCCTCTTCCGCTTCATCCGTCAGGGTGAAGTTGGAGAGTTCTGGCGCCGTTTCGGGATCGGGAATCTCGGCGGCGCAGACATACTCCGCGTCCTTTTCGAGCGGTATGTCATAGAAATTCTTGCGTTCGGTCTCGCCGAGATCGGAGTCGACCTCGCTGAGGGTATAGTCCATCACGCCGCGGTCGCTGCCGGTCAGGCGAACCTCGTAGTCACCGTTGGAGGGCAGCCAGTATTCCTTGGTATCGCCGTCGACGGTCATCACGACGGCGTTCTCCTTTGCCGCGATCTCCTCGTCGACAGTATTGTTGACGATTCTGCCGACCACCTCGCCGGAAGACTTGTTGATAATCTCAACATCGACGGGGCAGTTGACGGTACCGAGGAAGCCTTTTCTGTATGCAGTCAGTTCGTCAGAGCTCAGCCCTAGCATAAAGGCGCAGTAGGTCTCCATCTTATGAGCGTCGGAGAAATTGTGCGTGAGTCCCTCGTCGCCGATAAAGAATGCAGAGAGCGCCGTGTACAGTACGCCTGTACCGGTGAACGGCGATAACATCACCGCATATCCGGACTCTTTGCTGCCGTATTTGGTTGTTGTATGATTGACCATAGGGCACAAGCCGCTTTGGAAATAGATAAACGGCGTCATCGATACATAGCCGCACTGATACGGATGATAATAGAAATCGATCAGACCATGCACGCTTGCATTGAAAGCGGTCACAACAGCGCGCACGTCAGCCTCACCGAGGAAATAGTCGTGGAAGCTTGTGTTTCCTGAGGTAGAATTGTTCAATTTGCGATAGTAGTTCAGCATCGACTTCTTGTACAAAGAATAGCGGTTATCGTTTGTTTTAGTCGGGAGAGAATAGGTTTTTCCGTAGCGTCCGTAGCCCCATGCCGCGGGGAGCACCTTTGTCACGAAATCGGTCGGGAATACGATGTTGAAGATACGGTTATATTTGCCGCTTCTCTTGTTATCATCCTTCGTGCAGTTCGGCGTCGCAAAGGTATAGGTGAACAGGTTCTCTTTCTTGACCAGACTTTCTTCATCAATCAGCTTAGCGGCGAGGAGGTTCGCTGTCGCCGCGCCGCGGGAGTGACCGGTCAAGAGAATCTTGACGTCGGCGGGGTCATAGCTGTGTTTCTCTAAGTAAGAGACCAGATGATAATAGATGAAGTTTTTCGCATCGTTGAAGCCGCGATGATGATTCTGCGCTGCCTTATCACTGTCGGTATAGCCCGTATTGCTGTCATGACCTTTTGGGTCGAAGTTCGAGTTCCACTGCTCATGCCACGAGCCGATACAACCGATATAGACCATCGGGCAGGTCTTGCCGCCCTGCGAGATCGGCTTGGACGCGATGAAGTAGTTCATCTGGTTTCTGCCGGTGTTGAGATTCTTTTCTATATTATCATCTATGAAACCCAGATCGTTCAGCGCCTTCGTCAAGTCGGATTCTTTCTTATCCTCGGCGATATAGCCCTCCAGCAGCATCTCAGAGCTGAGCTTGGCGATATCGTGATTGTAGGCAGAAGAATCGTTGAAAAACCAGTTTTCTCTAAAGGAAACATCAATACCGTCGATCGGGGCGGTGTTGCAATACAAGCTTCCCTCGTGATCAACAGGCTCAGCAGGTTCACAATGACGAAAGGTGTTTATTAGACTTTCATTATTTGATCCGATGTTGATTTGTTCCCAATCAGACTCAGAACCTCCGTAATTTACAACTTCGAGACCGGTGCACTGACAAAAAGCATAACTTCCGATACTTTTGACGGAAGCAGGGATAGCTATACTTGTAAGCTTGGAGCAACCATAGAATGCACCGCTCTCTATTCTGGTGATGTAATCAGGAATTGTGGTTGCTTTACACCCTTTAATCAGATTGTTAGTATTTGTTTCAAATATTGCATTGCAATTGTCTCTACTATCAAAAACTTTGTTGTCTTTGTCAACCGTAATACTTACGAGATTTGAAACCCCGACAAATGAAGACCACGAAATGTATGTGATAGAATCCGGAATTGTGAGGCTTGTTAAACTATTAGAATAATTAAATGCACCGTTTCCTATTTTCGTGACAGTATAACCGTCAAGGGTAGAGGGAATCACGACATCTTCATCTGAACCGAAATAATTTTGAATAGTTGCATATCCATCGTAAACTGTATAAGTATAATCTTCGGATCTATATGTTTTTGCAGAACTGACGGTGAAGGGGAGAGCAGAAAAAACGCTCAGCATTATCACGAGAGAGAGTAGAACGGAAAGAGTTTTTTTGACCATCATATGCCTCCTTGTTGTATAGGAAAGACGAAATTTTACCTATTATAGTCATTGTACCATGTGCTGGTGTCTGGCGCATGGGGATAGGAGATAGACAAAAACGATCACAGGCTCTTGATGTCCTCACCCTTGACGAGGGCGTGAGCGCCTTCAATCAGGCTGTCGATATACGCCTTGCTCGCGGTGCCTGCCGCGGTACCGTTGAGCTCGACCGGATACTGGGCGGAGCCGGCGTCATAGATGACGACGGTGTCGGGCTCTCTGCCGGTGGTGTAGCTCAGGGTAAAGCGCATGAGCTCGCTGCCGGAGCCCGCCGACTCGCCTGTATTGCGGATACCGGTGAGATTCTGGTAGAAGACGGAGAAGTTCGCGTCGCTAAGGGCGGTGTCGCCTACCTTGGCGGTGGTCACGGTGACTTCCTCGTTCTCACCGTCCTCGGTCCGGGTGGTATCGGTCCTCTGGGTGACGTCGATGGTGTAGCTCTGTCCGCCGGCTGAGAAATCGATGCGGCTCAAAGCGGTCTTCTTCGCGGGGAGAATTTCTTCGGGCATCAGATCCTCCACGCTCGTGCGCGCCCAGCTGACCGCGGCAAGCTGGATAGAGTAGATGATGTTTTTGTCGGGATTATAGAGGCTGACCAGTCCGTCGTCTCCGGGGGCGGAGGCATAGAGGGTAATGGTCGCGTCGGAGTAGGTCGCGGTGACCTTGGCATACGGGTCGGCGACGCCGTAGGAGCTCAGCTGACCGCTGCTCGGATTCACGCAGAGCACCTCCTCGGCATACAGACCGCGTACGGCGTTGACGACGTCGGCGCTCTCGGTCGCCTTGGCGAACATCCTGCGCGGCGAGGTAACGATGTACTGAGCGTCGATCGCCTCGTCGGTGTTGGGAACGATGGTGATATCCTGCGAGTAGCGGCTGCCGGAGATGGTCATGCTCTTGAGCGCTAAGGTCTCGGTATCCTCTGCGTTGGCGGTGATCTCGTGATCGACGAGATCGTTGACGCTGTACATCAGCGCGGTGACCTTGTCGTTTGAGATCAAATAGACCGCGTTGCTGTCGCCGAAGGAGATGTAGGTGCCCGCTTCCGCGGCGGCGGGATTACCTACGCGCAGGGTGGCGGTGGTCTTGTCGTGATATGTGATGTGCGCGGTGGCGCGGGGCTTATCAAGACCGAAATCCGCGGGCTTACCGTTCGGGGTGATGACCTCGATGAACTCGACCTCGGCGCAGGCGGTAGCGACTTCGTCGGCGATGCCCTTCTGCAGCGCGACGTTATCGAAGCCCTCGAGGGTATAGACGGTCGCTTCGCCCTCGGGCGTGTAGGAATTGACGGTGAAGGAGCCCTTGGCGTTCTCGACCTTGATGGACTTGATATCGGCGGGAACGTATTCCAGGAGCTTTCCGGAGCCGTTCTTGATGATCTCGCCCTTTTCGTCGACGTCGACCTCGGCTTCGTGTTCGCCCTTCTCGTTGACAGTGGTAGTGATCTCGGCGGGTGTAGTCAGCGCTTCGTCGGCGGTAGAGCCCTGTACGGCGCGGCTTCGGGTGAAGATCAGGAGAAGGATCAGTCCGACGACCACAACGGCGGCGATCACGATGATCAGCACGCGCTTGTTGAGCTTGCCGGTCTTGACGGGCTTTGTTTCCTTTTGTTCCCGGTTAAGGAAGCTTTCGAGTGCGTCATCAACGTCGTTTTCGGGCGTGGTGACGGGTTCCCCGGTGTTGATGATTTTTTCTTTATTCTCAGACATCAGCGGAACCTCCTGCGAATCCATATAACGATACCTGCCAAGAGGACGACGATCGGGATGATATAGCGAACGAGGATCGAGGGGAAGACGATATCGTTCACGGAGGTGAGTCCGAGGGAGTTTGAGGCGGGGTTCTTGCCCTCGATGACGATGCTGACGTTCTCCCGCTCGCACAGCGCGTTGAACAGGTTGACGAAGTAGGCGGCGTTGTTGTAAGCGGAGGAGGAGATATAGGAGGCGGTCAGCGCGTCGTAGGAGCCGATGACCACGACGGACGAGCTCTTGCCGTCGGTGGTACCGTCGTTGCGCTTACCGATCGCGACGCCGTTAAGCTTCTCCTTCTCGGGATTGAACTTCTCCTGTTCTTCTTCGCTGAGATCTCTCGGGAAGAAGAAGGCGCTGTCGGTCGAGGTCAGGAGCGGGGTCGCTACGGTATCGTCGGTGATGTTGACGGGCATCGTCAGGTTCATGACCACGGGGATCTTGGTGCTGCGGAGCTCCTTTTGGAAGGTCTGATCCTCCTCGGCGTAGTCCATGATGGAGATAAAGTGGTTGTAGCCGGGGATCAGGTGGTCATTCGCGTTCTCATAGATATAACCGTTGCGCAGCTCCATGCCGTAGTCGGCGATGAGTGCGTTGAGGTTGGGATAATTGCTCAGATCGTGCTGATCGTTCGGGAAGTAGAACAGGTTATGACCGTACTGGTCGCCGTTATTGAGCCAGTCGGTGAGCTTCTTGTAGGTATCGCTGTCAATATCGACCTCGGGGTCGTAGATGACGAGGAATTCGCTGTCGGCGGAGATATCGCCGTTCAGGAGGCTGACAGTCTCTACCTCGAAGGCGTTGTTTTCAAGCAGCTTGGTGAAGGCGGTCATCTCCTGTTCGCCCTGTCCGCTGAGCAGGGTCACCTTGGTCTTGTTATCGGCGGTAACGTTCATGATTGCGGTCATGATCGATTGCTCAACGTGCTGGCCGTTGATGACATAGGTGCCGTAGTATTGGTACTGCTGCTCGTCATAGCTGAACATATCGGTCGCGTCGATGGCGCGGTAGTTGTCGCCGCTGACCACCAGCGCGATATGGCTCTCCGTCCAGTTGATGTTCGGATAATCCTTGGTAAAGGTCGGGTTAGAGGTCAGGTCGACGTAGTGCAGGTCGATATGATCGGAGCAGTTGACGATATTGTGGATGAGCTTGTTCGCCTGGATGAAGTAGCGGTAGTTGGCGCTGTCACCGCTCTCGAAGTTTGCTTCGGTCTGCAGAATATAGACGGTGACGTCCTTGTCGATCGAGGAGGCGAACTCCTCGGTCTCGGGCTGGAGCCTGAAGGTGCTGTTCTCGGTCACGTCGATATAGAGGGGATGGGTAGAGGTAATTGCAGCCAGCACGAGGTTCACCAGAACGACGGCGGCGATGACCAGCGCGGTCAGCGCGATCGCCGCGGCGCCGCGGCGGGTGCTGCGCGCCTTGAAAAAGCCCTTGAAGCCCTTTTTCTCGGAGGTTTTCTTCTCGTTATTCATCGTGTACCTCCTTAGCTCCAGCGGCGTTTTTCAAACACTCTTACGCACAGGAACAGGAAGATCCCGATCACGGAGAGGAAGAACACGACGCTGGTGATATTGATGATGCCGTTGATGAAGTTGGTGAAATGGGCATCGAATGAGATGTTGTGTAAGAGGTTGGAGAGCCACTCGACGTTGAGCATGCCGGTCAGCGAGTCGATCATGTAGATGAGCAGACCGACGCCGATGGAGATCACGGCGGCGATGACCTGGCTCTCGGTCAGCGCGGAGATAAACAGGTCGATCGCGATCAGCGCGCCGCCCATCAGCAGCATGCCGAGCAGGGTGCTGCACAGCACCGCCCAGTCGGGTGTGCCGTAGAACAGCAGGATGATCGCGTAGAGCAGGTAGATCGCGTTGCACAGACAGTAGAGGATGAACGCGCCGAGGAACTTACCCAGTACGATCTCGGTCAGGCTGACCGGAGCGGTCAGGAGCGCCTGATCGGTTTTTTGCTTCTTTTCCTCGCTGAAGCTGCGCATCGTGATGATCGGGATGATCAGCATGACGATCATCAGCATGCTCAGAAAGACATAGTTCATCGAGGCGGTATTGCTCAACAGGCAATACATATAGAAGAACAGTCCGGAGAAAAAGTAGAATACAGCGAGGACGATATAGCCGATCGCCGAGTTAAAGTAAGAGCTGAGCTCACGTTTGATGATCGCACCCATCAGTCCGCACCTCCTTCGGTCAGTTTGAGGAAGCTCTCCTCCAGGGTCAGGTTGCCGGAGCGCATCATCAGGATGGGGCAGCCCGCCTTGGCGAGGGCGTTGAAGATCCCGCGGCGTACGTCGACGCCGCTCTCATACTCGACGGTATAGTTGTTGCCGGCGGCTTTTGATACACGCTTGACGCCGTCTACGGAGCCGATCGCCTCGCGCACGGTGCTGACGGCGCCCTCGACCTCGAGCGCGAGGATGCCCTCGCCGCTGATGCTCTCGCTGAGCTTGTCGGTAGCGGCGTCGGCGACGATCCTGCCGTTGTTGATCATGACGATGCGGTCGCATACGGCGGAGACCTCGCTGAGTACATGGGACGAGAAGATGATGGTGTGCTTCTTGCCGAGCGACTTGATCAGCTTGCGGATGTCGATGATCTGCTTGGGATCGAGACCGACGGTAGGCTCGTCCAGGATCAGTACGGGCGGGTTGCCCAGCAGCGCCGCCGCTAAGCCTACGCGCTGGCGGTAACCTTTAGAGAGGTTGCGGATGACGCGGCTCTCGACGTCGCTGATCTTGACGATGGTCATGACCTCGGCGATATGCTCCTTCTTCGGCAGCTTGACCTTCTTTAAGTCAAAGATAAACTCGAGGTAGCGGCGTACCGTCATATCGACGTACAGCGGAGGGATCTCGGGCAGATAGCCGATCTTCGCCTTCGCCTGCTTCGGATGCTCGAGGATGTCCACGCCGTCGATCAGGACGGTTCCCTCACCGGCGCTGAGATAGCCGGTGATGATATTCATGGTGGTGCTTTTTCCGGCGCCGTTAGGGCCTAAGAGCCCTACAACCTCACCGCTGTCGGCGGTGAAGCTGATGTCGTCCAGCGCCTTGACCGAGCCGTACCGCTTGGTCACATGTTGTACTTCAATCATGCTGTATCTCCTGTCTTTCAAGATTTCAATATAAATCCAATCTACATTATATCACATGAAATGGCGGGAATCCAGTAAAATAATTGTAAACTAAAAGTGACGGTAATGTGAAAACGCGGCTTGAAAAAAAGCCCGGTTTGTAGTAACATGGTAGGTAATATACGATTAAGCGGTTGAGATTGCCACGGCTCCGGAGGGAGTCTCGCAATGACTGTTTTATAAAAGGAGCGATTGCATGCTCAAGCAATACTTAGAGGTCGGCAAGATCGTCGGCACACACGGGATCCGCGGAGAAATGCGCGTGGAGTGCTGGGCAAATTCTCCCGAATTCCTCAGAAAATTCAAGAAGCTGTATCTGGACGAGGGGAAAACGGCGCTCGCCGTTACCTGTCGTCCGCATAAGAACATCGCGCTGATGATTGTCAGGGGCGTCGAGACCATCGAAGCCGCCGATCAGATGCGCGGAAAGGTGCTGTATATCGACCGCAACGACGTGAAGCTCTCTGAGGGCGAGCACTTCGTACAGGATATCATCGGGCTTTCCGTGACCGACGCGGATAACGGCACGGTCTACGGCACCGTGAAGGATGTGCTCAAGACCGGCTCCAACGATGTGTACGAGATGGCGGATCTGTCCGGCAAGCTCTTCTATATCCCCGTGATCCCCGATATCATGGCGGGGTTCGACTTCGACAGGGGTGCGGTGTATATCCATCCCATGAAAGGACTGTTCGACGATGAGGATTGACCTGATCACGCTGTTCCCCGAGATGTGCGAGGCGGTTCTTTCCGAGAGCATCATCGGCAGAGCGCGCCGCTCGGGCGCGATCGAGATCAACTGTCACCAGCTGCGGGACTTCGCGTTCGATAAGCATCGCCGCGTGGATGACTCCACCTACGGCGGCGGGATGGGGATGCTGATGCTCGCGGAGCCAATCGCGCTCTGCTTCGAGCATATCTGTGAAGAAGTCGGTGAGAAGCCGCACTTCATCTACCTGTCGCCCAAGGGCAAGGTGCTGACCCAGCAGAAGCTCAAGGAGCTCTCGGCGCACGAGAATATCTGCCTTCTGTGCGGGCATTACGAGGGCGTCGATCAGCGGGTGCTGGATATGTACGTCGACGAGGAGATCTCGATCGGCGACTATGTACTCACCGGCGGCGAACTGCCGGCGCTGGTGCTGGCGGATTCTCTCGCGCGGCTCCAGCCCGGGGTACTCAGCGACGATGAGTGCTTCGAGATGGAGAGCCATTACGACGGACTGCTCGAATATCCCCAGTACACCAAGCCGAAGGTCTGGCGCGGGGTGGACATCCCCGAGGTGCTGTTCACGGGACATCACGAAAATATCCGCAAATGGCGCAGGGAGCAGAGCGTCGCGGAGACCGCGAAGAAGCGTCCCGACATGCTCGAAAAGGCGATCCTGACCGACAGGGAACGACAGCTCGCGGAGAGGATCATTTCTGACAAAAACAGCGATGAAGAGCCTTGAAAACCGCTTATTTACGGCTTGTTCTTGTGAGTTGCACACAAATAGTTATCAACACCTTAGTCAATTTGCACAATAAAAAAGTTTAATGTTTTTCGACTGTTATATATCAAAACAAAAATGATTTTCGACCATTGACCAACCGCTTTTTCAAGGATATAATAAGTAGGCGATATAAAAGAAAGTGCCTATACGGCACGCTTACTGTATATTAATCGACAAGAGAGGGTATCATTATGTACGTTAAGGAAGTTTTAGTCCAGAACAAAGCCGGCTTACATGCCCGTCCCGCTACTTTCTTCATCCAGAAGGCTAATGAGTTCAAGTCTTCCATCTGGGTCGAGAAGGACGAGAGAAAGGTCAACGCGAAATCTCTCCTCGGCGTGCTTTCACTGGGTATCATCGGCGGCACCACCGTCAAGATCTTTGCTGACGGCGCTGACGAGACCGAGGCGGTCGAGGGTCTGGTCGATCTGATCAACACCGGCTTCGCTGAGTAATCTCACCATAACGGAACACAAGGGCGGATGCTGCGGCACCCGCCTTATTTGCTTTATTAAACGGCCCCTTTTGGGGCTGTGGCAATCTCAACCGATTAGTTCGGATCAAACACCCTGCGTCATACCGCGAAAGACGCCTGTAGGGGAAGATTATTTCGGCAATTTGTCACGCCGGAGAAGGACATATATATGATTCACGATTTACAAACCTATCGGGCGCATGAAGGAGGCTCGGCGGTGGCGCTGGGCTTCTTTGACGGCGTGCATCTCGGTCACCGCGCGGTGCTCGGGGCGTGTGCCGAGAACGATCTGCACCATGTCGTGCTGACGTTTTCACAGCCCCCCGCCAAGGTGACGGGGCGCGCGTGTCCGCCGCTTCTCACCGATAACGCGCGTAAGGCGGCGCTGCTCGGGGAACTGGGCGCGGACGATATCATCTTCGCGGATTTTGCATCGATCAGGGAGCTCAGCCCCGCGGATTTCGTGAGGACGATCCTGCATGAGCGCTTGCACGCTAAGCAGGTATACTGCGGCTTCAACTATCGCTTCGGTAAGGGCGGCAGCGGCGACACAGCCCTGCTGACCGCGCTCTGTTCGGAATATGGCATCGGCGTTAAGGTGATCGAGCCCGTGTATCTCGACGGCGAGGCGGTATCCTCTACGCGTATCCGCGCCTGTATCGCGGCGGGAGAGGTCGATCGCGCCGCTGAGCTGCTCGGCGGCTGCTATACGATCGAGGGCGATATCGGCGGCGGCAACCATATCGGTACGACGATGGGCTTCCCGACTGTGAACATCCCGATCGGCGAGGAGCTTTGCGTTCCGCGCTACGGCGTGTATGCCGCGCGTATCACGATCGACGGCAGAAGCTTTGCGGCGGCGACCAATATCGGCGTCCATCCGACGGTGGAGGAGATCAGCCGACCGCTGTGTGAGAGCTTCCTGCTCGATTTTGAGGGCGGCGACCTGTACGGGCTGCATGCCGTGTGCGAGCTGCGGCAGTTCATACGCGGCGAGCGGAAATTTGAATCGATCGAGGAGCTACAGACGCAGATCCGGCACGATTGCTCCGTGATCGCGAAGCTGTAAACAGTAACATATATAGTATAAGAGGTCGACTCGCGGGAGCCGACCTCTTTTCTATGTGTTATTCTTTAGTTTCTTCTTGATCTTCGGGCAAACCGATTTCTTCTGCGGGCTTTTTACGGATTTTTGCCATGATTTTTTCACGGCGGGGAATGAGGATGAACATCGCGATCAGGATCAGAACGGCGAGTACGGTGCAGGTCGCGCCGACGGTGAAGCCCTCGGGCAGATATTTCAGCCTGATATGGTGTGTGCCGGCTTCGAGTCTGAACGCCAGCATCGCGTTGCCGATCGGGGTGATCTCGGTCTCCTCTCCGTCGACATAAGCTTTCCAGCCCTTGGTGTAGGAGATGGAGGTGTAGAATACGCCGCCCTGCTGAACGGTGATATCGCCCTCGATCTCGTCGTCGGTGACCTTGGTCGCGGTCATCGTAGACTGAGCGAGCTTATTGTAGCCCTGATTGAACAGATCCTCGTTGAGCATCGCGCAGTGGGCGATGAACGAGCCGGAGGAGTGGTCGCTGATCGAGATATGCAGGGTGATGATATCGCCCTTCTTGACGTCGCCCGCCATCATGATGAACGGACGCTTGGTGTAGTAGCTGTTCTTCTCGACGCCGTTGACGCGTACCGATACGCTGTCGGTATCGCCGCAGGAGAAGTACGCCATCGCCGTGCCGTCCTCGGGAGCGGTGTAGTCGACATTATAGGAGGAGGCGTTGTTTGTTGACGAATAGGTGTAGTTGCCGTTGCCGCTGTCAGTGAGGACATCGGCGGCGTTCTCTCCCTTGGCTGTGCCGGGATCGAGCATGTTGTACAGGTTGCCTTCCAGTCCGGTCGCCATACGGAACATGACGATCTGATTCATGAAGGGATTGGGGTTCGCGCTGTTGACGTCATACGCCAGCAGCTCTTTATTGACCATGAAGCCCTGCGGCAGATAATACTTGTTCTGCATCAGCTTGGCGTTGCCCGACTCGTAGATCATATCGTTGTGAACGGAATCGAGGTAAGCGCCGTAGGGAGCGATCAGATACTTGATGTTCAGCATCAAGTTGGTGAAAGGCGAGCCCTCCTGGTAGGTGTAGCGGTTGGACGCGACCCAGCCGCAAAGACCGAACTTCTCCATATAAGCGGTGATATCCTTGTTCACGAGCGAGTTGAACATGGAGATACCGTCCACGCCGATGAGGGCGTTATCGTTCAGCGTATGATACTTGTTGACCTCGGTACGCTCCAGATCGATGTTGTTCTGCTCGAGGGTTTTGACATGCTCGACGCAGGCGAGGGTATCGGTGGTGCCCAGCGGGTAGGAGGACGCGTCGGTCACGCCGACGGTCTTGACGCCCGTAGCGGCTGAGAACAAGCCTTCGATCAGCGCGAGGATCAGCACGAGTACCGAGAGGATGACCTTCGGCATGCGATTGTCGCGGTTGAGATCCTTGGAGACGAGCAGGAGCACCGCCGCCGCGGTGAGCAGCAGGATGACGATACCCATGAAGATATAGAAGCTCTTGTCGGCGGTCTGACCGACAGCCGCGTTGACGTATTTACCGTTGACAAAGACGAGGATCGCCGCGGCGATGCCGATGACGCCGGCGCCGATGATCTGCGCGTTGCGCGGGATCATGTTGCGCAGGGTGAACAGCAGGACCCATGCCGCAAGGATGATGCCGATAAGTCCCGAGAGCAGCACGGGGTCGGCATTGCTGCCCTGTTCAAAGATCGGCGACAGCTTGACGGTCTCGCCGTCGAAGTATACGCTCGCGATCCCGAGGTATACGGCGAATACCAGGATCGCGCCGATCACGGGAGCGGGCTTCAGCCCGTCGATATGGGTGAATACGCGGAACGCCATATAGATCAGCACGAAGCAGTACAGGAACGAGAAGCGGTACGGCAGCATGTTCGGGAAGTGGAAACCGTGCCAGATATAGTCGAGCTGACGGACGATGAAGCTGAGCATGAAGAACAGCAGCAGACCGCCGCAGAAGATGCGCTCACGCTTCTTGATCTTGGAGCAGAAGAAGAACAGGATGGCGAGGAAGATCACGATCACGCCGCAGTAGACGTTCGGCAGACCTTCCTTAGAGGTCGGCTCGGTGAAGGCGACGGAGTTCGCGATCGTCTTGCCCATCGCCTCCAGTACGCCGCCGAGATCCGCCTTGGACGCGATATTTACGGCGAACTGAGTGGGGAAGGTATTGTCGGAGGAGTGGGTGTAGCCCAGCGCGAAGTACGCGGGCAGGGTGAGGATCGCCGACATCATGATACCGACGATCGAGCATCCGAGCATCTTGAGGAACTGGCGGATCAGGTCCTTCCAGCCCTTGTATTCGACGATGCAGTAGCCTACGGATACCAGCAGTACGAAAACGCAGGTGAACAGTCCGATATAGTAGTTGGCGAGGATCGACAGCGCCAGCGTGATGATATACAGCTTGAATTTACCATCGCGCAGCAGGGCGATCGTTCCGGCGATCACCAGCGGCAGCAGCGCGATGGTGTCCAGCCAGATGATGTTCCAGTAGTAGCCCATGATGAAGGAACACAGCGCGTACAGGATGCCAAACGCGGTGATCGTGACGTCCCTGCGCTTGAAGGTGAGTTTGAGGAACAGCGCGTAGAAGAAGCCGGCGAGTCCGATCTTCACGCAGGTGATGATGTACAGGAACTCCCTGAGCTTATCGGCAGGCACGAGCACCGAGAAGAAGTTCAGGGGACTCGCAAGGTAGTAGGACATCAGCGAGGCGTAGTTGGTACCGCCGCCGCTTTTCCATGTCCAGAGCAGACTTCCGCCGTGCTTGAGCTTGTCCTGAAAATCCACCATGAAGGGGTAGTACTGGTGCCACAGATCGGTGACCAGTATCTGGTTCGTACCGAAGGGGGACACACCCGCCACCTTGAAGGCGAAGAACATCAGGATGAAGGGAATGAAAAACGCCAGAAAAAGGTAAAACCATACCCCGTACTTCTCCACGAAGGAGGCTTTCGCCAGGGTCGGCTGTCCGCTCGGGGGTACTGTCGCGGATTTTCTTTTCGCTTTAGCTGTCATAGTATTCTCCTTTGTCAGAATCTTTCGTTTTTCCGCTCGCGGCGGAAGAATTGTACATACATATTTAATATACCATTATTTAACACCGAGGTAAACACCAAAATAAGAATTTCTGAAAAATTTTTCAATTATCATTTACACTGTCCGCGTATTTTGCTATAATACATTATATATGTGCTTGTACAATAACAGATTTATCATCTGAGGTGATTACATGAAGCTGATCGATATCGTGGTTCCCTGCTACAACGAGGAGGAGGTCCTCCCGCTGTTCATTGAGGAGACCAATAAGGTGATCGCGACCATCCCCAACTATGAATTCCGCTATATTTTCGTCAACGACGGCAGCAAGGACGGTACCCTGCGTGTACTGCGCGAGCTCGCCGCGAAATACCCGAACGCGAAGTATATCTCCTTCTCCCGCAATTTCGGTAAGGAATCCGCGATGTACGCGGGCTTGGAGAATTCCACCGGCGATTATGTCATCGTGATGGACGCCGACCTGCAGCATCCGCCGGCGATGTTCCCGCAGATGATCGCGGGCGTTGAGGAGGGCAACGATTGCTGTGCTCTCTACCGCGCGAAGCAGAAGGGCGAGAATCCCATCCGTCAGCTGGTCAGCAAGATCTTCTTCGGCTTCCAGAACAAGATATCCGACGTCAAGATGCCCGACGGCGCCGTGGATTACCGTATCATGTCGCGCCAGATGGTCGACAGTATCGTCAAGCTGTGTGAGAAGCAGCGCTTCTCCAAGGGACTGTTCTGCTGGGTCGGCTATCAGACCAAGTGGGTCGAGTACCAGAACGTCGAGCGTACCGTCGGCACCACCAAATGGAGCTTCTGGAGTCTGTTCAAGTATGCGCTGGACGGTATCACGAGCTTTTCGGTCACGCCGCTGCGCTTTATCGCGGTGCTTGGCTTCATCATCTCGTCGCTCGCCTTTATCTGGATCATCATTACCCTGATCCAGACATGGGTCTTCGGTATCGAGGTCAAGGGCTATGTCACTACTCTCTGCGCCGTGCTGTTCATGGGCGGTATCATCGAGATCTCCGTCGGCGTGCTGGGCGAGTATATTGGCAGGATCTATATCGAGAGTAAGGGCAGACCGATCTATATCACCAAGGAAACCAACTTAGAGGATAAGGATCAGTAAGAATGAAGAAAATCAAAGAACTGTTTATCAAATATAAAGAGATCATCCTGTATATCTTCTTCGGCGGGGCGACAACGCTGGTCAGTCTCGTGACCTACGCGCTGGCGCAGCTGCCGATGGGCGGGATCATCCACGATACGTCCACCGCCCTGAAGATCGGCTCTATGGAGATCTCTAAAATGATGCTGGCGATCTTTATCGCGAAGGTCATTTCGTGGATCTGCGCGGTCATTTTCGCTTTTGTCACCAATAAGATATGGGTTTTTGAATCCAAGTCGTGGAAGTTTTCCGTAGCGTTCAGAGAGTTCTGGCTGTTCGTTCTCGCGAGATTGGCGACCGGTCCGATCGAATGGCTCGGCGTACCGTTTCTGGTATCGCTCGGCTTGAACCAGACGCTCTTCAAGATCGAGGGCTTCTATGCCAACATCATCGCCATGGTGCTGGTCGTCATCCTCAACTACGTTTTCTCCAAGCTGGTCATCTTCAGAAAGAAGAAACAGCCTGAGGAAACGGAAAAATCAACAGAAGCATAATATATATAGTATAGGCGCGGCTGATCTGATCACCGCGCCTTTTATATATGTATATATACTTATATAATAGCTTGCTTTGCAGCTGACTTTGTCATTTTATACAACTGGGAGCCTGTTTTTTCTACATTCATGCGGTGAAAAAAGCTTTTTTCCCGCGCTTTCGTATGGTATACTATTATATATGGCGCTTGTACATATAATAATGTAATATTTCGGAGGTTATTATGAGTTATAGAGTAGGTATCGACTTAGGCGGCACCAATATCGTAGCGGGCGTAGTTGACAACGACTTCAACATCATCGCGAAGGCGTCCTGCAAGACCAACGTCCCCCGTCCCGAGACGGATGTCTGCGATTCGATGGCGGCTGTCGTCAAGGAGGCGATCAAGAAGGCGAAGCTCAAGATGGACGACATCGACTACATCGGTATCGGCGTTCCCGGTGCGGTGAATCCCGAGACCCGTATCATCGAGACCTCTCCCAACCTCTTCTTCAAGAACTGGGAGATCGCGAATATGATGGAGGAGCGCCTCCATAAATACACCAAGGTCGAGAACGACGCGAACGCCGCGGCACTGGGCGAGTTCCTCGCGGGCTCCGCAAAGGGCAGCAAGAACGCCATCGCGATCACCCTCGGCACCGGCGTCGGCGGCGGTATCGTCATCGACGGCAAGATCTACTCCGGCTCCAACTACGCCGGCGCGGAGCTCGGCCACATGGTCATCGTCAAGGACGGCCGTGAGTGCGGCTGCGGCCGTAAGGGCTGCTGGGAGGCTTACGCCTCGGCAACCGCGCTGATCAATATGACCAAGGAAGCCATCCGTAACGAGAAGGCGGAGTTCTCCTATATGCTCCATTTGGCTGACGATGATATCGACAATGTTAACGGTAAGACTGCTTTCGACGCGATGCAGGCGGGCGACAACACCGGTACCGAGGTTGTTAACCAGTATATCAGCTATCTGGCGACCGGATTGATCAACGTTATCAATATCTTCCAGCCCGACGTTCTGTGTATCGGCGGCGGTATCGCGGGTCAGGGCGAAAACCTGCTCGCGCCTTTGCGTACTATCATCGAGGCTGAGCGCTTCACTAAGTTCAACGAGAAGCAGACTAAGGTCTGTATCGCTACTCTCGGAAACGACGCCGGTATCATCGGCGCGGCGTGCCTGTAAAAATTTTTTCAAGAATTTCTGAGATCACCTCCTGTTTGTCATAGTTTTGTGGTAGATGTACTGTTATAATACAGACACAGTAAAGAAAACACCCGATTCTATGATAACAGGAGGTATTCGTTATGAAAAAATTAATCATCAACAACACTTTTGCGGCAGGTTATTCCGATATCTTCCATGAGATGGACAGCAGAGAGCTGAAAAAATTCTACGGCTGCGCCGGAAACCGCTGCGGCGTCTATGATGAAGAGAATCATATGGCGATCATGATCACATGGGTCAAGCCGAAGCTTCTGGGCTTTCTGACGGATGAACGTACCGTGCTCAACGGAGCGAAAACCCAGATGAGGCGCAATCTGCCGAGCTACTGCCAGGTCGACGCGATGAAGCGGATGATCGCGGGCTGTGACGCGATCGGCGACCGCTTCGAGTATATCCCGGCGGGAACGGATATTTTGCAGTACGGCGATCTGTATGTGTTCAAGTTCGATAAGATCTATTACGCGATCCAGCTCATCGCCCGTAAGAACAGCTTCACACAGAGCCAGAAAGAGATAGAAGAATTTCTGCAGTCGATAGCCGTAGCGGCGTGAATCAGCAGATCATCTCGTGAGATATTTCACCCTCCCGATACAAGGGAGGGTGAATTTTTGAGGTTTCGGTATCGAAAAAGCCGTCGATTTATGGGACTTTATCACTTTGATGTGCAAAATGACCAACAAGATATTGTGATATCCAAGGTAAAAAGCACCCAGAAATTGGGATTTCAAATTTTTTTCAATTTTTTTCAAAAAACCCTTGACTTTTGGTGTTATACGCAGTATAATCTTAATGTTCGCTAATCAAGAAAGCGACCGCAAAAATCTCTGTTTTAACCAAGGATTTGAGCCGTTTTTCGTGATTTGTGACAAAGGACCTTGAAAATTAAACAACGAAGAAGATAACCC
>CAMVDB010000033.1 GCA_947166135.1 uncultured Clostridia bacterium | reverse complement strand
CGGCTGAAATTATCGGGGATCTTTCCGATGACCAGCGTCGAGAGCGAGAGGCTGGCGGAACGCGCGATGAGGTTCGCGAGGATCGCGGTCGCAGAGAGCAGGAGTACATACTCCATCCTCAAAACGCTGACGAACGACAGACCCAACAGCACATACAGCACGGAATTGAGGAAGACATCGAGTGTTTCCCAGAACGAGTCGAATAATTCTGCGTGCTTCTCATCCTCACTCTCTCCGTAGCGGGAGCGGAGCTCCGAGAACAGGATACCGCAGATAACCGAGGCGATCGCGCCCGAGAAATGCAGTGCCTCACACAGGACATAGGACAGCGACACCGTCAGAAGGCTGATAAAGATCTTCAGGAAAGCGTGCTTACAGAAGCGGAACATCAGGAAGCACAGTACCGTCACCACCACGCCGACGACAAGCGCGCCGAGGATCTCACGCAGCATGACGCCGACGATACCCTCGTCGGAGGCTCCGGACGAAGCGGACACCATACCGGAGAAGCAGACGAACAGCGCAACGCCGATACCGTCGTTGAACAGCGATTCGCCCTGGATCAGGAAGGAGGTTTTCTTCGGTAAGCCGAATTTAGCCAGAATACCGGTGGCGGCGATAGGATCGGTAGGCGCGATGATACTGCCGAACATCAGGCATACAGGCAGAGTGAGATTCAGTCCGAACAGAATGCCCGCGCCGTAGATCAGCAGACCGTAGAACGCCGCGCCGAGCAGGGTGCATACCAGCGCCAGCACCGTCACCTGTCTTGCCTGCTGCTTAAAGTCCTTGAGCTTCATGTGACAGGAGCCCGCAAACAGCATGAAGCACAGTACGCCGTGCATCAGAAAATCGTGGATATCGAAGCCCTGTACTTCCTTCAAAACGTTGCCGATATCGGTATTCTGGAAGATTGCCGTTCCCGCCAGAACAAGGATACCGAGGATGGACGAAAACAGCATCAGCGCGATCTCATAGGTCAGCTTCGTGACCTTTTCGTTAAAGAATCCGAGAACACATATCAGCGCGATAATGCCGACAAACATAAACATTGCATCCATTTGGCTGCCTCCCCTTTGATTCAGGTGAAGAATTGTTCACCTTGCTGTGAAAAGCGTATCGCTCTCACCTTTTTATCATTAAAATTATACTAAATCGAAGATAGCTTGTCAATATATCACGAAAAAACCAGAGCGATCGGTGCAAATTAACACAGGCTGTGCACTCATAAGAGGGCACAGCCTGTAACAGTTCTTAATGATTCACAAGCGTTCAGCTTCTCGCGGTCATATCGTAGACGAATACTTCGCTGATCTCGTGGTCGTAGCCGTCATAGAAGCCCTTCGGCATACCCAGCACGATACGCGCGCCGCGGTTGTAGAGCAGCAGGAGCTGGTTCCTGTCATGATCGAAGGTCAGACCCTCGATCTCGCCCTGCAGGGTCACGTCGTCGAAGGTACGCTCGAGCGTCACGATGCAGTCGGTCGCGCCTTCTTCGATCTTGGTACGGTAGAGGTGATCGGGTTCTTTGTCATCAGCCGTTCCGTCGTCGGCGGTCATGTAGAAACAGCCGTTATAGTAGGCGATGCCCTGCAGCCACTGAGGCGGCATCTGCATATGCACCTTACCCTTGTATGCGCCCGATTTCAGATCATAGCTGTACAGATAGCGGCCGCTCTCCTCACCGACCCATGAGCACATCCATACGGTGCCATTGTCGGGATTGACCGCGATGCCCGAGCACTCAAGCTGACCGCTCTCGGGCTCGAAGGGGAAGGTACGCTTAAGCTCCAGCGTATCGCCGTCGTAGACCGCGACCTGGATGTTCTTACCTACGCCGTCCATAAAGTACTCGGCGCCGATATACAGCTCGTTGTTGTACACGTCGATGTCGGCGATATGGTTGACCTCGATCTCGTAGCCCTTGAAGGGATCCTCGTTCAGCTTGATGAGGTTCCAGTCCTTGTCGTACTTCGCCAGCGTCGTCGAGCCGCTGACCCAGTAGTAATCGCCCTCGCTGCACACGCCCTGTCTGCCCTTCACCTCATGGGAGCCGTTCAGGGTGTAGCGATACTGCGGCAGCATCACGACATTATCGTCCTCGGGTCGGTCGGATGTGACAGCAGCGTTATCCTTGGTCGCTTCTGCGGACTCGGTCGGCGCTTTCTGTGTCGTACTGCAAGCGGTGAGCAGGATCATCGCGCCCAGGATCAAAAGCAAGATTCTTTTCATTGTCATTTCTCCTTTTCATTTGTTTTATTATTTTGAGCGATCGTGACCGCTGAGGTATCACCGAGGGTTCTGCAATTGCGCGGTATCACGATACGCCGTGGACCTATGATCATTCAGTGTCGTCCGACGACCCGCTGACAATTTCGGACGATCCATAGCCTCTCCCTCTCTCTATCATGTAAATTTGAGCATACAACGATATCATTTTTTCTATTATAGCATGCGTCGTCGCTGATTGCCACCTATATCACAAAAAAATATCACAAAAAAATCCGGTCGTTTCACATATTCAGCTGTATCTGCCGAAAGGCTCTCTATCGTTTCTTGTTGACTTGCATGACGGAGGACGATATACTGAAACAAAATACTGTACAGATATTGAGCGTGCAGTAGAAAGACCGAATATAAAAAAGGAGAAATCGAACATGAAAGACACGTTGAAAATCCTTGTCGCGCTCGCATTATGCGCCGCTATGCTGCTCTCTTTTTCCGCTTGTTCGGCAACCGGAAAGGGCGCGGACGATCCCGCCGCAAAAACAACATCCGATAAGATAGAGCCTACCGCGGAGAAAACCGCCGGAACGGCTGACTCCGCGGCAGTAAAGAACGCGGCAGAAAATGCAGGAAGCGGAAACAAGGTGTACTTCGCCGGTCCTATGTTCAATCAGGCAGAAAAAGACTTTAACCTGAGGATCACCAAGGTGCTTGAGGACGCCGGCTATAAAGTCTTTCTGCCCCAGCGCGACGGTATCGAAGCCGCCCAGCTGGAGGGCAAGTCCGAAGAAGAACTCATCGAGATGATCTTCACCCTCGACGAGGGAAACGTAAAGGACGCGGATATCATCTTCATGAATCTCGACGGCAGAGTTCCCGATGAGGGCGCCTGCGTCGAGCTCGGCATCGGCTATGCCGCCGGAAAGAGATGCTACGGCTTCAAGACCGACACCCGCTCCGCCGAACGCAGTCTGGATCTGAACCCCATGATCAGCGGCTGTATGATCAAGATCTTCAACGACTATGACGGCGATAAGCTGGTCGGGAAGATCAAAGATTATCTCTCGGAAAACAAGCTGTAACAGCCCTCTAGTAACAGCCCTCTATACGACTACGCGCAATAAACACAAAATCAAAGCCTGATGACCTTAGATAAAGTCATCAGGCTTTTGTCATACTAATCCTTAATTAAAAGATTTAATCAGATATTAGGGATAAATTTCGCAGAGCGAGGCGGGCGACGCAGGCAGGCTGGCGCCTGTCACTTCCGGGGTCCCTACAACGCCTCGCGTTGTGGGGAGAGGAGGAGTCGCGGCACGAGGTCAAGGCATACCAACCGGATATGCCTACCGAGTACAGCGAACGACGACGACAACAAAGCTATGCGAAATTTAGCCCAATAAATGATAAAGGTTTTAATTAAGGATTAGTATCATATCATGATCGGATCCTTCGAGTGCATTTTGACTGTTCCGTCACAGCGGAATCGATCGCGAAAATAAAGGTATCAACATCCGGGGCATACTGAATCAGTCTGTCCCCTTCAAGGCTTCGACCATATCGATCTTTTTGTTCTTTTGCGCTACCATCAAGCCGACCAGAAGCGAGACCCCGAAGGTCAGGAGGATGGATACGCTGTAGGTCAGCGGTCCGAGCATCAGCTTCATTTCGTACTCTCCCGCGAGCGCAGTGAGCAGCCACTGCAGCACACCCACGCCCAAAGGCAGTCCGACGATCACGCCGACCACGGTCAGCCAGATATTCTGGGAGATCAGCAGTCTGCCGATACTGCGGTTGCGAAAGCCGAGCACCTTGAGAGTAGCGAGCTCACGCGAGCGCTCCAGATAGCTCATGATACCGAGGTTATACAGCACCACGATACCGAGGATGACTGCCGCGACCACGAGGATGACCACCATGCTGTCCATGATCTGCACAAAGCTGTTGAAGGTCTCCATCAGCTGCGCCTTATCCTGCTTGCCCGCGATCAGCTCCGACGAGGGGAGCTCATCCGCATCCTTTTCCGAATAGATTGCGGTGAGGGTATAGTCGATACCGAGCCGATCGGCAAGGGAGGCGGTCATCGTCACGCTCTCGGTCATGATCGCGCGGTTATAACCGATGACCTTTGCCGTATAGGTCTCACTCGAGCCGTAGGGCGAGAACTTTATCGTATCGCCGATCTGAGCTCTGTCCTTCAGCCTGAGGCAGAGGTAGACGCCGTCGTCACGCAGATCGATCCGCCGATTGCTCTCGTCGATGACGTTGAGCATGCCGTTCGGATTATGCACGACGTCCAGCGTGACGGTATCGCCGTCGAGACTGATACCGCCGAGGCTCTCCCAATCGCCGCCGATCTCCGCGGCAAGGGATAAAGAATCCTTTTTATCGGCGTTATCGGCCAGATTGACCTTCGTCGTATAGTTCGAGATATCATTGTCGAGCAGATCGAGGAAACCCGCCATCGTATCGCGCATCCCCAGTCCTCCGACCATCAGGATCATACAGCCGACAATACCGAACAGGGTCATCGCCGAACGGCTCTTGTGGCGGCTGAGATCACGCAGGTTCCACTTGGTGCCGAACTTCATCCTATCCCAAAAGCGAAAACGCTCCAACAGCATTTTGCGCATCTTCTTCGGCGAGTAGGGACGCAGGGCGTCGGCAGCCGTACCCTTCAGCTGTTGCCTGACGGACAGGAAGCTGATCAGGGTCAGCAGGAGTACGGTACCCGCCATCACGGGATAACAGAAGGCGGGCGTCGCCGCAGACCAGTCGGGCATATCGAAATAGGTGCCCATCATGCCGTTCTCGCTCATCACGAGCTTGCAGACGCCCAGTCCAAGGAGCATCCCCAGTCCCGTGCCGACCAGTCCGATAAACAAGCCGTAGGCGGTATAATGTCGGAGGATGCGCCGGTTCCTGAAGCCGAGGGCTTTCAGCGTACCGATCTGGAGTTTCTCCTTCGTCGCGATACGGTGCATCGTGGTGACCATCGTCAGAATGGCGATCAGAAGGAACAGGACAGGCAGTACCGAGCCCATCGTCTTGCCCTCTTCGGCTTCGCCCATCGCCTCCTGATAGACGACGTGGTCGTCCTTCGGGGTGACCATGATCGTACGTCCGAGCTGCTCTTTGACCGCGTCCTCGAGAGTCTCTTTGTCCATAGCGGAGAGCAGATTGATCTGCGCATAGACCTGATCCATCGCCTCGCCGATATCCTTCTCGGTGAACAGGAGCCTTGACAGGCTGTCGTCGATAAACGCTTCGGGGATCCCGGATTTTTTCAGCTCATCGACGGCGGTACTCTTCATCTTGCTTTCAACGGCGGTTCTGAGCTTTTTCGGCGTGATATACGCATAACCGAAGGTACTGTAATCGGGCATAAGCTGGTTTTTGTCGGCGACGCAGATCATATGCTCGCCCGACTTGATCAAGCCGACGATCTCGCCGCTGATCTCCACACCCCGGAACTCGAGCGTGAGGGTATCGCCGACGGCGTAATCGTTCACCGCGGCGAATTTGTCGCTCAGCCAGAAGCCGTCGCTGTTCTCGTCATAATCCGCGCCGTCCGTGACGAGGAAGGTCGAAACATTGAAGCTTTCGCTGACGTCCAGCGCGAGGGACTTGTTCTTCTCTCCCTTGATATCGAGGTTCACCGAGAGATACCGCGTCGCCCGATCGACGCCGTCGATCGAGGCGATCTTTTGCAGGTCGTCAAAGGTAAAGCCTTTCTCCGAATAGAGGCGGTAATCGGCGTAATTCGTATCCGAAAAGAACCTGCCCGTATCGACCTCGATCGTACGCCACTCCATATTGAAGCCGAGGAAGATACCCATACCGAGGGTGATCATAATGATCATCGAGATGAACTGCGCCTTGTAGCCCCACGCGGTTCTGAGCAGCTTGCGAATCAACATCACCACTCCACCTCGTCCGCGCTCATCGGCTCCGCCTGTTCTTCGACCGAGCGGATCCTGCCGTTCTTGACACGGATCACGACGTCCGCCATCTTCGCGATGCTTTGGTTATGGGTAACGATAACGATGGTCTTACCGTAGTTCTTCGCCATGCTCAAAAGGAGCTTCAGCACCATCACGCCCGTCTCGGAGTCAAGCGCGCCCGTCGGCTCGTCACAGAGCAGTATCTTCGGATTCTTCGCGAGCGCACGGGCGATAGAGATACGCTGCTGTTCGCCGCCCGACAGCTCGGAGGGGAAATTGTGCAGGTGGTCGGACAGACCGACCTGAGCGATCATTTGCTTTGCGTCAAGCGAATCTTTCGAGATCTCCGAGACCAGCGCAACATTCTCATATACCGTCAAGGTCGGGATCAGGTTATAGAACTGGAACACAAAGCCGACCGTCGCCGCGCGGTAATCGGCAAGCTCGTTATCGGATAGCGTGCTGATATCTCTGCCGTTTACGGTGATCGTACCCTGCGTAGGGCTGTCAAGTCCGCCCAGCAGGTTCAGAAGCGTGCTTTTCCCCGCACCCGAGGGGCCGAGGATGACGACGAACTTTCCCTCGTCAAGCGTAAAGCTGACGTCGTTGAGTGCTTTGAGCTCATGGTCGCCGCTGGTATAGGTTTTTGTCACATTTTCGAATTGAACGATCGCCATCAGCTTACCTCCCGAACAGCGAGAACCGCTTCTTCTCATAGCGCTCGGCACGGTATTCGAGCACCTTGTAGCCCGTCCTGCCGATCGCCTCTCTCAGAGCGGTCTCGTCCAGCTCCGCCTCGCTGATGATCTCGGTCACGCCCTTCGAATGGGATGAAGAGACCTTCTTGATGTTAAAATTCCTGCGTACGGTATCGTTGATGTGGCTCTCGCACATCGAACACATCATACCGTCGATCTTCAATACAGTCATGATCATGATACTTCTCCTGTTTCTCAGATAATTAGCCGTAGCTAACCATCAGGCGATATAAAAAGCCAACCGAAAGTTAGCTTTAACTAACCATTATTATATCCCTCTCTTTCCCGTTTGTCAACAGTTATCTCAGACCGCGGAAAAACCCGAACTCTCCCCGGACAACACATCATTTTTTATTGGCAAAAAACGACATAGGATTATAATATCATCAAAAAAAGGAGTTGATTACATGCAATCGAATGTATCCGCTTACCTGCCCTATCCTAAACAATTCACGCCGTACAAATGGTATAAGCCGTTACTGACCGCACTGCTGCATGGGTCTGTACATCGGCTTCCTCATCTTTGCGAAGAAGAAGCTCGGCTGGTTCGATAAGGTCAGAAAAGACGACGCAGCGCTGTTCAATGCGAAGCTTGCTCAGCGTAAACAGCCCGCTCCCGCAGGAAAACAATAAAGAATCGCATAACGCAAGGGGCTGTCGCGTCGTAAGTACGACAGCCTCTTTTATACCGTCAGGTTCTCGCGTGATCACGGCGCTTTATCGGCTCCCCATTAGCAACCGGGAACAAATCCGACTCATTATACCGTCACGGAGATTACCGTTGATATAAAAATCCGCCGCTCTTTCTATTGTCAAAAAATCAGATTTATGGTATACTTTTGTTATCAACGGATCCTCTGTTATTCAATATCCGTAATCAGAAAGAAGTTCAGATATGAAAGCGAGTTACATCTACTATAAGATCATCCGCGGTATCCTGCGGATGTGCTTTCCCCGCGCGAAAACCGTCTACAAGGAACCTCCGGGTGATGAAGCCGCGGTGTTTGTATGCAATCATTCCGCCATACGCGGTCCGGTCATGATGACCCTCGACTTCAAGAGAAAGCATCAGACATGGACGGTACACAGCGCGATCGACAAAAAAAATGCTGTCAATTACGCATTCCACGACGTACTCTTCGGCAATACCCGCCGTTGCAAATGGTTCTGGCAGATCATAGCGCATATCGTCGCCAAGGCTCTTCCGCCCCTGCTCATCTACTCCGATACCATCCCCGTCTATCACGATAAAAACATCCTGAAAACGTTCAAACAAAGTGTAAAAGCGCTGACCGAAGGATATGATCTCGTCATCTTCGCTGAGTCGCCGAAGCGATACTCGGAATACGTCAGCGAGCTGCAGCCGGGCTTCGTCGACATCGCCCGCCTGTACTATCGCAAGGCGAAGAAAGCCCTCAGATTCTATCCTGTCTACCTCGAGAAGAAGAACGCGGTCATCTCCGTAGGCGAGCCGGTCACCTTTGATCCCGAGATACCCATCGACGAACAGCGCGAACGGATCATCACCTATCTTCGCGACAGCATCGACCGCCTCGGCCGCGAGCTGCCCGAGCACAAGCCGGTTCCCTTCTTACCCGAGCGCTGGTACGGCGCCTACGGCATGTATGAGGACGACGTCCTCGGCTACTGGCAGATGATCGACAACAATGAATGACCTCTAATACAGCAACACCCGCCTTTTCGGCGGGTGTTTTCTTTCACGATCTGTCCCGCGGGAAGGATCGTCGCTCCCATCGCCTGCGGAAACAGTACGAATCGGATCAGCGGCGCCGAGAACTTATCGAAATAGTTATTGATTTTCAGCTCTTTTGTTCCGGTTGCTTAGACACGGGGTCAGCCCCAGCTCCTCCTGCAGAATGATGAGCAGCGGGATACCCAGCAGGATCGGGAATGCAAGAGAGTTGATCATCACCATGCCGAAGAACAGCCCGAAATCCACCTCGGGATAGGATATCGCTACGGAGGGCGTGATGATATTCGCCTCAACCAGGGCGACAATTATGATGACGACGATATGGCGAAGGATGTTCTTCATCGTTTTCAGGTCGAAGGGCGTGCGCGACAGCTTACCCCAATACAGATAGAAGCAGAACGGTCCGAGGAAATTCGCGATAAAGCCCGCGATCGACGACCACCTCAGGCTGTCGGAGATGATATCGGTGATCAGGTTGCCGACGGCGAACGCAAGCGACCCGGGGATCCCGAAAAAGATGCCGTAGACGGGCTGGAGCATAGATACGGGACGGATATCCGTAAAGCCCGGGATGATCTCCATCACCTTAAAGGGAACGGATACGATCAGATACGCGACGATCAGCGCGCCGACCGTGAGGATGATCCTCAGCGGGGATCGTTTTTCACGCTTCATAGCTGCTTCACCGCCTTTCGCTTAAAGCTGACGATCTCCGACAGGTTGCCGAGGACGATGAACGCGGCGCCGATCAGCATGAACACATCCGGCGTGACCGGCGTAACGATTGACGCGGGCATCGTCATGCCCCAGATCAGCGAGAAGATGATCTCCAGCGAATAGATGATGGTCGCCGCCGCGGGGGTGGCGTTGCGCTGGGCAAAAATATTGAGCGTCTGGGCGAACATAACGATGAAGTATGCGTGGATAAAGAGGCTCGCGATGATCTGGGTATTCCATTCGATCGCGCCGAAGGTAGCGGGCTGCATTACAAACCATATAATAAAGCTGATCACGCCGACAAATACCGCGATCAGCGCGGAGAGCGAAACGGGATCGAACTCACGCGCCGCTTCGTTCAGCCGGATGATATAGTACGCGCGGATGATACACCCGCCGATCATCATCAAAAGTCCCGGTACGCTGATCGTGCCGAGCTTGCCGAGGTACGAGACGATAATACCGACGAGGACCAGTATCGCCGATATCCACGTTTTCTTATCGACGCTCTGCCTCTTCATCATCAGGATAACGGGCAGGATGACGACCGTCATCGAGATCGTGAACGCGCCGGTGGATACGTCAAATTCCTTCAAGCCGTACTGGTACATGACATTGTAGCCGCAGTTGAGCACCGACAGCAGCACACCGGTCAGAAGCAGCTTTTTCCCGCCGTTTTTAAGCGCCGCCATGATCCTCTTGAAGAAGCAGAGGAAGAGCAGCACGCCGCCGATCATGCTCGTGATCGCGGTCGTAGCGAAGGGCACGACGCTGTCGGGGATACACGCGAAGATGATGACCTCGGTCGACCACAGCAGCGTAACGCAGACCAGGCACAGATTCGCCTGCAGTTTATTCATCGTTTATCACTTCCCTTATCAACAAATTGAAGAGCATACCGAATTATCTTCTCAGGTATCCGGAGGATACGGGGAAATCAAAATAGGTGTCGGGGTACGGCTCGTGGGCGAGAGTGAAGTGCCACCACTCGCAGTCGATCGGCAGAAAGCCGCCGCGCAGCATCGCGCGCCGGAGGATCATGCGGTTGTTATACTGCTCCTCGGTAATGCCGCGATAATCGGGATGGGATACCTCGCTGAACAGGTCGAAGGGACTGCCCATGTCGAGCTCTCTGCCGGTTCTCATATCGAGCAAGGTAAGGTCGACCGTGCTGCCGCGGCTGTGGCTCGAGAGCTTTGCGATATAGCCCTTTGCGAAGAGCTCCTGCTTCTCGAGCGCGGGATAGAAATACGGCTTCATACGGATATCCTGATCCTCCAGGCCCCAGAGTACGAAGTGCTTGACGGCGCCGGCGGGACGGTAGGCGTCGAACACCTTGAGCCGGTAGCCCTGCACCATCAGCTCGTTGCTGACGGCTTTCAGCGCGCGGGCTGTCTCGATGGTACTGATCGCGCACGGCTCCTCATAGCCGTCGATACGCTCGCCGATGAAGTTGTAGGTGGAATAATAGCGGATCTCCTGGATGATACCCGGTACATGATCCGCGAGCAGCACAAAGCCGGAGGGATCGTGGATGGGGTCTGTAAGGTAGTTTTTCATAATCATGCTTCCTGTTGAACAAATTGAATAATTATTTATTATCATAGCAAATTTCGCGCGATTTGTCTATGACTGTCGAAAGATTTTGATCATATCGATCGTTTGAAGCGATTATTTATAGAAAAACAGCCCGATAAAACCATCAGGCTGTCAGATCGTTTCAACGATAGATTCTGCTTTTATGATTTACGCATGCACAGGCTGTCGGGTCCGTGATAGCGGCGCTTACCCTCCGTTCTCCTGCCGTATTCTATCGCGTCAGCGGGACACAGATTGATGCACGCCATACAGTGAGTACAGCTTGAGCCCCAGACAGGTCGACGCTCCTTCATCACGATATTGTTCAGCGGGCAGAGCGAGGTACACTTTCCGCAGCCGACGCATCTGTCATTCGTACGGAACTGCTTTGCCGAGACAAAAAATCTATAATACGGTCTGAGCACAAGCGGCGTCAGCACGCGCATCCACATCTTTACACACAGATCGGGAAGCTCACGACCGCCGCGGATACAAGAGGCGATCCCGTCGATCACGGGACGCGCCGCCCGGATAATCCGCCTGTTCCCGGACGACGTTCCGACGTCGAAGTAGGCGGTGTAGTTCTGCGGCATGTCGACCTTCGCCGTACCTGCGTACAGCAGACCCTTTTCTTCTGCTGCTCTGCGGCAATAGACAGGCGACGCGCCCATACTGCCCGCACAGACCATCACAAAATACGCGTGACAGTCCCCCGGGAAGCGAGAACGTCGGATAAAATCCAGAAACACGAGCGGAGGCGCCGCGGCATAGACCGGAGCGACAAAAACATAATCTCCGGGCTCGGTAAAGTCCGCCCCTTCCCCTTTGCGGATACATAAGGCGGAATCGAAGAGCTTATCGGAAGTCGCGGCGGCTATTCTGCCGGCGACGAAGCGGCTGTTCCCTGTTCCCGTAAAATAAATGATCATATCCGGTCACTCCCTACACCTGTCGATCAGTCCATACACGATGACGGTATTCACTGCTATATAGTATGATGAGCAATTCCGGATAATACGCGGATCAAGACTTTACTTCGGTTTTACCTCTCTTAAAATTCACATGATAGATCGCCAGCGAGAGAAGGATCAGGACAAATCCGATCAGCTTCGGTACGGTGACGCTGTCACCCGCGACAAGGATCCCCATCACGCAGGCGGTCATCGGATTGATGACCGTGAGGATCGCGGCGGTCTCGGCGGATACGTACTTCTGACCCTGCGGCTGGAACGCGAAGCCGAAGCAGCTGCACAACAGGACGAGCAGCAGCATGAGCAGCCATTCATGACCGCTCTGCGGCAGCGCAAAGCCTCCTGCGGGTACGGCGATCAGCAGGCTGAGCGCACCCATCACGCCGAGCTGGATGATACCGATCACGAGCGGGTCGGCGTTTTGGCTGACCCTTTCCGTCGCCATGATACAGGCGGCATAGGTCATCGCGGCGAGTATCGTCAGGATCACACCCCATATATTGCCTCCCGCCGTACTTTGCGCTGCTGAGAGGAAGCAGACGCCCGCTGCCGCCATCACCGCGCACAGCATGGTTTTCTTCTTCGGCATACTTCTCATTAGTACAGCGGCATAAAGCGGTACCAGCACGATCGCCATATTCTCGATCAGAGCGCTCGTACCCGAATCGATCAGCCTCAGCCCGTACATCTCAAGTATCATACATACCGTATACAGTACGCCGAGGATCAGTCCTCCGTGCAGACTGCGTTTATCACAGGCGCGTAATCTTTTCATGAAAATCAGCGCCAATATCACGAATGCAAGGAGAAAGCGCACCGCCAGCACGTTCATCGGCGACATCGACGCCATCAATTCCTTTGAAAAGAGGAAGGATGTGCCCCTTGCCGCAAAAACAAATGCCAGCAGTATCCCTGCCTGTGTTTTACTCACCTATCTCACCCGATTGACTGCAAATACCGGATTTTGCGATACTGTTTTGCCGGCCGCAGAAGCTCCGGATGCAAGCGGCGATATAGGCGGCGGTACCTTCACCACGGCGGTCGATGTTCTTTAAGAATCGCTCGTCGGCAACATACATCTGACCGAGTCCCGCGAGGATCTCATCGGTGCAGGTATACATACGATCGGTGATGAATGCTTTGAGCGCTTCGACCTGCGCTTTCGCCTGTTCACTGTCGGGCGTTGCTCCGTCCGCTTTCAGCGCGGCGAAGCCCGCCATGACCGCGTCCATCCCCTCGGACAGAACACCCCAATCCCGCGCGGTGTAATCGACGGTACGCCGCTCGCTCTCTTTATATGCGTCGGTATCGCCCCAACGTCGGCGCACTTCATCCGCATATTGATCCATAGTGTTTTTAATCTCCGTATTCATGATCGATACTCCTTTACCGGTTCAGCGTGAAGCCGTTTTATCCCTGTCATAACTCTGTTCTTTCGGGAGCGGGGGCACCTTCACCCTCGATAACAGGCACCTGATACCGCGCAGGTAATGACGGTTGGTAAGCTCCATGAAGCCCTTCGCGACAGGATACGCCATCATACCGCCCGAGCTCATCGTCATCGAGCGCAGGGAATTGGACTCGAAGATGCGCTTCAAAAACTGCGCTCCCTTGATCTTGTTATCCCTCTCGGAACCTTCGGGCAGGCGCTCGGCGTCCCTGAGCCGTCTGTCCGCTACGCCCATCACGAACCTGTACAGAAGTCTGCCTATCGCGGTCTGTCGCAGATCAGTGAAGCGCGACTCCATCGTCACGGGGAACTTCGGCGGTTCATCGGGCTCGATAAAGGTATCGGGATAGATGCTCTGATCCTCCCGCTCGACGGTGAAATGTACCTCGGCGCTCTCTCCCGCCTCAAGATATACCTTCTCAAAGCCGCAGAGCGCACCGTCGAGATAGAGCTGTACCACCTCGGCGCCGTATCGGTCGCCGGTGTTGGAGACTGTCGTCGTATAGGTATCGCCGTCCCTGACCCACTCCGTCCGCGAAAAGCTCGTGTAGCTCAGTCCGTGACCGAAGGGGTAGCGGACGGGGATGTTATGCTTATTATAATAGCGGTAGCCGACCTCCGTGCCCTCGCGGTAGACCTCGTTGATGCCCTTGCCGTAGGTCTCGTGACCCGGCACATCCTCATAGCGCAGCGGCCAGGTCTCGCACAGCTTACCGGAGGGGTTCTTCTCACCCGTCAACAGCTGAGCAACAGCCGTACCGCCGTTCTGTCCCGGCAGCGCCATATACAGGATCGCACTGACGCGATCGTTGAAGGGGAGCTCGACGGGCGAGCCGCCAAACAGCACGACGACGACCCTCTTCTCTGTATCGCACAGCCTGTCGATCAGCGCGAGCTGGTCGTCGGGCAGGCGCATGTTCTCTCTGTCCACGCCCTCGGACTCGTATTCATCCGTCAAGCCCGCAAAGACGAGGATCGTATCGCAGCAATCGAGGCTGTAATCGTATCGGATGCCCCTCTCGTCAAAGGCGTCCTTCGGGGTGGTGACGACGGTCGGATTGATCATCGAGCTGCCTGCGCCCTGGTAGCGCATCTGCTCGAAAAGCCCGCCCTCGACGCGGAGCTTCTCATTCCCCGTCAGCGGGAGCACGCCGTCATTCTTCAACAGCACGGCGCTGTCGGCGGCGATCTCGGCGGCGAGCGCATGGTGCGCCCTCCAGTCGGGGACAGTCTTTTCGGCGGGCTGTACATAGCGGTCGATCCACCTGAGGATATTGCGGCACGCCTTGTCGAGGTCAGCCATCGGCAGCTCGCCGCTCTCTACGGCGTCCAAAATCCATCTGCGGCAGATAGGGGTATCTCCGGGCATCTCAAGATCGAGCCCCGCCCTGATACCCGCGACGCGGTCGTGTACCGCGCCCCAGTCGGTCATCACCACGCCGTCAAAGCCCCAATCCTCTCGCAAAACATCGGTCAAAAGCCACTTGTTCTCGGAGCAGAAGGTGCCGTTGATCTGATTATACGCGCACATGATCGTCGCGGGATTGGCGCGCCTGACGATGATCTCGAAGGGCTTCAAGTAGATCTCGCGCATTGCTCTCTCGGAGGCGACCGAGTTACCCATAAAGCGGTAATTCTCGGAGTTATTCATCGCGAAATGCTTTACCGAAACACCCACGCCCTTACTCTGTACGCCCTCTACCTCGGCGGCGCCCATCATACCCGCGAGGTACGGATCCTCCGAGAAGTACTCGAAGTTCCTGCCGCACAGGGGATTGCGCTTGATGTTCACGCCGGGGCCTAAAAGCGTATGCACGCCGTAATAACGGCATTCCTCGGCGATCGCCTCGCCCATCCTTCGGGTATTGTCGGGATTCCAGCTCGAGGCGGTGGCAACAGCGGTCGGAAAGGCGGTAGCAGGCTCGGACTTGCTGACCTCGGTGCTCTCAGAGGTCTTCTGCTTACGCAGTCCGTGAGGGCCGTCCGCCATCGACAGCGACGGGATCCCGAGCCGCGGGATAGGGTTCGTATACATGAAGTCGGTGCCGCTGACCAACGCCGCCTTCTCTTCAACTGTCATCTGTGATAAGATCCTCTCGATATCCATAGCGTTTCCCCATCCGTTTATTTTTGTACATTATACCAACATTCAAATCGCTTTACAAGTGGTAATCGCGTGCAACTTACCATCCGTAATCGACATGTTACAAAAAGGGCTCTTTCTTTTTCCGTCATTCTATGATATGCTGTAGGCACCATCGGAGGTGAAACGATGTACAAAATCACCATTGAACAGATCGACCCGGATAAAGAGGAAGAGATCGTCATCCGCTGTCATACGCTCAGCGACGAGGTAAACGCGATCATCAACAAGCTCAGGAGGAGTGAATCCATCCTCCTCGGCAGTAAGGACGGCGAGACCTTCCGCATCGCGGTCAAGGATATCTACTACATCGAATCGGTCGACAACAAAACCTTTATATGCGTGCAGAAGGACGTATTCGAATCGAAGCAGAAGCTCTATGAGCTCGAGGAGCTGACGCTCGGGACGAAGCTCTTCCGCTGTTCGAAGTCGATGATCCTGAATATCGGCAAGATCCGCTCGGTATCCGCGGCGATGAACGGACGCTTTGAGGCAAAGCTGCTCAACGGCGAAGCCGTCATCATCTCGCGGCAGTATGTACCGAAGCTGAAAGAAAAGCTCGGAATGTGAGGTACACTATGAAAAATGCAGTCAAAATGGTCATCAGCCACTTTTTTATCATCACCGTCTGTGTGACGGCGGCGATCGGGATCAGTAACCTATTCGCCCCCGGATTTGAGGGCTATCCGAAGGAGTTCCCGCTCCATATTCTCCTGGTCGGCGCCACCACCGCCGTCCCCTCCTTCCTCTTCTACTCAAAGAAGGCGCTGACCCGCAGGCCGTTCTTTCTGCGCGTCGTCATCCACTTCTTCTGCATCCTGACGATCGTACTGGTCGAAGGATATTTCCTCAAATGGTACGACAGCTTCGCGGGAGCGGCGATCATTGCGGGCATCATCGTAGTGGTATACATCGCGGTATGGCTCGCGACCCTGCACTCGAACAATAAGGTCGAGCAAAACATCAACGAAGCGCTCAAAAACTACAACGCAGATACAAACAACGAAGAAAATTAATCAGTGACTACTTATACTAATCCTTAATAAAAACCTTTATCAAGGATTAGTATTAAGCATTTCACCTATCGAAAAACGCATCTTGCACGGCGGCTGATACCGCTCACGCAGGATGCGTTGATTTATTGTATCGACCCTGTTATGATGGGATCGTAACAGGAGGGATCACCATGAAAATGATCGAAGTGAACGAGCTCAGAAAGAACTACAAGGAGGTCGAAGCCGTCAGAGGCATCAGCTTCTCGGTGGAGGAAGGCTCGTTCTTCGCGTTCCTCGGCGTCAACGGCGCCGGTAAGTCGACCACCATCAACGTGCTCTGCACCGTGCTCGAAAAGACCTCGGGCAGCGTAAAGATCGGCGGGTATGACCTTGACCTCGAGCGCGCGAAGATCAAGGAGCTGATCGGCATCGTGTTCCAGAATTCGGTACTCGACAAACAGCTGACCGTGAAAGAGAACCTGATCTCCCGCTGCGCGTACTACGGGCTGAGCGGTAAGGAAGCGAAGGCGCGCGTCAGCGAGCTCAGCGACATCTTCGAGCTCAAAGATATCCTCAACCGCCGCTACAACCGCCTCAGCGGCGGTCAGCGCAGACGCGTCGACATCGCACGCGCGCTGATCCACCGACCGAAGCTGCTCTTCCTCGACGAGCCCACCACGGGGCTCGATCCGATGACCCGCGTGAAGGTATGGGAGATCATCCACCGTCTGAGGAAGGAAACGGGGCTGACAGTCTTTCTGACCACCCACTACATGGAGGAGGCGGTCGACTGCGACGACGCGGTCATCCTTGACGACGGCAGGATCGTCGCTCACGGTACGCCGCACGACCTCAAGCAGCAGTACACGACCAATCGGCTGATCTGGTATACCGAAGAGAACGACACTCACGATAAACTGCTGAAAGCGGAAGGTCTGCACTATGAATACACACACGGCAGCTACAGGATCGCCGTACGCGAGATCGTGAAAGCGACCGAACTGCTGACACACCACAAAGAGATCGACGACTATGAATTCATCAAGGGAAACATGGATGACGTTTTCCTCAACGTTACGGGAAAGAGACCGGGTGACTGATATGACACGCACAATGAATGCCTACAAAGGCTTGACCATACGGAATTCCAAGGTATTCCTCAAGGATAAAATGGTGATCTTCTTCTCACTGCTGACGCAGATCATCGTGCTGGGACTGTTCCTGCTCTTCATCAAGAACAGCTTTGCAAACGGCATAACAAGCGCGCTCGGCACGCTGAGCGACAGAGTCGAGAAGGCGGATATCGATGCGCTGCTGTGTGCGTGGATGATCTCGGGCGTGATCGGCACCTCGGTCATCACCTCTACGATGCACGCGCTGTCGGTCGTGGTATCGGACAAACAGGAGAAGATCGACTTCGATTATAACGCAAGCTCAGTAAAGGGCTCGGTCGTCGTAACGTCCTACTTCTCGGCAGCGGTGCTGTGCTCGCTGATCACGAGCTTCATCCTTCTGACGGCAGGTGTGATCTATCTCGGCATTACAGGCTCGCTGTTGCTCGGCTTCAAAGACATCCTCCTGCTGTACGGGCTGGTCATCCTCGGTTCGGTATCCGCCGCGGTGGTGCTGATGAGCGTCATCAGCTTCTTTAAGAAGAACTCGACCTTCACCTCGTTCAGCATCGTGATCTCCACGCTGGTCGGCTTCATCGTCGGCGCGTACTTCCCGATCTCGGAGCTTGACAAGACGACACAGTCGATCGTCAACCTCATCCCCGGGGCTCAGATCACCGCCCTGATCCGCAACATCCTGCTGAATCCCTATGTCGACCGCATCGAAACATCCCTCGGCGGTCTGGATCAGGGACAGTTCAGAGAAGCGGCGAACGAGCTCTTCGGACTGAGACCCTATGTCTTCGGAACACAGATCGATACAAGGTTCATGCTGATCTACTCGATCATCGTGATCGCGGTCTTCATCATACTCAACATCGTTCTGTTCAACGTATCGTCAAAGAGAAAAGCGTGAGGTTCAGCCTCACGCTTTTTCTTTGAGCTTTTGGAGGATATCGCCGATATCCCCGTCGATACAGAGGGACTGCACGGCGATCTCCTCGGGGCAGTTCGCCTCATTGAAATTGAGGCAGGCATAGGTCGCCTTATCGTTCGCGAGCGTCATCTGCCAGAAAGGATACTTGATGATCACGGGGGTGTTCCCGCCGACGCCGAGCTCCAGATACAGAACGCGGTCGTTCTCATGCTTTTTGAGAAAATCGTGATATGCGGCGGAGGCGCGATGCCAGCCCTCATCCTCGACGAAGCTGTCGTCCGAACGCAGGTTCATCACCACGTCGCTGCCGTCATCGGGGCACTTCGGGATCAGCCGGGTCGGGATCGTCATGCGGATATCCCCATCATCAGGGAGATGAAAAACACCGTTTTCATCCATGACGAACCCCTGCGCCGCCATCGCCTGCAGCACCCATTCTTCGTTGTCATAAGTCTTTTGCAGCTTGCGGTTCACGCTTTGAAACAAGCCGTAATCGCCCTGCGTATAGAACAGGCGTGCTTTGTCAAATCCGGCACGCTGAAACTGATGGTCGACATTTGTTGTGATAACAAAATAGTTCTTGTCTTTTACAAGCTCCGACAGCTTTTGGTATACCGGCTTCGGCGCATCGATATAGCGGTTGAAGTAGATATGCCGCGCCCACCATGCCCAGCGGGTCTCGGGATCGGGAAACGGATAAAAACCGCCCGAATACATATCCTTGATACCGAAACGGCGCTTGAAGTCGAAGAAATACCGCTCAAAGCGTTCGCCGCTGTAGGTAAAGCCCGCGGAGGTCGAGAGACCCGCACCGGCGCCGATCACGATCGCGTCGGCATGCTCCGTCACTGTTTTCAGTCGTTCGAGCTGTTCCTCCCGCGTACCGATTCCGTGAGAAATGCGGCTGAATACGCGCAGGGCGTTCAGCCCCTTTTCGATCGTTTCCTGATAGCCGTTCGGCAGATAATCATAGTTTTTCATCATGTGTTCAGCTCCTTTGTATCGAACGCCTGCGGGCTGACCTCGACGATCTCGTTCCTGATGAGTTCCTCGAAGCGATCACACCCCGAGAATACCCACGAATAGATCTTTTTCAGTCCCTTGCCGCAGACGACCCTCCTGAGCTCCTTACAGTCCTTGAACGCGAAGGGCGGGAGCGTCACGAGGCGATCGGGCAAGGTGATCTCTTCGATACCGCAGCGGACGAAGGTATATCCCCACAGACATTCAAGCGATAGGGGCAGCTCGATACGGCTGAGCCTCGTACAGCCGTCAAAGACAAATTCGCCCATATCGGTCACGGTAGCGGGGAGAGCGACGGATTCGATCTCCTTATGACCGCTGAAGATCCCGTCACCGATCACGGAGATCACTCCGCCGCCGTACGTCTCGGGGATCACGACATGCGCCTCGTCGCCCTGATACCCTACCAGCGCATAGGTTCCGTTCTCATTTGGTTTAAACATAAATTCCTGCATTTCAAACACCCTTTTACACCTTCGGTGCGCCGCGCCGGTCGCGCGCGGCTACCGCTTATCCTTCTAATTCCGCTCCCATCAGGATCACTTCGGTCTCCTTTTTGAATCCGAACTCCTCATAAAACCTCGGTAAGACTCCTTCGCCCGCCGTGATCAGGTGAACGCCGACCATCCCCTGCTCCCTGATGTCGCCCAGACAGTGCGTGAGCAGTCGCCGTGCGATCCCCTGCCGCTGATATTCGGGAGCGACGGCGAGGTCGTTGATCTCGAACGTCCTGCCGTAGTGGAACAGCATCGAGGTACCGAGGATGAAGCCCGCGACTTCTCCGTTCAGGACGTATTCGAGTCCGTACGCCTGCTTAGATTCCAGCAGCTCGCCGACGTGGATCTCGGCGTCCTTCCGATCCCACGGGTCGTTCCACGGCTCGCCCGAGAACGCCTCGGCGTAGATCGCGCCGTACCGCGGGAGGTTCTGAGCGCGCATCGGTCGGATCACGGGCGTGATCTTACTAAGGCGTGCTTTCAGCAGTTCATATCGCCGACGCTTCTCATCCTTTGCGAAATGCACCTTGCGGAACTGCTCGGGACAGTTGGAATAGTCGAGTCTGACATCGCCGAACTGCTCGCTGGTCAGATCAAAAACGCAGTCGCCGACACGATTGAAGCAGTGGAAGTTACCGTCCTTCAGCGGCACGCCGTACACTTTACCGCCGAAGAGATCCTGTATCAGGAACGCCGTGATCGAGCACTGACCGCGGGTCCTGTTATTCTCCGTCCACTCGCTCCGCATCCTCGGAGCGCAGGTCTCGGCGCTCCAGACGGTCGATAGCAGATCGTAATAATCGCGGGGATCCAATCCGTTATTGTCCCTGATATTCGCTGTCTGCCAACCGTAGAAATGATAGGGTTTCATATATAAACGCCTTTCTTCTGTTGATTTTATCTCAAAATCGCTTTCTATCGTAACTGTATCTTTATGATAACACCGTTCGGCGCTCTTTTCAATAAGCCATTTGCAGCGATCGGAAATTTGTCGCCCGAGAAGCGACCATTTAATGTTCCGAAAGATATATAATGCAGTCGTAAGGTAAGCAACCGCATTGTTAAAATCAGGAGGTACATTATGTTAATCAAAAAGCTCAATCCCAAGTTCATCAAAACCAAAAAGGCCGAGAATACAAAAGTGAAAAACGACGCCACCGAGCTCGTATTCATCCTCGACCGTTCCGGCTCGATGGGTGGGCTCGAGAAGGACACCATCGGCGGCTTCAACTCGATGCTCGAGAAGCAGAAGAAGGAGAGCGGCAAGTGCTATGTCACCACCGTACTCTTCGACCACGAGATCATCACGCTGCATGACCGTCTGGAGATCGCGGATATCAAGCCTCTGACCGATGAGGACTACACCGTACGCGGATGCACCGCCCTGATCGACGCGATCGGCACCACCGTCAGCCACATCGAGAGCGTTCACCGATACGCCCGCTCCGAGGATGTCCCCGCACGCACACTGTTCGTCATCACCACCGACGGACTCGAGAACGCCAGTCGCGATTACACCGCCGACAAGGTGCGTAAGATGATCGAGGATAAGAAGAAGGACGGCTGGGAGTTCCTCTTCATCGGCGCGAATATCGACGCCGTAGGAACCGCAAGGGACTTCGGTATCAGCGCCGACCGCGCCGTGAATTACCATGCCGACAGCAAGGGTACCGGCGTTGTGTTCAACTGCGTAAGCAAGGCTGTCTCCGCCGCGCGCGCCTGCGCTCCGATGCGGGCGGACTGGTCACGCGAGATCGAGGAGGACTACGAGAGCAGATAAGCTCTAAAATATGAATAATCCGTTAATTTTTACAAAAAGTTGCCCGATAGCTACGGTTATCGGGTGATTTTTCATAAAATCAGCTTGCATGAGCGTGTAAAATCTGCTAAACTATATGGGTAAAATACCGCTTACAGAGGAAGGAGAGAGAAAGGGTGAAACGGTTATTGTGCGTTATGATCGTCTTGACAGCGCTCCTGCTGTCAGCCTGCCGACCTTCGCACGCTCTCTTCACCACCCGCGCCGCCTCCTCCGATCAGAACACCGCCGTAGAGAAACAGATCGACCGCAAAACGCGCCTGTACGATGACGCAAGGCTCCTGACGGATAATCAGCGCACGACGGTCTCGACCATGCTCGATTACATGTCGAACAAGCGGGGGATCGATATCACCGCCGCAGTCATCGACACGACCGGCGGCGCCGAGGCGCTGGGATACGCCCGCTTCCTTTATGATCGCCGCGGCTACGGCTACCAAGGCACCGCTGACGGCATCCTGTTTCTGCTCGCGCACAAGGATCGTACCGTTGCGATCTGCACGGCGGGACGCTGCGCCAACATCTACAGCGATGAAGTCGTCAAATCCATGTTCGGTGAGATCACGCCGCTGTTGACGGATGAGGATTTCGCCGGCGCGATCTGTACCTACGCCAAGCTGGCGAACGATCTCTACAACAACAAAGCTTCCGCCAATATGATCAACTGACCGTTTTCGGATTATTACAGTCACCCTAATATCATAACCACCCGTCAAACGGGTGGTTTGCTCTGGGGCTATAAGCCCCTGTTAC
>CAMVDB010000032.1 GCA_947166135.1 uncultured Clostridia bacterium | reverse complement strand
CGATCAGCTCGCCGTTTGATACGCGCTGTCCGGTCGAGACAGCGGTACTGATCATATGGCCATAGATTGTCTCGTAGCCGTTATCGTGCAGGATCCAGATGTAGTTACCGTAACCGCCGCCGCAGCTGCACCAGTTGCTGCCGTAGCTGGAGTGGGTACATCCGCTGTAGGAGGAGATAACGGTACCGGAGTTCGCCGCATAGATCGGCGTACCGGCAGGAGCGCCGATATCGACCGCGTTATGGGTCTCATAGGAGCGACCCTCGCCGAAGGTCGAGGTCAGGTAATGACAGCCGGGAGTCGGCCATGTCCAGCCGCCGCCGGAGGCGATCTGGGTTGCGGCACCGGGGTCGGAGTAAGTGTTGTCGCTGCCGCCGGAGCTGCTGCCCGAGTCATCTGAGCTTGTGCTGCCGGAGCTTGAGCTGCTGTTATTGGCTGCCGCCTGCTGAGCCGCAAGCGCTTCGCGCTGCTTTCGATAGTATTCCTGGATCTCCGCGCTCAGACCGCTGAGCTCTTCCTCGCTGAGGTTGAGGTTCATCTGGGCGTCGCTCGCCTGACTCTGTAAGCCCGCGAGGATCTCCTTGTTCTCTTCGAGCAGGGTGTTCAGCTCATTCTTATGCTCCTCAAGGGTAGCCTGCTCTTTTTCCTGAGCCGCCTTATCATCCTCGAGAGCCTTCTTCTCGGCAGAGATCGCGTCGAGCTGCTTCTGCACTTCTTTGATCAGCGCTTCGTCATGATTGCTGACATATTCGACAAGCTGGAGCTTATCGAGGAAATCGGAGAAGTCCTTCGCGCCCAGGATGATCTCGAGGGAGCTGACGTCGCCGGAGATGTAGATGGTCTTGATACGCTGACGCAGAACGTCCATGTTCGCTTCGATCTCTTTATTCGCCGCGTCGATCTGCTTCTGCTTCTCGGCGATGTCCTTGTCGAGAAGGGAGATCTTCTTGTAGCAGATCTGGATCTCCTCGGTCACGGATTCGACCTGACCGACGATCGCGTCAACATTCTCCTGCTGCTCGGATACCTTGGCGTTGCTCTGGTTGAGCTGCTTCTGGTACTCCGCCTTCTGAGCCTCCAGCTCAGCCTGGCGGGATTCGAGCTCGCTGATGCTGGTCGCGGTCGCGGAGATCGCGCCTGCTGCCAGGATCGTTGCAGCCAGGATAATGGCTAAAATCTTCTTCATAAAATCACTCCTTATTCAGGGTTTCAGATTATCAATGAAAGTTCGGATAATCGAAATGTTACCAGCCGAGGACCTCGTTACCCTCGTGGGTAAGGAAGCGGCGGATGGATACCGCGCTGCCGAGTGCGCCGACTACGACGCCTGCCGCGCAGAAGATACCGATGATAGGCCACATGACCTCGGTGAATCTGGTGTACGGGAAGTCAAGGATGTTGCGTGCGGCGCTGATGATCGCGTCGGACAGGACAAAGATCAGTACGATCGAGATGATCGCCGATATCAGACCGATGACGATTCCCTCTATAATGAACGGTACCCGCACAAAAGCGTTGGTCGCGCCTACGCTCTTCATGATACTGATCTCAAAGCGGTGCGAGAACATGGTCATTCGGATGGTGTTGCTGATGATGAACAGCGAGATGATGCCCAACGCGAGGATGATCCACAGGCTCATCGTGGTGATGAACGACGACAGGCTCGTCAGCTTCGCCGCCACGTCGCGGTGGGAGGATACCGAGGCGACCCCCGGTACGTTCTTGATCAGTGCGATGGTGTCGTCATACTTGGACAGATCGTCCATGACGATGCTGTAGGCGTAGGGGAGGGGGTTGTCGTCGCCGGTCATGTTCGCGAAGACCTCGTCGCCCAGCTGCTCGCGGTACGCCTCGATGGATTCATCCTTATCGATGAACTGGACGTCGACAATATTGTCGACCTCCTTAAGCTCCTTGCCCTTGTAAACGGCTTCGAGCTTAGTCATATTATCGTCCAGAAAGACCTTTGTGACGTTGGTATCGCCGACGGAGTCTACGATGTTTGCCACGTTGATGGTCAGCATGATCGCCGAGCCCGTGAGCACCAGACAGGAGATCAGTACGCCGATGGACGCAAGGCTCATCAGGCGGTTATGCGCCAGATTTTTGAAGCCCTCTTTAATAAGATAGCCAAAACTACTCATAACTTCTATTCCTTTCCGTTGCCTCAGATGACCACGAATCGGTCGTCGGCGGTGTCGGATACGACTCTGCCGTCGTCGATGGTGATGACGCGCTTGCCGAAGGATTTGACCAGCTCGTGCTCGTGGGTAACGATCAGTACGGTGGTGCCGCGCTTGTTGATCTCAGAGAGCAGCTCGATGATCTCGTAGCTCATCTCAGGGTCGATGTTGCCCGTAGGCTCGTCGGCGATGATCATTTCGGGGTTATTGACCAGCGCGCGCGCCAGAGAGACGCGCTGCTGCTCGCCGCCCGAGAGCTCCGAGGGGTGATCCTGCGCCTTATCGGCGAGACCGACCAGCTCCAGGATATAGGGCACGCGCTTCTTGATGGCGTCGTTTCTCTTACCGACGCAGCGCATCGCGAAGGCGACGTTCTCATAGACGGTCATCTTTGAGATCAGGCGGAAGTCCTGGAAGACGATGCCCATGGTACGTCTGAGATACGGCACCTTGCTGCGCCTCATTGTCTCGAGGTGCATATTGTTGACGATGATGGAGCCGGAGGTCGGCTTTTCCTCGCGCATGATCAGCTTGAGGAAGGTGCTCTTGCCCGCGCCGGACGCACCGACGATGAAGACCATCTCGCCCTTATCGATTTTCAGAGATACGTTATCCAGCGCGTGTACGCCGTTGGAGGCATATACCTTGGATACGTTGTTGAATTCTATCATAGTAATTCCTTTCGCCGGCAGGGTCTGCCGCTGTTGGGATTATATGTGCTTCAGTGTTCGGTGATTCCTGCCCGGATTAATACTTGGTGGGGCTGGAGGTCAGGTACTTCTTGACCATCAGCGCTACCTTAAAGACGATCGCGTCCTCGAACTCGCGCAGATCAAGCCCCGTCAGCTTCTTGATCTTCTCCAGGCGGTATACCAGCGTGTTGCGGTGTACAAAGAGTTTTCTGGAGGTCTCGGAAACGTTCAGGTTGTTCTCAAAGAACTTCTGGATGGTGAACAGGGTCTCCTGATCGAGGCTGTCGATGGAGCCGCGCTTAAAGACTTCCTTGAGGAACATCTCGCAGAGGGTGGTCGGCAGCTGGTAAACCAGACGCGCGATACCTAAGTTATCATAAGTAACGATCTGGCGTTCGGTGTCGAATACCTTACCGACCTCCAGCGCGACCTGAGCCTCTTTGAAGGAGTGCGCCAGATCCTTGATGCCGGTGACGGTGGTACCCATGCCGACGACGCAGTGGGTGTAGAACTCGGTGGAGAGGGTATCGACGATGGAGCCCGCGAGCTTCTCGAGGTCCTTGGTCGAAATACCGGGCTTGATCTCCTTGACCAGCGCGATATCGGTCTCGTTGATATTGATGACGAAATCCTTGCTCTTATCGGGGAAGAGGTTCTGCACGACGTCGAAAGCGGAGACGTCGGTCTTAGAGGTGATCTTGATCAGCATGACCACACGGCTGACGTCGCTGTTGAAGCGCAGCTCGCGCGCCTTTAGGTAGATGTCGCCGGGGAGGATATTGTCGAGGATGACGTTCTTGATAAAGTTGGAGCGGTCATACTTCTCATCATAATACTGCTTGATGGAGCTCAGCGAAACCGCCAGCAGCTGAGCGTATTTCTGTGCGATCTCATCGCTGCCCTGTACGAACACCGCGTATTCGGATCTGGTGGAAGAGCCGAAGGACTTGAAGGTGTGTCCGTTAATAACAAAAGGAACGGTAGCCGACAGGGTGTCGGAGGTAATGCTCTCGTTGACCTCGCCGATCCTGCCTAACTCCGAGCAGGCGATAACGACGGATGTTTCGTCAACTACGCCGATGGTTCTGTCGATCGCGTCCTTCATCTGGTGAATAACACCCTGGAATAATCTGTTGGACATAGTTCTCCTCCATATTAAAAATAGTCAAAATACCGAACGATTTGGTGAATTACATAAATAACCCACTTTACTCATATACATTTTACACAAAAGGAGGAGAAAAAGCAACCTTTTTTTCAAAATCCGAGCGGTCTTTTCACCCGATTTTTTGAAAAAATGATATTTTTTTAATCTTGGTTGCACGCCGTTAATCTTTTTGTGCAGTGCAAAAAGCTCGCTTGGCATGAAAAAAGGGCGTCCGAATCGCGTTTCTCAACGCTTTGACATCCCGATATTATTCTTTATTAACAATATACCAAACTATAAAGCGGAAATAAAGCGTTGATATTACAATTTTTTTAATTTTTTGTGAACAATTCGCGGAATTGTGTTTATTGGTTCATCTGACCACAAGATATGGAAATCCTGACAAAAGAAAAAGAGCAGACACGATCACGCGTCTGCTCTTGAATATCGGTTTATCAGCCGAACAGGTGGACCTGTACGACCAGCGCCGCAAACACGATCGAAACCATGCTCAGCAGCTTGATGAGGATGTTGATGGAGGGACCCGAGGTATCCTTGAAGGGATCGCCGACGGTATCGCCTACGACAGCAGCCTTGTGCTGGTCGGAGCCCTTGCCGCCGTGGTTGCCCGCCTCGATGTACTTCTTGGCGTTATCCCACGCGCCGCCGGAGTTAGACATGAAGATCGCCATCAGGAAGCCCGAAGCGGTAGCGCCCGCGAGCATACCGACAACGCCGTAGAAGCCCAGCACCAGACCGACAACGACCGGTACAATGATCGCGATGACGGTGGGCAGGATCATTTCCTTCAGCGAGGAGCGCGAGCACATGTCGACGCACTTCGCGTAGTCGGGGTCGGCTTTGCCTTCCATCAGACCCTTGATGTTCTTGAACTGACGACGAACCTCGATAACGACGCTCTGAGCCGCTCTGCCGACAGCGTCCATAGTCAGTGCAGCAAAGACAAACGGCAGACATGCGCCGATGAACAGACCGATCAGAACCAGCGGGTTCATAACGCTGAAGCTGGAGAAGTCAGCCTTCGCGGCAGCTTCAACATTCGCTGCAGCGCCGACTTCCTTGACCTTCTCAATGTAGGAGGCGATCAGCGCCAGCGCGGTCAGCGCGGCGGAGCCGATCGCGAAGCCCTTACCGGTAGCGGCAGTGGTGTTGCCCAGAGAATCGAGCGCGTCGGTTCTCTCTCGGACCTCATGCTCGAGGCCACTCATCTCGGCGATACCGCCTGCATTATCGGCAACAGGACCGTAAGCGTCGGTCGCGAGGGTGATACCGAGGGTGGACAGCATGCCGACAGCCGCCAACGCGATACCGTACAGACCCATGTTGGGGCTTTGGATAGAACCGCCGGATACAAAGAACGCGACCAGAACCGCGATGCCGACGATGATGATCGGGATAGCGGTGGAGAGCATACCCAGACCCAGACCGCCGATGATGATGGTGGCGGAGCCGGTCTCGGATTTTGCCGCGAGATTCTTGGTGGGCTTATAGGTATCCGAGGTGAAGTACTCGGTCGCTTTACCGATCAGAACGCCTGCGAGAAGACCCGCGAGAACGGCAAAGTACATTTTCCAGTTCTCGGCGCCCAGGATGAAGTAGATCAGCGGGAACGCCAGAACTGCGATCAGGATAGCAGCGAGGTTGGTACCGCGAGAGAGCGCCTTCAAGAGGAGCTTCTGCTCGGTTTTCTCGCCGGTGCGTACAAAGAAGGTGCCGATGATGGAGCACAGGATGCCCAGTGCAGCCATGATCATCGGGACAGCCATCGCCTTGAACTGCATATCGCCGTTGCCGGTGAATGCGGCAACGCCCAGCGCTGCGCAGGAGATGACGGAGCCGACATAGCTCTCGTATAGGTCAGCGCCCATACCCGCTACGTCGCCGACGTTATCGCCGACGTTATCCGCGATAACGGCAGGGTTACGGGGATCGTCCTCGGGAATACCCGCCTCGACCTTACCGACGAGGTCAGCGCCGACGTCGGCAGCCTTGGTGAAGATACCGCCGCCGACACGGGCAAACAGCGCCATGGAGGACGCGCCCATACCGAAGGTCAGCATCGCGGAGGTGATACCCGCGGGATCAAGACCGAATGCATACTTTAACAGGGTGAACCAGATCGAGATATCGAGAAGTCCAAGACCTACGACGGTGAAGCCCATGACGGAGCCCGCCGAGAAAGCGACTCTCAATCCCTTGTTCAGACCGGTGCGGCAGGCGTTCGCGGTACGCGCGTTAGCCGCCGTAGCGATCTTCATGCCGACGAAGCCCGACAGACCCGAGAAGAAACCGCCTGTTGCGAAGGCGAAGGGTACATAGGGGGTCAGCAGTCCGAAAATAGCCATCGCGCCCAGAATAACGAACATGACCGCGAAGAAGATCAGTACGATGGTGTACTGTCTCTTGAGGTAAGCGTTCGCGCCGGAACGGATGGAAGCGGAGATCTTCTTCATTTTGTCGGTACCTTCGTCAAAGCCAAGCACGCGCTTCGCCATGATCACGGCGAAGCCCAGCGCCAGCAGAGCGCCGACGAAGATCGCGATTACAAGATAGATATCCATGTGTTCTACGTCTCCTTTCCAAGCTCTGATCTCCGGATTTGCAGAAAAAACCGTCAGAGATCAGATTTCGTACCCACCATTTTACTATATCAAAGCGTTAAAGTCAAGGGAAACCCGATTCGCAAAATGGCACAAATTGCCTCGCATCTGATCAAAATTTTGTATCCTGTACACATCTTGTGTGTGTCATATTGCCCCGACACAAGTCGAAAATACCTTCATTTTTTCTCTGAACCGAGTTAAGAGATCATGATTCGCTGTTTGATTTTATTATTTTTTTATTGCGTCGTCACCGACTCTGTGATACAATATTATATTGTATATCGCAAATGACTATTTTTATCCGGAAGGTGTGAAAAAATGAAATCTATCCTGCGCCATTTCACCAAGCGCGGCTGGCTTGCCGTAGTGGGCGCCGTCGTGCTGATCGGGCTGTCGGTGTGGCTCGAGCTCTTGATGCCCGACTACACCAAGGAGATCACCTCGCTGTTGATCATCCCCGGCTCTTCTATCGGCGATCTGCTCTGGGCGGGCGGAAAGATGCTCCTGTGCGCGTTGGCGAGTTTGCTCGTCAGCGTACTGGTCGTAGCGTTGACCGGTTACCTCGCCGCCGACTATTCCTACAATGTCCGCGCGAAGCTCTACGACGCGGTCGAGGGCTTCTCGATGGCGGAGATCAACCGCTTCTCCACCGCCTCACTGATCACCCGCTCCACCAACGATATCACCCAGGTACAGACCATCATCGTGTTCGGCTTGATGATGATCGTCCGCGCGCCGCTGATGGCGGGACTCGCGATAACGAAGATCACCGACAAGAGCGCCGAGTGGACCTTCTCTGCCGCGATCGCTGTTGTCATCGTGATCATCGTGCTCGGCGTATGCTTTCTCTTTGCGCATCCGTTGTTTCAGCGTATCCAGACCCTGACCGATAACATCAACCGCATCACCCGTGAGAACCTCACCGGTCTGCGTGTGGTGCGCGCCTATAACGCAGAGTCTTATCAGATGAATAAGTTCGAATCCGCGAACGCCGACATCACCAATAATAATATGAAGGCGCATCGTATCATGTCGATCATGATGCCCTCGATGATGCTGGTGATGAACGGACTCTCGCTGATCGTCTACTGGATCGGCGCCTACCTGATCGAGGGCGCGCCGCTCGCCGGTAAGGCGGAGCTGTTCCTCGACATGACCGTCTTCTCGCAGTATGCGCTGATGGTCATCATGGCGTTCATGATGCTGAATATGATCTTCATCATGGGTCCCCGTTCGATGGTCGCCGCGAAGCGTATTAACGAGGTCATCGACACCCCGTCCTCCATCAGCGACGGTAAGGGCGTCGAGCATACCGATACCGAGGGCGAGATCGAGTTTCGCAACGTCAGCTTCCGTTACCCCGACGCATCCGACGACGTGCTCAAGGATATCTCCTTCAAGGCGAAGAAGGGCGAGACCGTCGCGATCATCGGCTCTACCGGCTGCGGTAAATCCACCCTGATCAATCTGATCCCGCGTTTTTATGACGCGACCGGCGGCGAGGTGCTGGTGGACGGTGTGAACGTCCGCGAGTATACTCTTGAACAGCTTCACAATAAGATCGGCTACGTTCCGCAGCGTGCGGTGCTCTTCTCCGGTACGATCAATACCAACGTCGCGATGGGCGATAACGGCACTGCCGGCTATACGCAGGAGGATGTTGCCCGCGCTGTAAGGATCGCTCAGGCAAAGGACGTCGTCGAAAACTACCCCGAGGGCTACGAGCACCCTGTCGCTCAGGGCGGCTCCAACCTCAGCGGCGGACAGAAGCAGCGTATCTGTATCGCCCGCGCCGTCTGCCGCAATCCCGAGATCCTGATCTTTGACGACAGCTTCTCGGCGCTCGACTACAAGACCGACCGTGTCCTGCGTGAGACCTTGAAGAAGGAGACCGCAGGCACGACCAATATCATCGTCGCCCAGCGCATCGGCACCATCAAGGACGCCGATCAGATCATCGTGCTGGACGAGGGCAGGATCGCCGGAATCGGCAAGCATAAGGACCTGCTCGATAACTGCACCATCTACCGCGAGATCGCGTTATCACAGCTGGGAGAGGAGGAGTTGAAGAATGTCTGAGAAGAATAACTCTGCCCCTCAGTATATCAGAAAGAATCGTGAGGCGCTGATCGGCGCCGACAGTAAGCGCCCTCAGGCGCAGAAGGGCATGGGAGGCCCGCGGGGCGTCGTGACCGAGAGCTCCGATAACTTCGGCGAAGCGTGGAAGAAGACGCTGGGCTACGCGAAGCCCCAGCTCCCCGCGATCATCGTCGCGATGACCTGCGCCGTGATCGGCACGATCATCTCGCTGATCGGTCCCGGACAGATCCAGAAGATCACCGACCTGATCACGAAGGGCATCACGGGTCATATCGACCTCGACGCGGTGACCGCGACCTGTACCTTCCTTTTGATCCTGTACGTCGTCAGCTGGCTGATGAACTTTGTACAGCACTTCATCATGGCGACCGTTGCCCCGACTATCAGCCGCCGCATGCGTACCGATATCACCGAAAAGACCAACCGTCTGCCGCTGAGCTTCTTTGATTCGACCTCCTTCGGCGATATCCTCAGCCGTATCACCAACGATATCGACACCATCGAGCGTACGCTCAACCTTTCTATCGCCCAGTTCATCACCTCGATCGCGCTGTTTATCGGCTCGGCGGTGATGATGTTCGTCACCAACTGGATCCTCGCTCTGACCGCGATCGTCGCTTCTGTCCTCGGCTTCTTCCTGATGTCCGTGATCATGAAGCGCTCTCAGCTCCACTTCAACCGTCAGCAGCGCCACCTCGGCGCCATCAACGGCCATGTCGAGGAGATCTACGCCGGTCATAACATCGTCAAGGCGTATAATTATGAGAAAGAAAGCAAAGAGGAGTTCAGCCGCATCAACCGCCATCTGCGCGACTCGGTATTCAAGAGCACCGCGTTGTCCGGCGTGATGCAGCCGCTGATGACCTTCATCGGCAACCTTGGTTATGTCGCCGTATTCATCGTCGGCGCACTTCTGGTGCGCGGAGATCTGATCTCCTACGGCGTGATCATCGCTTTCACCATCTATGTCCGTCTGTTCACTCAGCCGCTGCAGCAGCTCGCCCAGAGCTTCACCAATATGCAGAGCACCGCTGCAGCCGCGGAACGCGTATTCGAGTATCTCGAGGAGGAGGAGCTCTCCGATGAGAGCCACAAGACCCGCACCCTCGATAAGGTGAAGGGCGATGTTCGCTTCGAGCACGTGCGCTTTGGCTATAATCCCGACCGTATCATCATCAAGGACTTCTCCGTCGATATCAAGGCGGGTCAGAAGGTCGCGATCGTCGGTCCTACCGGCGCCGGAAAGACCACCATCGTCAACCTGCTTATGCGCTTCTATGAGCTCAACGCCGGCAGAATTTTCATCGACGGTGTGCCGATCGACGAGCTGACGCGCGAGAACGTCCACGAGCTGTTCTGCATGGTATTGCAGGATACATGGCTCTTTGAGGGCACGGTGCGCGAGAATCTCGTCTACAGCAAGGAGAACGTCACCGACGAGGAGCTCGACCGCGCCTGTAAGGCGGTGGGTATCTACCACTTTATCCACACCCTCCCGCACGGCTATGATACGATCCTCGATGATAAGGCGAGCCTTTCCGCCGGTCAGAAGCAGCAGCTCACCATCGCCCGCGCGATGATCGAGAACGCACCGCTGCTGATCCTCGACGAGGCAACGTCCTCCGTCGATACCCGTACCGAGCGTATCATTCAGAAGGCGATGGACGGCTTGACCGATGGCAGAACCTCGTTCGTCATCGCGCACCGTCTCTCGACCATCAAGAACAGCGATCTGATCCTCGTATTGAAGGACGGCGACATTATCGGCTCCGGTACGCACGAGGAGCTGCTGAAAGAGGGCGGCTTCTACGCCGACCTGTACAACAGCCAGTTTGAGCAGAGCGCGTGAGCGATCTGTAATACTATGCCTTGAGGCAAATTGCGGGTAAGTGCTCGCACCGATTGATCTGATAAAGGGGTAAGAATCATCATGAAGATATGTGTATACGGAGCCGCGTCCAACGCGATCGGCAAGACCTTTCTGGATGCGGGACATGAACTGGGAGAAAAGCTCGCCAAGCGAGGCCACAGCCTTGTTTTCGGCGGCGGCAACTCCGGCATGATGGGTGCTGCTGCCCGCGGTACGCACGACGGCGGCGGGCATATCACCGGTATCGCGCCCTCGTTCTTCAACGTCGACGGGATCCTCTATCCCTTAAACGATGAGATCATCTATACCGAAACCATGCGCCAGCGCAAGCAGAAGATGGAGGAGATGAGCGACGGCTTCATCGTATCTCCCGGCGGGATCGGTACCTTCGAGGAATTCTTCGAGATCCTGACCCTGAAGCAGCTCGGCAGGCTCTCAAAGCCCATCGCCATCCTCAACACCGACGGCTACTACGATTCGCTGCTCGAGATGCTGCGCCATACCGCCGAGACCAACTTCATGAGCGAAAAGAACTTCTCGCTCTTCTTCGTCAGCGATGACATCGACAGGGTGCTCGACTATATCGAGAACCCGACCGAAATCGGATTCGACGTAAAGGAGCTCAGGCGGCTGTAATCGCGTATTGCATTTTTACCGGAAATATACTATACTAAATAGGTACGTTAATTTTGCGGAATGATCCGCTTTACAGGAGTGAACACCAATGTGCAAGGAATGTGAGAAAAAACCGTATTATATCACCACGGCGATCGCTTACACCTCTCGTAAGCCGCATATCGGCAACAGCTACGAGATCGTGCTGACCGACGCGATCGCGCGTTATAAAAGGATGCTGGGCTACGACGTCTTCTTCCAGACCGGAACGGACGAGCACGGTCAGAAGATCGAGATGTATGCTCAGGCGGAGGGCTGTACGCCCAAGGAGTATGTCGACAAGGTCGCGGGCGAGATCCGCGCGATCTGCGACGTGCTGAACACCTCCTATGATTACTTCATCCGCACGACCGACGAGAAGCACGAGAAGGTCGTACAAAAGATCTTCAGGAAGCTCTATGAGCAGGGTGATATCTACAAGGGCAGCTACGAGGGTCTGTATTGCACTCCCTGCGAGAGCTTCTGGACGGAGTCCCAGCTCGTAGACGGTAAGTGCCCCGACTGCGGCAGAGAGGTCAAGCCGATGAAGGAGGAGGCGTACTTCCTGCGTCTTTCCAAGTATCAGAAGCAGCTCGAGGAGTATATCGAGAGCCATCCCGACTTCATCTATCCCGAGAGCCGAAAGAAAGAGATGCTCAACAACTTCATCAAGCCCGGCCTGCAGGATCTCTGCGTATCCCGTACCAGCTTCAAGTGGGGCATCCCCGTTGATTTTGACGACAAGCACGTGGTCTATGTCTGGATCGACGCGCTCTCCAACTATATTACCTCGATCGGTTATGATCCCGACGGCAGCAGCGATCAGTATAAGAAATTCTGGCCTGCCGACGCTCATATCATCGGCAAGGATATCGTTCGCTTCCATACCATCTACTGGCCGATCATGCTGATGGCGCTGGGCGAGCCGCTGCCTAAGCAGGTTTACGGCCATCCGTGGCTGCTGTTCGGCGAAGATAAGATGAGCAAGAGCCGCGGCAACGTCATCTATGCCGACGAACTGGTGAAGATGATCGGCGTGGACGCGGTCCGTTATTACCTGCTCAGCGAGATGCCCTTCGCGAACGACGGCTCCATCACCTATGATACCATCGTCGAGCGCTTCAACTCCGACCTCGCGAATACTCTCGGCAATCTGGTCAACCGTACCGTCGCTATGAACAACAAGTATTTCGGCGGCGTGGTACAGGAGCCCTCTGTCAAGGAGCCCATCGACGACGAACTCGCGCAGTTCTGCCTCGATACCGTGAAGAAGGTCGACGATGCGATCAATGTTTTCCATATTAGCGACGCGGTCGAGGCGGTTATCAACCTCGCGAAGCGCTGCAACAAATATATCGACGAGACCACTCCGTGGGTACTGGCTAAGAGTGAAGACACCAAGCCTCGTCTGGGCACGGTGCTCTATAATCTGCTTGAAGGAATCCGCTATATCGCGGTACTGCTTCAGCCCTTTATGCCCGATACCAACAAGGCGATTTTGGAGCAGATCAATTGTGATATCGCCGACTACGACAGCCTGAGCTCCTTTGGCGGTTACAAGCCCGGTACACAGCTGGGTCAGGCGACTCCGCTGTTCGTTCGTATCGATCCCAAGCAGTTTGAGGCTGATCTCGAAGCGATGCAGAAGGCTAACGCCGAGAGTGAGAAAGCGATCGAAGAGATCGCCGACGAGACCGCGTTTGTCCTGCCCGAGCATAAGCCGGAGATCGCCTTCGACGATTTTGAGAAGGTCGAGCTGAGGGTTGCGAAGGTTCTCGCCTGTGAGAAGGTCAAGAAGAGCAAGAAGCTTTTGAAGTTCACTCTTGACGACGGTGAGGGCGAGCGCACCATTCTCTCCGGTATCGCCGAGTATTACGATCCCGAGGAGCTCGTCGGTAAGAACATCGCCTATGTCGCGAACCTCGCGCCCCGTAAGATGATGGGTATCGAGAGCTGCGGCATGATCCTCTCCGCCGAGAGCGGCGACGGACTGAAGGTCGTCACCATCGACGACAGCATCCTCCCCGGCGGATCCTTAGTATAATCAATAACAGAAGGGCGGGAGATTGCTCCGATATCATCAGGCTCCCTTTGGTAAAGGTGAGATTCTGTCCAAATCTGTGATTTGGATTACAGAATCCATACACCGGAGAGCTGTCACCGAACGGTGACTGAGGGATTGTATCAGTTGATCGAGCATCAGCGAGATACATTTCTTTGGCTTAATGACACGGAGTGTGCTCCCGCCGTTACTTTATAAAGGTGAAATATGCTGACGAATATTTTTGACGCACACGCGCATTATGATGATAAATGGTTCGATGAAGACCGTGGATCGCTGCTTGAGGCCATGCCTGAGAACGGCGTTTCCTATATTGTCAACGCCGCTGTCGATCTCCTGACGGCAAGGATTGCGATCGGCTATGCCGAGACCTATCCCCATGTCTATGCCTGCGCCGGTATCCACCCTGAGAACCTCGAGGGGCTCGCCCCTGATTATCTCGATCGGTTGACTGAGCTGTTAAAGCACCCGAAGGTTGTCGCCCTCGGCGAGATCGGGCTCGACTATCACTGGGATATCCCGCGCGAGTTGCAGAACCGCATCTTCGAGGGACAGCTGATGCTCGCGAAGGAGCTGGACGTACCGGTCGTGATCCATGACCGTGAGGCGCACGGCGATGTGATGGCGCTGCTGAGAAAGTATCAGCCCAAGGGTCTGATGCACTGCTTCTCCGGTTCGGTGGAAATGCTCAGGGAGGTCATGAAGCTCGGCATGAGCATATCCCTCGGCGGCACCGTCACCTTCAAGAACGCCCGCGTACCCGTTGAGGTCGCGGCGGCGGTTCCTCTTGACCGTCTGCTGCTCGAGACCGACGCGCCTTATCTCAGCCCCGTGCCGAACCGCGGCAAGCGCAACGACAGCCGCAACATCGCCTATACCGCTCAGCGGATCGCCGAGATCCGCGGCATGGACGCGCAGGAGCTCGGCGATATCACCACCGAAAACGCCAAAAGATTGTATGGGATCAAAAAAGCCCCGAAACCCGCATAAAACCTGAACGCACCGCTCTGTCAACACCGCTTGAGCAGGGTGGTGCTTGCTTTTTGCCGTTCTTCACTGTATGATGAAGTCACTCCAAGCGAAAGGATGGATCTACATGGAAAATAACCGCCCCGATTTTATGAAGAACCGCCCCGTGGCAGCACCCATGAATCAGGTCAAGGATGTCTACGGATCACAGAAGAAGTCCACGCGTATTACCCTGACCGTGCTCCTTGCCGCGGTCGACCTCGTTATCCTCGTGATCAGTCTGATAACGGGCAATTATATGGTGACGCTCATCTTCGCGCCGCTGCTGCCGCTTCTGGTGATCGCTGTCATCATCGGCAGGCGGGCGGACAGACAAAACACACCCCCGCAGCCGTCACAACATCCCGACGCGCTCTTTCGGGAGCACGATAATTAGAAAGGAAGTTTAAAATGGCAGAATTCGGTGAAAACATCCGCAGGGCGAGAGAGGAACTGGGCATTACCCAGCAGACGCTCGCGGATCAATTATATGTGACCCGTCAGGCAGTGTCACGATGGGAGAACGGCTCGCGTTATCCCGACCTGCTGACGGCTAAGCGGCTCGCCGCGTCCCTCGACAAAACCTTGGACGACCTGCTTGCCGACGACGATATGCACACCTACCCCGAGGTCAACCCCGTCATCGAGTATCCCCTATATAAAAGGGTTCAGACCGCCCTGTTCTCGGCGGCGTTCATGGTGAATCTGGTACAGTTCCTCTGGTATATCGGCTTTATGGTGATCGAATACCGCTTCATGCTTGATTGGGAGAGAGGAGGGGGAGTCGCGTCCATCGTGACTTCCGCCGTGATCACCGGTACGCTGCTTTATGGTGCGTTCAAGTCCGCCCGTGATTCCGTCACGCCCCGCACAGCCGCCCGAATCGCGACGATTATCGTCGGTGTGGATATCCTCAACCAACTGGTGATCCAATATTTTAATTGGCGCAACCGCCAATTTGATATCAACAGTATTACCGGGTTTTCGATCTACCTGTTCTTCGATATCGCGTTTATCGTGCTGGTGCTGGTGTTCTTCCTGTCTGAAAAGCCCCGCAGCCCGATCCCGATCTATATCGTAGCGGGGATCGATATTTTCATGGTCATCGCCTCCTATACGACAAATCTGCTCGGCGCCGTCGGTACCGCCCAGATCACGAAGTTCATGATGACGTCCTCCCTCAGGATATTCGCGGTCCTGCTGATCCCCACCCTTTTCATTTATATGACCGCTGTTTTGTATCGCAAAAGACGGTTGGCAAAGACGTGATTTTCGAACACCTTCATCCGAAAAATCATCGAAAAACCTGTTATTATTCCCCTGAGAAATAATGACTATCGACCCCAAGATTTTGTGATTTTCGGTTATTTTTCTCCAAAATATATTAAAAAACGCTTTAATTTCCAACCGGAATTAACGGTTACAAAGTGATACGTTTTTTATTCAAAAAGGAATTAACGATTAACAAACTGATATGAAAATTCGTAACCTGTAACTGGTATTTTCTCATCTTCTCTGCTACAATATAATTGTAAGAAATGAAACAACTGTTCGAATAAATCAAGGAGATGATGACATGAAAATCAACGTTAGAGGAGAACAAGTTTCCGAGATAATCATCAGAATGTATGTCAGCGAGCTGGTCAAGGCTCACCCCGACAAGAACATCGAGTCGGTCGACATCATCGTGGAGGGCGACAGCCTCAAGGTGAGGATGATGCATAACCTCGAGCGCTCCGCATGAAGGGCGAGCGGTGAAGATCTTCCGCCCGACCCCGATACAGCAGAATAATCGATATACCGCCGTTTCAGTCAGTTGAAGCGGCGGTTTTTGATATATGTCGTTACAGAGTGGCTTCTTGGAAGTTACGGGAGTTCATCGATCGTCATTGTGAGGCTCCGCGGGAGCCGTGGCAATCTCAACCGAATATCAGAATCACTCCCCGCTTGGGCGCATATCCGTTTCGATCCTCGCATACAATACCATATCATATTGTGTGAATCGGAGAGATACGGATGTTAACAGCATTACAGATCGAGGAGTATGCAGGCGGCTCCTTTTGGCATATTCTTCGCCGAAACCGCGTGCGCGTCGGACACCGCTACTGTGACAGCGCAGCGGTAAAAAGCGTTGTCTATGAACATTACCGCGGCAAGCTCAACTGGACGACCATCGACCGCTTTGTCAAAGGTCAACGAGACAGGCTCCTGTGTCCCGAGAGCGTCGAGCTGCCTGCTTCTCTCGGCTATCGCCGCTTTGAGTCGAGCGAGCTGAATCGCAGAATGTGCGGCAACGCTGCTTTATATCTCCTTCGTATGGCGGAACGCCGCAATATCAAGACCGTGCTGGTGGATAGGGAAGGGGAGTGCCTCGATCTCTGTGAGCGGCTCACGGACTATACCGAGCCGGTTTATGTTGTGACCGAGTCGCCTGAGCTGTACGCTGCCGAGGCGGAGTACCTGCTCAGCGAGAAGGGCGCGATCCTCCGCGTCAGTCGCAGTGCGGGCTGTCTGCGCGACGCCGATGTGATCATCAGCCCGCGATGTATTTCGGATGACCTGTGCTGTCAGCCGACGGCGGTACTCCTCTCCGGTGAGAAGCCCGCTTATCCTCAGCTGTCGCCCGTCATCTATGACTATACCTTTGAATTGCCGCAGAAGTACCGCGACGTCATGCCGCCGTATCTTGATGAGATGTACTTTGCCTCGGCGCTGTACGCGCTCGCCCATGCGCGGGGACTCAGCGCGGAGCTTTTCACCCGCTGCGGCGACGGTACCGTGATACATACCCGCCAAAGCCTCGTTGAAATGCTGAAAAAGCGTCTCTCTGTTGCAGGTGATTTTAGCTGATGATCCCGCTTTTTTCTTTCCGCAGAAACCTGTTCATCCCGCAGATTCATTCTTGACATCGGTAGGGACTTGGCATATAATATAATCTGTATGCGAATATCCAATAAACTGAAAGGATGTATAACTATGGCTAAACCCGTAATGCTGACCGCCGAAGGCTTAAAACAGCTCGAAGAAGAGCTCGATCTCTTAAAAGGCGAAAAGCGTAAAGAAATAGCAGAGAAAATCAAGGTTGCCCGCTCCTACGGTGACCTTTCCGAGAACAGCGAGTACGATGACGCGAAGAACGAGCAGGCGATGCTCGAGGCGCGTATCGTCACCATCGAGGCGACCCTCAAGAACGCCGTTATCATCGACGAGGAGGGTATCTCCAACGAGCATATCCATGTCGGCTCCATCGTCAGACTCCTGAACCTGCGTACCGACAGCGAGGTGACCTACAAGATCGTAGGCTCCAACGAGGCGAACCCCTCCGAGGGCAAGATTTCGGACGAGTCCCCCGTCGGTCTGGCGCTGCTCGGACATGCTGCCGGCGACACCGTCGAGGTCGAGGTACCCGCAGGTGTGATCGGCTTCAAGGTACTCGAGATCTTTAAGTAATTCAGGCTTCCTTTGGTAAAGGGAGCTGTCACCGTAAGGTGACTGAGGGATTGTATCATTGAGCGAGATCATCTCGCGATAACTGAATTATGAAATACTGAGGTTAGGATATATGGAAAATCTGAATGAAATTTTAAGACTCAGACGAGAGAAGCTCGCCCTCCTGCAGGAATCGGGCAAGGATCCCTTCGTCATTACCAAGTTTGACCAGAGCCACCACAGCGCGGACATCAAGTCGAACTACGACGAGCTGGAGGGCAAGACCGTCAGCATCGCGGGCAGAATGATGTTCAAGCGCGTGATGGGTAAGGCGTCCTTCTGTAACGTTCGTGACTTAAAGGGTGATATCCAGGTCTATGTCGCGCGCGATTCGATCGGCGTCGAGGAGTATATGGGCTTCAAGAAGCTCGACGTCGGCGATATCATCGGCGTGACCGGCGAGGTATTCAAGACCAAGACCGGCGAGATCTCGGTGCATGCCGCGACCGTGACCCTGCTTTCTAAGTCTCTGCAGACTCTCCCCGAGAAGTACCACGGCTTGACCGATACCGACACCCGTTACCGTCAGCGCTACACCGATCTGATCATGAACGCCGAGGTAAAGGATACCTTCATCAAGCGTTCCAGGATCATCTCCACCATCCGCCGTTTCCTTGACGAGCAGGGCTTCATGGAGGTCGAGACCCCCATGCTGGTGCAGAACGCCGGCGGCGCTGCCGCTCGCCCCTTCGAGACCCACTTCAACGCGCTCGACGAGGACTTGAAGCTCCGTATCTCTCTCGAGCTGTACCTGAAGCGCCTGATCGTAGGCGGTCTTGAACGCGTGTATGAGATCGGTAGAGTCTTCCGCAACGAGGGTCTTGACACTCGCCACAACCCCGAGTTCACCCTGATGGAGCTGTACCAGGCGTACACTGACTATCACGGCATGATGGATCTGACCGAGGCGATGTACCGCCGCGTGGCGCAGGAGGTCAACGGCTCTATGCAGGTCACCTACGGCGAGCATGTGATCGACTTCGAGAAGCCTTTCGAGCGCATCACCATGGTCGACGCGGTAAAGAAGTACGCGAACGTCGACTGGAACGAGGTCAAGGACACTGCCCAGGCGCGCGCGATCGCGGACAAGCTCCACGTCGAGTATGAGGATCGTCACCAAAAGGGTGATATCCTCAATCTGATCTTCGAGGAGTATGTCGAGGAGCACCTGATCCAGCCGACCTTCGTTATGGATCACCCGATCGAGATCTCTCCGCTGACGAAGAAGAAGCCCGACGACCCCGAGTATGTCGAGCGCTTCGAGATGTTCATCAACGGCTGGGAGATGGCGAACGCCTACAGCGAGCTGAACGACCCGATCGATCAGCGCGAGCGCTTCAAAGCGCAGGAGGCGATGCTCGCCGCCGGCGACGAAGAGGCGAACACCACCGACGAGGACTTCCTCAACGCCCTCGAGATCGGTATGCCCCCCACAGGAGGCATCGGCTACGGCATCGACCGTCTGGTCATGATCATGACCAACTCCCCCGCCATCCGCGACGTCCTCCTCTTCCCGACAATGAAATCCTTAGATAAGTAATACCCCAAAACCCCAGTGTTTATGCGGGTTTCGAGAGTTGCGATGTCTCGGATTTACGCCATTTACGCCAAGCTTACGCCAAACGATGCGGAAAGTTGTGCAGAGCGTAATCAATCGCATATTTTGTAATTTTTTAGCAAAGGAGCAAAAAATGAATAAAACCATTAAAACAGTGTTAGGCGGCGTTTTGTTTGTCGCTATTTGCATTGGACTATGGAATCTGTTTGACTTCATTTGGAAAACGTGGATAAACGGAAGCGGATACCAATTTTCCTCATCATATCACATTTTATACCCGCTCGGCATTGGCGTTGTTATGTACTTGATTTTATTTGTGGTCAATACCGTAAGAAATAAAAACAAATAAAACTATAATAAACAATCGCATATTTTAATGAATTTGACCTTGATGGATTCGTTTTCATCAAGGTCTTTTTTGTTTGAAGGATAGACAAAATCAGGCTGAAATGATATAATTATATCAAAACAAATTGATATTTAAGTCAAATTACGACTAGACTAATATTTTGCGAGGATATTTTTCGCAAGAAAAGGCGAAGGACGCGGCAAGGCTGACGCCTTGCAAGGACGACAACGCAGTTTTGCGGAAAATAGACCGCAAAGATTGTCTGCTTTTTATTAGGTATTAGTATTACTTCACCTTCTTTCGTCATTGTTCAAATATTCGAAAAGCCGGTTCAGCGATGAACCGGCTTTTTCGAATTTTGATTGACGAATTGGCATAAACGGATAATATGCAACAGCATCTTATCCGTTATGCCGTGCGCACAGACAGTTTTCGTACAGTCTGCCTGTCGTGAAATAGTTATAGGAGCGGCAGCCTGCCGCGCAGATATCGCCGTGCGGACAGGCTTTGCAAGCGCCGGTGAGCCATTCCGCTGTAAAGCGGCGGTTATAGGCAAACGCATTCGGGGCTGTCCAGATTGCGGCAAGTGTGCGACTGCGCAGATTGCCCTCAATGAAATACTCATCATACATAGACTCACAGCCGCGCACATTGCCCGCGCTGTCAATGCCGAGAGTTGTCAAGCCCGCCGAGCAGCCCTCAAAGCAAGAGTTCGGCGCGCCGCGAAGCCTGCCTTCTTCGGGCGTGTAGTAACCTATATTATCCGCAATGCCGACCGCAAACGGCGCAGTCGGTGCGGTTTCGGCGACAAACCGAATGACCTCTTTTGCGCTAAACGCCACCGGAACGCCGTTGTCGTTTGCGTTGCCCATCGGTGAGCAAGCCTGAATTTGCCACGCAAACAGCGGAAGCTTTTGCAATTCAAGGTAAAGCTCCGGCAGCAGCGGTGCGTTGTCGCTGCGCAGCGAGGTGATAACGGACACCGGAATGCCCGCCGCCGCAAGCGTTTGTAGCGTATGCAGAGCGCGGTCATAGCTACCTTTTTGCCGGTATGCGTCGTGAATTTCACGCACACCGTCAATTGACACCGCCACCGATTCTATGTTTATCTGTTTCAACTTAGCGATGATTGGCGGCGACATGGAAAAGCCGTTGGTAATAATGCAGACCTTCACGCCGCGAGAGGTCAGCGCACCGGCAATTTCCACCCAATCGGGGCGCATAAACACCTCGCCGCCAATCAGCGACACCCTGCGGCAGCCCATTTCGACAAGCTGCCGCGCAACGTCGAGACACTCGGCGGTGTTGAGCTCATTGTCACGCGCCTTTCCGCCGCGCGAACCGCAATAGGCACAGCGAAAGCAGCAGGCGAGAGTGATTTCCCAAACGGCGGTTTTTAGCTGAAACGGAAAATCGCGGCAGTTCATTTTATTCATCCTCTTTCGGAACCGGCGCACCGCAGGCGGGACAGAATCTATAATCATCCCTCAGCGGATTTCCGCACGATTTGCAGAATGCGGGCATTTGCTCCGGCGGGATAAAAGCGCCCATGCCATCGGGTTTTGTTCCGTTGAAGTATTCGGGACCGGCGTAAACGCACATCATCTGCTCGTCAAGCGGCGGTCCTGCATAAACCTCCTCCATCGGATCACGCGTGGGTGGTCCGGCGTAAACTCTCCCCAATGGCTCCCGTGTGGGTGGTCCGGCGTAAACTCTCCCCATCGGCTCCCGCGTGGGTGGTCCGGCGTAAACTCTCCCCATCGGCTCCCGTGTGGGTGGTCCAGCGTAAACTCTCCCCATCGGCTCCCGCGTGGGTGGTCCCGCATAAACGCCCTCCATTGAGCGGGAATCGCCTTTATCGTTTTTTCTTTTGTTCCAAGGATATTTCATGTCGCTTCCTCCTTACTTCACTATAAATTCAGCTCATATAAATCAAAAACAGGGACTTCTGCAATATTTCTGCGCAAATCCTTTGTGCCGGCAAATGAAAAACCCACTTTTTTATACAGCCGCTCGGCGGGTGTGTTTCCCGGCACCACATCAAGCCGCACGGCACGGTAGCCTCCTTTTTCTGCAAGCACGACGCACTGCTCCGCCATAAATTTGCCGACGCCCTTGCGTGAACAGCTCGGGTCAACAGTTAAGGCGTGAATGACAAGGAATTCTCCCGGCTTTAAATCACAGCGCCACTCCCCTGCCTCATAAAAACCTTCGGGATTTTCGCTGAGCGCCACAGCGCCAAGAACTTTTCCGTTTTCGGTGCAGATATACTGTTCTCCGGAGCAAACGGCTTGCGCAACGCCCTCATCGCTAGGGTGCGCCGCCGACCATTTTGGGTAGTTGATATGCTCCTCTAAATACCGCACGGTGCGGCGATACAGCGCCGTTACCGCCGCTAAATGTGTGCCGTCGCATTTAATCAGCTCCATGCTTTATCGCGCTCCTTTAGTTGATGGCTTTATTATAGCAGATTCATCACGGCAACTCAATATGCCTGCTGTATATTTTGCGGACTAATACTAATTCCTGATAGAAATAGACTACCGATGCGACAAAGGCATTGAAAAAATCAGAGCTTCAAACTCTTGAAACGTACTTGATTCCAGAGCAATAAAAGACATCTCGTTTTCACCGCATACACCATTTACACCAAAACTTACACCGTTTTGAACAAGCAATATAATAAGTTGTGTTAGGTTATAAAAAATCGAAGGATTTTAAACGCTGAAAATAACAGGATTTATGAGCTTTTGGGAGCTTACGAAACGGCGACCTTGGCAATCCCGACAATGAAGTCCTTAGATAAGTAACACCCCAAACCCCCAGTGTTTATGCGGGTTTCGAGAGTTGCGATGTCTCGGATTTACGCCATTTACGCCAAGCTTACGCCAAACGATGCGGAAAGTTGTGCAGAGCGTAATCAATCGCATATTTTGTAATTTTTTAGCAAAGGAGCAAAAAATGAATAAAACCATTAAAACAGTGTTAGGCGGCGTTTTGTTTGTCGCTATTTGCATTGGACTATGGAATCTGTTTGACTTCATTTGGAAAACGTGGATAAACGGAAGCGGATACCAATTTTCCTCATCATATCACATTTTATACCCGCTCGGCATTGGCGTTGTTATGTACTTGATTTTATTTGTGGTCAATACCGTAAGAAATAAAAACAAATAAAACTATAATAAACAATCGCATATTTTAATGAATTTGACCTTGATGGATTCGTTTTCATCAAGGTCTTTTTTGTTTGACGGATAGACAAAATCAGGCTGAAATGATATAATTATAGCAAGATAAATCGGAATTTTTGGAGGCATAAATGGAACAGAAATTATTTACAGAGCTACGTCCGCTATATGTTACAACCAAAGAAAGCCCTAATGAAA
>CAMVDB010000031.1 GCA_947166135.1 uncultured Clostridia bacterium | reverse complement strand
TGATGCCGTTGTCATAGAACGGGTTGTGAGAAGCGGAGATCATGATACCGCAGTCAAAATCATCAATGCGGGTGATGTACGCAACGGAAGGAGTGGTGGTGACGTGCATGATGTAGGCGTCGGCGCCGCTCGCCATCAGACCGGTACACAGTGCGTACTCGAACATATAAGAGGAACGGCGGGTGTCCTTACCGATCAGAACCTTCGCCTTCTTACCTTGATTCGCACCGTAATACCAGCCGAGGAAACGACCGATCTTGATCGCGTGATCGAAGGTCAGGTCCTTGTTCGCCTCACCGCGGAATCCGTCGGTACCAAAATACTTACCCATGTTGAATTACCTCTTTTCTACAATTTCACCGCTGTTTTTATAAATGCAGTTCTCCGGGACAACGCCGCGCACACAGGAGGTGGGGTAGACGTTGGAATGTCTGCCGATAACGGTGCCCGGATTGCAGACAGCGTTGCAGCCGACCTCGACATAGTCGCCCAGCATCGCGCCGAACTTCTTGAGTCCGGTCTCGATCTTCTCGGTGCCGTTGTGTACGACGACGAGCTGCTTATCGGATTTTACGTTAGAGGTGATGGAGCCGGCTCCCATGTGGGAGAAATAACCGAGGATCGAATCACCGACGTAGTTGTAATGGGGGGTCTGAACGTGATCGAAGAGGATGACGTTCTTGAGCTCGGCGGAGTTGCCGACGACGCAGTCAGCGCCGACCAGCGCCGAACCGCGGATGAACGCGCACTGACGTACCTCGGTGTTCGGACCGATGATGCAGGGAGCGCCCAGATAAGCGGAGTCAAAGACCTTGGCGGTCTTGTGGACCCATACCTGAGGAGCGCGCTCTTCGTAGTCATCGCCCAGGGTCTCACCCAGCGCGATGATCATATCCTTGATGCCCTTAAGCGCTTCCCACGGATAGGTGAACTGCTTAAGGTAATCCTTCGCAAGGGTATGATCGAGATCATAAAGATCGTTGATGGTATACATTAAATTCTCTCCTTCTTCTCGATATCGAGGAAGTATTTGTAAGTGTCGACGGTCAGCTCGCCGCATGCAGCCTCATCGCACGCAATGATCGCGCCGTTGTGCATCTGCAGAGCGGAACAGGTCCACTTGTGGCTGACGGAGCCCTCTACGGTCTCGGCAAGCGCACGAGCCTTGTTGTGGCCGTTGATCAGGATCAGGACTTCCTTGGAGTCGGTAACGGTGCCGACGCCTACGGACAGCGCCTGAGAGGGGACAGCCTCGGGATCGTTGCCGAAGAAACGGGAGTTGACGATACGGGTGTCGGTGGTCAGGTTGCGAACGCCGGTGCGGGAGCAAAGGCTGGTGAACGGCTCGTTGAACGCGATATGACCGTCAACGCCGATGCCGCCCATGAACAGGTCGATACCACCGTAGGACTTGATCTTCTCCTCATATCTTGCACACTCGCCCTCGGGATCATCGGTCATGCCGTTGAGGATGTTGATGTTCTCGGGCTTCATGTCTACCAGATGATTGAAGAAGTTGTCGTGCATGAAGTACCAGTAGCTCTGGTCATGCTCGTGGGGCAGACCCAGATATTCGTCCATGTTGAAGGTGACGACGTTCGCGAAGGATACTTCGCCCGCCTTGTTCATGCGCGCGAGCTCCTTGTAGACGCCGATGGGGGAGGAACCGGTCGGCAGACCGAGGATGAAGGGTCTGTCTTCCTTATGGTTATTGATCTTGGCGGCGATATAGTTCGCAGCCCACTTACACATATTATCGTAATTTTCCTGAATAACAACTCTCATGGTATATACCTCCGTAAATGTATTATAATAGTAGTGAATGTATATCGATTTGTTGGTAATAAAAGACGTTCTGTTACAGTGTTGATTCTGCTTTTTATCATCTTTCTTACGACGTACCGGCGCGCTGATTATTTATATTAACATACCTTCCGAGTAATGCTTTGCTTATTTCTTTTTCAGAAAAATACGCGCTCGCCGTGGCAGCATCCGCCGAATCTTTCGATAACCGCCAAACCTCGTCAACCAATTACGGTCCCGGCGCTAACTAACCCGAATATCCTCCTTCCGACAGGCTGTTTTACGTTTTAAAGTCAAAGAACCCTAAAACGATTGAATTATACTATATATAGTATAAAAAGTCAAGCGGATTATCTATTCCTGCAACCGGCTCAAGAGAGGGATCTGTCTTCGATCGTCGGAATAATAATGACCGAGTTGTGCGAGAAATAACCCTCAGGATAAAAAGCGGCAATTCCTGACAAACCGGTTATGAGCAATATGGTGAAAGCGAACGTTCAATTGTGAATAAGCTTTGTACAATTGTAAACAATTTGTAGCGATTTTTCGAATCTATTGAATTTCGGAGCAAAATGATGTATAATTCGCGTGTATCAAACGGGGGGAGACCTTGTTTGATTTCGCTTTATCACGGCAAATATCCACGTGATATCAGAAAGGAGCTTGAATATGAACAAGCGTATTTTTTCCGTAATTCTGTGCGTATTACTCGTGGCAGTGACGGCGCTTTCGGCGATTCCCGCGTCCGCCGCTTCCCACGAGTCCACAATACTGTATGTCACCACCGATAAGACCGACGCAAAGCCCGGTGACGTCCTCGACTTCACCGTTACGATGGGTCCTGTGTCCGAGCTGGGAACGCTCCAGATGACGCTTTCCATCCCCGAGGGCCTGAGCTATGTAGAAGGCTCGGGCAAGATCACCGACGGTGCTCGTGAGCTGATGGGCTTTGATACCCTCGATTGGACAGAGGTAAGCCTGATGATCAACGGCGTTGCGTCCGCGGCAAACTACGAGAGCGATACCGATACCGTACTGGGTTCCTTCCAATGCAAGGTGGACGAGGGCTTTGAGGGTACGGCTTCCGTACAGCTGGGCAACCTCGAATTCGCCGATTGTCAGACATGGGATATGATCACCGATCGCTTCAGCGTAGCGGCTTCCGTCGTGAATGTAGGCGGTACCGGCGGTACTCCTGCTGAGGGCGAGACCTCGGCGACACAGCCTGCTGCGACTTCCGCCGAAGAGACCAAGGCTGCCGCGACCGAGACTGACGCGACCTCCGCGACTGCCGCAGCGACACAGCCCGCGTCCGCTTCATCGACGCAGGCGCCCACAACCGCGCAGAAGAACCCTTCTCCCAAAACGGGGGACAACGACGTGCTCTTCATCGGACTCGCGCTGATCGCTCTTGCGCTCCTCGGCGCAGGCGTTACCTTTATTAAAAAGACAGGTAAGAACAACTGAATATAAGCGCTTCATCACGGCGACGGGACCACCCGCCGCCGTTTTTTATATTGTTCGTTATGATAAATGGATAATCTGCCACATGATATAGTGGGTTTTCCTGCCAATCTACACGAAATAGTACAAATATAGTAGAAATATCGTCCAGAGTCTTGCAAAAGCTCCTGTTTTCGACTATAATATAATGGTTTGAATGTATCCTGCCGAAATATGCGCATTTTTTATTGTCGGCAGGCGAGATCATAGGAGGAAGCAATATGTTCAAAAGAAGCTTATCATTGCTGATCGCGGTCATCATGATCGCTTCCGTTTTCGCGGTACTGCCCGTTGCGGCGGGCGCCGAGGAACTGACGGAAGATATCGCCGCACAGATCGCTCCCGTTGCTGCTGAGGAACCCGAGGCGATCATTACCGGTGCTGTTGAAGAACCCGCTGCCGTAGCGGCTACCGAAGCACCTGTTGCGGATTATCCCGTGATCGACAGGATCGAGAACAACAACGACGGCGCTCGTCTGAGCTGGAAGACCTACAACGGAAACCGTTATTACCGCGTTTATTATCTCGGCGCGAACGGTTGGGTCAGGCTCGCTACCGTGAACGGAACCGCCTATACCGATAAGTCGGCTCCCGTAGGTCAGTCCCGCGTCTACACCCTGCGTTGCGTCAATAACGCCGAGGGCAAGAAGTTCACTTCGGCATTTTTCAACGAGGGCTGGAGCAACACCTACTACGCTTTCCCCGTGATTGATTCCCTCACCAATACCGTCGACGGCGTCAAGCTTACATGGACAGTCGCCGAGGACGCTCAGCTCTACCGTGTATACCGTAAGGTCGGTAAAGGCTCATGGACGCGTCTTGCACAGCTTGCCGAAGGCGAGTATATCGATACTACCGCTGTTTCCGGCACTGCCTACACCTACACCCTCCGCATGATCTATGCCGATGATGAGCGCTTTATGAGCGGTCATACTGCAGGCAAGTCCATCACCTACGTCGCCGCTCCGAAGATCACCGGCGTGGATGACGGCGCAAAAGGCGCTGTGATCCGCTGGAATGCCTCTAAGGGTGCCGCCGCGTACCGCGTTTATTACAAGACTGAGAACGGCTGGACAAGGATCGGTCAGACCTCCGCGACCTCTTTCACCGATACGACCGCAAAGCATATGGAGCCCCGCGTGTATACCGTCCGCTGTGTGAACAGGGACGGCGCCTTTGTCAGCGATTTTTACCGCGAGAACGAGCCGCATACCTATATCCATTATCCCGCTCCCGTGATTGACTCGCTGGAGAGCACACTCGACGGCGTTCTGATCAAGTGGACGCGTGCCGAGGGCGCTGAGGATTACCGCGTATATCGCAAGATCGCGGGCAAGTCGTGGACGCGCCTCGGTCAGGTCAGCGGCAGTGATTTTACCGATACCACTGCTCAGAGCGGCGTCAAATACACCTACACCATCCGTATGATCCATTCCGACAGGGAAGAGTTCATGAGCGATTACCTCGAGGGCAAGAGCTTTACCTTCTGTGAAGCGCCGAAGCTCGGCACGCTGACTAACACCTCAAGCGGCGTTAAGCTCAGCTGGAACAAGGTCGATTACGCCGATCATTACGGCGTGCTGTATATGAAGGAAGGTCTGTGGACGAAGCTTGACGATACAAAGGCGACCGAGTACATCGATACTACCGTTAAGGACGGCGAGAGCCGTATCTATGCCGTTCGATGCTTTGACAGCGCGAACAACGCGATGAGCGAATTCGACCGCTGCGGCACGAGCACCACCTTCTACGCGCCTCCCGCGATCACCTCGATCACTAAGACCGACGACGGTCATAATCAGATCGCTTGGGAATTGAAGAAGGATGTCGCCGGTTACCGCTTGTACCGTAAGGCGCCGGGTACCTCATGGGCACGACTCTTCGATTCCGTTACCGAGAGCCCCTATCTTGACGCCTCCTCCGATGCCGCGCATGCTTACACCTACACCCTGCGTTATCTGGATGCCGAGGGGAACCTGATCAGCGATTATCTCGACGATACTCTCTACTATGTAAACGGCGCGATCGCTGACTGCGATCTGACCGTGGACGGTGTTTCCTACCACTTCGATAACGGCGTTCTGCTCTCCGGCTTCCGTACCGTGAACGGTAAGAAGTATTATTACGGCAAGGGCGGCGCGATCGTGAAGAACGATATCGTCGGCAGCGACCGTGAGGGCTGGTATTATGCCGACAGCAAGGGCGTTTGCTGTGAATCCGAGGAGATCCGCCTCGCCGCTCAGTTCATGGCGAAGTACTGCAAGGGCAGCACTCTCAAAGAGAAGATGAAGAACGGCTTCATGTATATGGCGAACAACATTCCCTACAAGCGCTATTATGATCCGCCCAAGAAGGCGGCGGATATCCCGCATCTTGCGATCGAGTGCTTCAAGAACCGTAACGCCAACTGCTACCGTTACGCCGCGGCATTCTGCTGTATGGCGCGCATGGCGGGCTATCGTGCCCGTGTAGCGGTCGGTATCACCGGCAGCGCACCCCACGGCTGGACAGAGGTCTATGTCGACGGCAGATGGCTGATCTGCGACGTTGACGCGAACCTGCCGCAGTATCACAGCGGCAGCTGGGGCGCTTACATGATGACTACTCACTTCTGGCCGCTGAGCAAGTACTTCACCGCCGAGCTGACCATCAGCGACGGTAAGGCTGCCTGGAAGTAAATTGTTTAAAATCTGAGAAAGGCTGCTATTTATGGTATTTAGCTCCCTGACATTTCTATGCATATTCCTGCCGGCGGTATTCATCATTTATTCGCTGGTTCCCAACCTGAGATTTCGCAACGCGCTGTTGATCATCGCGAGTCTGGTGTTTTACGCCTACGGCGAGCCTGTCTATGTGCTGTTGATGATCTTCAGCTCTGTGCTCAACTATATCTGTGCGCTGTTTGTGCGGACGGGACGCGGGAAGAACAAGGCTGTGCTGATCATCGCGGTGGTGATCAACCTCGCCATCCTCGGCGTGTTCAAATACACCGGCTTCCTCGTCGGCACCGTCAACAACCTGTTTTCGCTGTCGATCCCCGTACCGGAGATCGCCTTACCTGTGGGTATCTCCTTCTTCACCTTCCAGGCGCTGTCCTACGTCATCGACGTCTACCGCGGTGATGCAAAGGTTCAGAAGAATTATTTCAGCGTATTGTTGTACATCACCTTCTTCCCGCAGTTGATCGCGGGACCCATCGTCAAGTACCGCGACATCGACGAGCAGATCATGAACCGCTCCCAGAGTATCGAGAAGATCGCCCGCGGACTCAGGCGCTTCATCTGCGGTCTCGGTAAGAAGGTGCTGATCGCAAATACGATGGGGCAGACAGCTGACATCATCTTCAACTCCGACGTCAGCGCCTTATCGCTCCCCGCCGCTTGGCTGGGTGCGATCGCGTATCTCTTCCAGATCTACTACGATTTCTGCGGCTACTCCGATATGGCGATCGGCCTCGGACTGATGTTCGGCTTCGAGTTCAAGGAGAACTTCATGTATCCCTACGGTGCCGTGAGCATCCAGGACTTCTGGCGCAGATGGCATATTTCGCTGTCGACGTGGTTCAAGGAGTACCTCTACATCCCTCTCGGCGGCAACCGTAAGGGCAAGGCGCGCACCTACCTCAATAAGATGATCGTATTCTTCTGTACGGGTCTTTGGCACGGTGCGAGCTGGACGTTCGTGCTCTGGGGCATCTATCACGGCTTGTTCCTGCTCCTTGAAGGAGCTGTCCCGGCAATCAAGAAGCTCCCGCGCGTCATCGCGCATATTTATACGCTGCTGGTCGTAACGGTCGGCTTCGTGCTGTTCCGTGCTGATACCATCGGTCAGGGCTTCACCGTGATCGGCAAGATGTTCGCGGGCTTTAGCTTTACCGACAGCTCGCTGAGCCTCGCGCTGACCCAGCTGACCCCGTGGTTCATCCTGATGCTGGTCGCCGCGATCATCGGTTGTGCGCCGATCAGACCGCTCGCCGATAAGCTTCGCGCAAACCTCTACGGCGAAGCTCAGCTGTCTACCGGCATGAAGGTCGTGCAGATCGCGCTGTACGCGCTGGCGTTCGTGCTCCTGTTCTGGTGCATGATCCGCCTCTCGGCGACCTCTTATAATCCGTTTATTTACTTTAGATTCTAGAAAGGCGGCATGATATGAAGAAGATTTTATTGCTGCTTTTCGTGATTTTGTGCATGGTGTTGTGTGTGATCCCCTCGCTCGGGATGACGCTCTTTCCCACCAACGAACGCATCGGTAATGAGCCTGAGACCCCTCTCCCTTCGGTAAAGACCGGGGACGGCGGTTTCAACAGTGCTTTTCTGCCGGAGCTCGGCACATATTTTGAGAAGCATTTCGCTTTCCGCCCGCAGTCGATCGATACCGACGCGCGGGTGCAGTCGGGTCTGTTCAAGACCTCCAACCTCGATACCGTGACCGTCGGCGATAACGGCTGGCTGTACTATTCCTCCACCCTCGACGACTACCTCGGCAGGAACACGCTCAGTACCCGCGAGATCAACGGTATCGTCCATAACCTGAAGCTGGTGCAGGAGTATGTCGAGTCGCAGGGCTCGAAGTTCCTCTTCACCGTTGCGCCGAACAAGAACACCCTATATCCCGAGAACATGCCGTATTATCTGAGGAAGCTTGCGTCCGATGAGCATAACCGCGATAAGCTGCATGAAGCGATCACCGACAGCGGATTGAATTACCTCGACCTCTTCTCGCTGTTCAAGGCACAGGATGAGGTGCTGTATCTGAAGCAGGATTCCCACTGGAACAACAAAGGTGCTCTGATGGCGTATAACGCCATGCTGGACGCGCTCGGCAAGCCGCATAATAATTACAGTACCGCTGACGTAAAGCGGGTAAAGGATTTCAACGGCGATCTCGCTAAGATGCTCTACCCCGCCTCCGATGTAAAGGAATTCAACTATACCTACGATATTGCCCCGACCTACTCTTATACCACACCCACTAAGTCTGTCGAGGACGCGAATATCAAGACCGAGAACCCCGCGGCGACCGGTTCTCTCTATATGTATCGTGATTCGTTCGGCAACGCGCTGCTGCCGTATTTCGCGAACGCTTACGGCAACGCCCATTTCACCAAGGCGAAGCCCATCAATCTCGCTCTCGATAACATGAAGGGCCTTTCGGATACGGTGATCTTCGAGATCGTCGAGCGTAATATCTCGTGGTTTTTAGAGAGTCCTCCCGTTATCGCTTCTCCTCAGCGTGTGCTGAACGTCGGTGAGACGAAGAATGCTGAGGCGAAGGTCACGGGCGAGGTGCTCAAGGCGAATACCATGTACCTTGCGCTGAACGCCGTTCTCGATGACAATCTGCTCACCGATGACTCTGTCGTATATCTGCGTGTAAACGCTGACGGCAAGACTGCCGACTTTGAGGCGTATACGGGTCTGTGCGGGGAAGAGGGAGACAAATTCGTCGTGTATATCCCCGCCTCCGATTACGCGGGCAAGCCGCTCGAGGTCGACGTGATCGTCGGCTCCGAAGACAGCTTTACCAAGGTTTATCATACTTCGGTTGATAATATAGATCCTGTAATATAAACATCATGGAAGGAGAAACCATTATGCAGAAAACATTTGCGAAGTTCGCCGCCGTTCTGATGGCGGTATGCATGCTCGCCGGTATGTTGGTCGCGTGCGGCGGTCAGGAGGTCTCGCTGGAGATCAACGACATGGGCAACAAGACTGCGATCACTACCTCCACCGCTAAGACCGTCAAGCAGGCGATCGCCGACGCTGAGATCACTCTCGGCGAAAAGGACGAGACCGAGCCCGCGCTTGACACCAAGATCACTGCTGATCTGAAGGAGATCACCGTCAAGCGCTATGCCAAGGTCACCGTTGTTTGCGGCGATGAGAAGAAGGAAGTCGAGATGGTCGGCGGTACCGTTGAGGACGCGATCAAGAATTCCGGTATCAAGCTCGAAGAGGGCATGACTCCCGACGTTCCCGCCACCGATTACGTTAAGGACGGCATGACCGTTACCCTCACCAAGGGCATGAAGGTCAGCCTCACTGTCGACGGCAAGACCACTGATATCTACACCAAGGCGGCTACCGTTGCGGATTTCATCAAGGAGCAGAACATCACTCTCGGCGAGAACGATGAGCTGAGCGCGAAGAAGGACGCGAAGATCACCGACGGCATGAAGCTGAGCGTGCTCCGCGTCGAGTATAAGGAAGAGAAGAAGACTGAGAAGATCGCTTTCGAGACCGAGGAGACCTACAGCGATTCCCTCTCCGAGGGCGAGAGCCAGGTCACCCAGGAGGGTGTTGAAGGCGAGAAGGAAGTCGCCTACAAGGTCAAGTACGTCGACGGCAAGGAGAAGAGCCGCGAGGCGATCAACGAGAAGGTCACGAAGAAGGCCGTCAACAAGATCGTCGCTTATGGCACTGCTTCCTCAGGAAACGACTCTGGCAGTGATTCCGGTAACTCCGGCAGTTCGGGCGGCAGCTCCGGCGGCGGTGATTCCGGTTCCGCGGGCGGCGGCAGAACCATCGTGTCTACCGTAGATTATCCTGACTGTGACGGTTCCGGCCACGGTTACAGAGAGATCACCTACTCCGACGGTTCCGTTGAATATCAGGATTATTAATGAACAGATGAAGCTAAGGCTGTCGCTCCCGCGGCAGCCTTTTTTCGTGTTTCCTAACGATAATTTGATTGACATTTTGTATTTCACTTGTTATGATTGACGTATAATAAATCTATTTTATGGATAGGTGAGAATAATGATGAAAAGAACGATCAGCGTTATCCTTCTGCTCTGCGTGCTCCTGACCTGCGCGGCAATCAGCGGATTCTCCGCCACGGCCGCGGACGGGACAGCGGATTACGGCTTGCCTCAGGACTGTAAGGACGGCAATATCCTGCATTGCTTTGACTGGACGCTCAATCAGATTAAGCAGGAGCTGCCGAACATCGCCGCAGCCGGGTTTACCTCTGTACAGACTTCTCCGCTGCAGGCGCATAACGGAAGCTCCAAGTGGTACTGGCTGTATCAGCCGAACGGCTTCTCCGTGATCGGTAACGAGCTCGGTTCCTATAACGACCTCAAAGCGCTGTGTACCGAGGCGGACAAGTACGGGATCAAGATCATCGTCGACGTCGTCGCCAATCACGTGGCGGGCAGCAACTCCGGCGCTTGGGCAAGCAGCGTAGAAAGCACCCTGAGAAAGACGGAATACTTCCATAACTTGGGACCTAAGACGAACGATAACGATCGCTTTGAGGTCACCCATAAGAATATCGGTATGCCCGATCTCAACAGTGAGAATACCGACGTTCAGAATATGGTCTACGCGATGCTGGAGCGTTATAAGGCAGCAGGCGTCGACGGCATCCGTTGGGACGCCGCCAAGCATATCTCCCTTCCCTCGGAGGACTGCGCCTTCTGGTCGAAGATGGCGCAGATCGACCTGTTCCAGTACGGTGAGATCCTGAATAATCCGGGTGGCAGTAATGAGCTTATGACGGAATACTCACAGTATATCGGCGTGACGGATTCGGTCTACAGCACCGATCTTTTCAACGCCGTAAAATCCGCTACATCCTTTAAACGTACCGGAAACTGGAACAAGTACGGCGTAGCCAATGACAGGATCGTCTACTGGGGCGAGAGTCACGACACCTTCGCGAACAATGCCAACGAAGGCGGCTTCACCAAGGATGTCGACCAGAATGTAGTCGATAAGGTGTACGCTGTCCTCGGCGCCAGAGCCGATTCGCAGGCGCTGTATTTCTCCAGACCTCCCCAGAAGAATAAGGAATCCATCACCTACGGGACGAAGGGCAGCACGCATTTCACCTCTAAGGAGATAGCGGCGGTCAACCGGTTCCATAATGCGATGGTCGGGACAGATGAGAAGTATATCTATAACCGCGGTTGTTATACTGTTCTGCGTTCACGAGGCGCGGTCCTCGTGTCGAAGAGCGCCGATCTCGATGTGTCCGTAAATAACTCCGGTTCGCTCGTGCCGGCGGGTACCTATACCGACGAGGTGTCAGGAAACACCTTTACCGTTACCGATACTACAATTACGGGTCATATCGGTACGACCGGAATAGCGGTTATCTATACCGATGAGCCCGTTGTAGATCCCACCGAGTCTGATGTGCGTCTTCTCGGCGACGCCGACGGCAGTGGAGAAGTCGATGCGATCGACGTTACGACCATCCTGCGCGTTGAAGCGCTGATCCCCGTCAATATCGACGCCGAGACCATCATGAACGGCGATGTCAACAATGACACAGTGACGGACGTCATCGACGCCACGCTGATCCAGCGCTATCTCAATAAGATAGTTACCGATTATAAGATCGGCGAACCTATCACCGGATAGCAGTATATGATTTATGATTACTATATAAGAAACTCCGCACACCGTTGAAGTGTGCGGAGTCATTTTTATGTTATTACGGTTTTACATACTGTACCGCGGAGCCTGCGCTGATGTAATTGCTGATGAGCTTGCCTGTACTGTTCAGGCAACGGACAGTGTAGGTGTAGGTCTTGCCGGACTGAACGTTCGGATCAAGGTATTCAGGAGCTTCAGTCTCGCCGATGCGGCCCCACTGACCCTTGTCGTTCTTGCGATAAACGCGGTATTTCGCAGCGCCCTCAATGGGAGTAAAGCTCAGCTTTACTCCGCCGTCAGTGTTTTCTGTCGTGCTGATCTCGGGAGTAGTAACGCCTGCGTAGGTGTGTGTCCAGCCCGTCTTGTTGTGATAGCTGATGAAGTTGCCCTTGGCGTTCGCACAGCGGATGGTGAAGGTCAGGGTCTTGTTGAACTCGATATCGGGGAAGAGGTATTCGGTACCGTTGACTTCGGCAAAACGCTTCCAGTCGTTGCCCTGTTTATAGTACAGGCGATAGGAGGCGACGCCGTCGATGGGAGCCCAGCTCAGTCGGACGCCCTCCGGCTCGTCGGTGATCGACGTGTACGCAGGAGTGCTGACGCCGCTGTAGGTCGCTTTCCAGCCGTCGCGGTTGAAGTCGCTGACGAATTCGCCCTTGCTGTTGAGGCATCTGAGGGTGTAGATGTAGCTCGTGCCGATCGAGACGTTCTCGTCGAGGTACTCAGTACCCGTGAGCGTCGCGATGCGCGTCCAGCCCTTCGCGGACTTATGATACAGTGCGTATTGATCCGCTCCGGCGTCAGCCTGCCATGTCAGCCTGATGCCGCTCGCCTCACTGTTGATCGAGGTGATCTGAGGCGTAGGCGTGCCGGTGTAGGTGTGTACCCAGCCGTCGTGGTTGAAATCGCTGATGAAGTCGCCCTCACTGTCAAGACAACGCAGGGTGTAGGTGTACTTCGTGCCCATCTTCACGCCTGTCTGGACGAAGGAGGTCTGATCGGTCTCGATCAGCTTTGTCCAGCCATTGGACATCTTGAGGTAAGCGCGGTATTTCGCGGCTCCCTCTACGGGATTCCACTGCAGCAGTACGCCGTTCGAGGTATCGTTAATGACGCTGAACTGCGGAGTCGGCAGGATGGAGTGCTGATGCTTCCAGCCGGTGTGGTTGAAGTCGCTGATGAAGTCGCCGTCGTTGTCGACGCAGCGAATAGTGTAGGTGTAAATCGAGCCGTTCTCGGCGGTCTTATCGATGAAGGAGGTCGAGGCAGTCTCGCCGAGGCGCGTCCAGCCGCTCTCACTCTTCTTGTATACGCGGTACTTATAAGCTCCGCTGACCGCGTTCCAGCTCAGCCTTACGCCGTCACCGGTGCTCTTTGTTTTTGATATCTCGGGGGTGCTGACGGTCTTCGGAAGCTTGAAGGAGAAGATACGGTAGCCGGTGGAGGTACGCTTCTTCGAGTCCTTGAACTCGTGGATCACGGTATCCTTCTCCATGCCCTCGGGAGCGCTGTACTGCACCGCATAGTAGGTGGACTTCGCGTCGACCTTCTTGCCGATGGAGTTGAAGTAGCTGTGATTGACCTGCGCCGTGCCGTTCTTCCAAAGCTCGGAGTCAGCGGGAGCATTGTCGGTTCTCAGACAGCCTCTGCCGTTCTTATCCAGCACGATGGTGCCTGTTCTGCTGTCCCATACACCCTCTGCCGTAGGATTATCCAGCGCCGCCTGAGCCTTCGCCTTATCGGTAAAGACGCAGTACTTCGCGCCGAACTGACCGCCGTTGTTGGTCGTGGTGGGGTTGACCTGCAGCTCGATCCTGTTGGGCTGGGTACATTTCGCGACCCAGCAGCCGAGCCAGTTGCCCGCCGCGTGGATAGTGGTCATATTGTTGTTCTTACCTGACGAATGCCAGTAACGGTCGTGGGAGGAATTGTTGCCGTAGAAGATGCAGTGATGATTATCACCGCTGCCGTAGATCCAGAAGATATCGCCCTTTTCGAGAACGCCTGACTTCATCATCTCTTCCTTGGTGCGGAAGTAGATGCGGTAGATGCCCAGCCTGTTCCAGGTGGGGGTGACGTTGCCCATGACGGGGATGGAGTTGATCTGAGCGCGGGAGGCTCCCGAGAGCACCGCCGCCTTGTACTGTACATGCCAGACAAAGCCCGTGCAGTTCATGCCTTCTACGCCGTAGCGATCCAGCGAGCCGTAGGTGTTGAAGCGGTCGCCGTGAGGGTTGCGGTGATCGTAGCCGACGTAAGGAGTGCCGAGGTAATAGTCCTTGTTGGCGCTGTCGTGGTCGTGGTCGTCCATCCACTTCTGATAGACATTATAATCGATACCGTACGCTTCGAGGAAGGTGCGGTATCCCGCGGCGCTGCCGCCGCCGTAGTTGGTTCCGTTCCACGAGCTTGCCGCCTCGGTCTCGACGGTGGTACCCATATCGGGCACCGCTACGAAAACGGTCGTCAGCATGACTGCCGCGGCAATTACGGAAAGGAGCCTTTTGAAAAGCTGTTTCATAATACACCTCTTATTATTTGTTGATTCCAAACACAGTCATTCTACCACAAGATTTTGCGATTTACAATGATTTTTGCGATTTTCGTCAATATATAGTATACGGCGGGTTTTGCAATCACTAATTGGACACTTTGCACAGAGAAAACTTGAGACGCGGCATTGAATCCCGTTGTGAAATATGGTACGATTGGTACATAACGAATATTAGGAGTGAGATGATGGGTGTATTCAAGGCGCTCTCAGGTTCCTTCGGCGGCGTGATGGCTGATCAGTGGCTGGAGGTCTATACCTGTGACAGCTTTTCCGAGGATGTTTTGGCGCAAAGGGTGATGAAAAAGACGGGCGTACGCTCCTCCAACAACGAGGGCGATCCCGATGTGGTGTCCGACGGCTCTCTGGTGATCGTGAACGCGGGTCAGTGTGCCCTGCTGATCGACAGGGGACAGGTGGTCGATTACTGCGATTCCCCCGGCAGCTACGAGTTCCACAGCGAGCGCAGCGGGAGCCTTTTCGCCAAGGGCGGATTGAAAAGTGTGATCAAACAGGGTTTCGACCGCTTCGGCTACGGCGGCGTAGCGGCAGTATATCAGGTCGTGATCTTCCTCGATACCCGCGAGCATATGGCGAACCCCTTCTACCTTAACCGCGCCGTCAATATCCGTGATAGGGGCAATAACATGCGCTTCGACGCGCAGGTGCAGATCAGCGGTATGTTCTCCTTTCGTATCACCGATCCGCCCGTATTCTATAAGAATGTATGCGGTAACAGCACAGGTACCGTCTATAAGCACGAGGTATTCAATCAGCTGACCACGGAGCTCGAGATGCAGCTTTCGATGGCGATCTCAGAGATCATGTCCGTCGAAGGCGTGACCCCGACGGAGCTTTCCTGCGGTCTTGATGATGTGCTCGAACGCGCGACGGCGATCATCACCGAGAAGTGGACGGCGCAGAGGGGCATCGGGATCGTATCGCTCGCAGCCGATACCTCCTGCCTGATCCCGAAGGATCTGAAGCTGCTGCAGAGCACGGAGTGGGCTAAAGCGCTCACCGATCCGAAGCTCGCAGCGGGTATGCTCATAGGCGCTCAGGGTAAAGCGATGCGCGACGCGGCAAATAACGCCGGAAAGGTCAAGGTCACATGGGGATTCACTCCGAATCGTTAATGTGAAGATTTTCACATATTTTTCACATACACGTCAATTATTCCTCATATAGACAGGTTAAGATATGGCTGTAAACAAAAACAGCACATGCTTGATTGGAGGAAGAATTATGAAAAAGAGAATATTTATTATAGTATTATCCGCTATCATGGTCACTTCGCTGGCGGCTTGTCAGAAGAATGAGCAGCAGACCGAAACTACTGCAACCGCAGCGGCGACTGCCGATGATTCCGATACCGCTCACTTTGTCGCTCCGGTAGTCGCAACGAACTCTCAGGGCGATCTCCCGAGCCTTCCCGATACCGGTGAGGTAGTTACCAAGGCGAATGTTACCTCGAACGGTGCGATCGACGCGAGCGGCGTCTTCACCGACAGAGATCTCAAGCAGAGCATCGATACCGAGGGCGCTGTCGCTTATACCCTTGCCGATAACAGCAATATCACCATCAACGCAGAGGGAGTCTACATCATCAGCGGTTCGGCTTCAAACGCTTCGATCATCGTAGAAGCAGGCGATTCCGACAAGGTACAGATTGTGTTGAACGGCGTTTCGATCAATAATACGAGTGCTCCCGCGATCTACGTCAAGAGTGCGGATAAGGTATTTGTCACCACCGTTTCGGGCACCGAAAGCACCCTGAACGTTACCGGTACCTTCTCGGCAGACGGCGATACCAACACCGACGCAGTCATCTTCTCTAAGGATGATCTGGTTCTGAACGGTCTGGGCACGCTGAACATCAACTCCTCCGATAACGGCGTTTCCTGTAAGGATGACCTCAAGATCACCGGCGGCACGATCAACATCAACGCGACCTCCGACGCGATCGAGGCAAACGACTCTATCGCAGTCGCCGACGGTACGATCAATCTCGACAGCAGTAAGGACGGTCTCCACGCCGAGAACGACGAGGATAACTCCAAGGGCTATATCTACATCTGCGGCGGTACCATCAATATCAATGCCGCAAGCGACGGTATCCAGGCGACTACGGTCGCTCAGATCGACGGCGGCACCATCAATATCACCGCTTCCGAAGGTATCGAAGGCACCTTTGTCCAGATCAACGGCGGCAGCGTGAACGTCAACGCTTCCGACGACGGTATCAATGGTTCAAATAAATCGAGCGCTTATACACCGACCATCGAGATTAACAACGGCGACGTGACCGTCAATATGGGTCAGGGCGATACCGACGCGCTCGATGTAAACGGTAACCTCTACATTAACGGCGGTAATATCAATATCACGGCACAGTCGCCCTTCGATTATGACGGCGAAGGTAAATTAAACGGCGGTACCGTTACCGTCAACGGCAGTCAGGTGACCCAGCTGACCAACCAGATGATGGGCGGCGGCATGGGAGGTATGAGAGGCGGCATGGGCGGCTTCGGTCAGAACGGCGGCATGAACCAAATGCCCGGCGGCGGTTTCTGATACCACATCATCAATACGATCAGCTCCCCGGATCACTCCGGGGAGTTTTTTGCTGAAAGCGATATTACAGTCACCCTATCCGTAATGAGCATTGAAAAGTCAGGATTCAGAATTTCGTACTTCATTATTTTATTTTCCTCTTGACAAAGTGGGGAAAAGGTGGTATTATAACACCAACCTACTTGGTAAGTGGATTAAATAATTATGAGGTATATGATGAAAATTCACTTTGAAAAGCTTCTGCGTGCGAACTTCCGCTTCGGACGAATGTAATACTCCTTCTGAACGATTTTTATGACTAACAGTCAAGCAAAGCCCGTTCCGGGCTGCGGCAATCTCAACACTATCAAACTGTCATTGCGAAGCCTGTCAAGGCTGCGGCAATCTCAACCTAATTAACTTTCAGAAAGAGGTATTATCATGAGTAATTATAAATTCGAAACTTTACAGTTACATGTCGGTCAGGAACAGCCCGATCCCGCTTCCGATGCGCGTGCCGTTCCGATCTATGCGACCACTTCTTATGTATTCCACAATTCTCAGCATGCTGCCGACCGCTTCGGACTTGCCGATGCGGGCAATATCTACGGCAGATTGACCAACTCTACACAGGGTGTCTTTGAGGAGCGTATCGCCGCTCTGGAGGGCGGTGTAGCGGCTCTGGCAGTTGCTTCGGGCGCCGCGGCGATCACCTACACCATCCAGGCGCTGGCGCAGAAGGGCGAGCATATCGTCGCGCAGAAAACCATTTACGGCGGCTCCTATAACCTGCTCGCGCATACGCTTCCGCAGTATGGTATCGATACTACCTTCGTTGACGCGCATGATCTTACACAGCTCGAGAACGCCATCAAGCCGAACACCAAGGCGGTCTATCTCGAGACTTTAGGCAATCCGAACTCCGATATTCCCGATATCGACGCGATTGCTGAGATCGCCCACAGGCACGGACTCCCGCTGGTCATCGACAATACCTTCGGCACGCCTTATCTGATCCGTCCCATTGAACACGGTGCGGACATCGTTGTCCATTCTGCGACCAAGTTCATCGGCGGTCACGGCACCACCCTCGGCGGCGTGATCGTAGACAGCGGCAACTTTGATTGGAAAGCGAGCGGCAGATATCCGAACATCGCCGATCCCAACCCGAGCTACCACGGGATCTCCTTCGCCGACGCGGTAGGTCCGGCGGCGTTCGTCACCTATATCCGCGCGATCCTTCTGCGCGATACCGGCGCTGCGATCTCTCCGTTCGCTGCTTTCCTGCTCCTTCAGGGTACCGAGACGCTTTCTCTGCGATTAGAGCGCCATGCCGAGAATACGAAGAAGGTCGTCGAGTACCTGAGCAATCATCCGAAGGTCGCGAAGGTCAACCACCCTTCGCTGCCCGATCATCCTGACCATAAGCTGTATGAGAAGTATTTCCCGAACGGCGGCGCGTCGATCTTTACCTTTGATATCAAGGGCGGGAAGGATGAAGCCTTCGCCTTCATCGACAGCCTCGAGATCTTCTCTCTGCTTGCGAATGTCGCCGACGTCAAATCGCTCGTCATTCATCCCGCGACCACGACCCACAGCCAGCTCACCGACGCGGAGCTTGCCGATCAGGGTATCTCGCAGTCGACGATTCGCCTCTCGATCGGCACGGAGCATATCGACGATATCATTGCCGACCTCGAAAAGGGCTTCGCCGCTGTATAAACCGAAATCCGCTGTTTTGCCGTAATTCTTTTCCGAAGAGCCTTGGTACATCCGAGGCTCTTTCTTTGAGTACACACTTGATTTTACCGTGAATTGGTGTACAATAGCAGTAGTGAGGTGTCGTTCATGGATAGTAATACCGTTAAGATCATATTGGAAACCTTAGGTAGGGGAGAGAGCGCCTCTCTGACTCTCTCTGCCGACGGTACGACCTATACCCGCCGGTTTATCCCGGGCGATCGTCTGATCCTGCTCGGCGGCGGTCATGTATCGCTCGATGTGTACCGTATGGCGCTGATGCTCGATTTCGACGTTGTTGTCGTTGACGACCGACCCGAGTTCTGCAACTCTCAGCGTTTTCCCGAGGCGCAGGTGCTCTGTGATTCCTTCGAGAACGCGATCGAAAGACTCGGTATCACCTCCCGCGATTACGTTTGCGTTCTGACCCGCGGTCACCGCTGGGATCGTCAGTGTGTAACTGCCATCCTCAACGGAGAGATGCCGTATTATCTCGGTATAATCAGCTCCCGCCGCCGTGCCGACGGCTTGCGTGAGCTGCTGGCTGAGGAAGGCTATGATACCGAGAAGCTCAGCCGGATCCATGCGCCGATCGGACTCAATATCGGTGCGATGACCACGATGGAGATCGCCCTCTCTATCTGTGCCGAGATGATCGCCGAGAAGCGGAAGATCAAGACTGTTCCTGCTGAGAATGAATTGCTTCAGACGAATGTCAACATCGACATGCTCCGCTTTCTCGCTGAGTCCGACGAGCCTCGCGCGCTGATTACCGTGCTCAGTTCTACCGGCTCGACGCCTGTCAAGAGCGGCAGCATGATGGCGGTGAATCGCCTCGGTAAGGGTTTCGGTACCGTCGGCGGCGGCTGTGGTGAGGCAGCGGCGATCGCGAACGCGCGACAGATCATCGGCACGGGCAGTTCTGCGGTCTATGAAGTCGAGATGACCGATGACGTCGCTGCCGAAGACGGCATGGTCTGCGGCGGCGTGATGTCCTTTTTGATCGAGGACGTCAGAGATTAACGCGAATTTTCGACATACTATTGCTTTAAAGTGATAAAAGTGCTATAATATTAATTCGAGTTTTATTTTACTACGATACAGGTGAAGCTATGAAGATCATTAAAATACTAAATAACGATCATTGTTCCCTTTCCTTCGAGGTGTTCCCGCCCAAGGTCTCGACCTCCTTCGAGCAGGTGAAGCCCGCGATCGAGAAGATTGCGAAGCTCCGCCCGTCCTTTATGAGCGTGACCTACGGTGCAGGCGGCGGAACAGGCCGCTATACGCTCGATATCGCCGAGGATATCCGCAACCGCTACGGTGTGCCGACGATGGCGCACCTGACCTGCGTTTCCTCCACGAAGGAGACTGTCGCCGAGAAGATCAGGGAGCTGAAAGCGGCGGGCATCCAGAACGTTATGGCGTTGCGCGGTGATCTGACTCCCGATATGAAGCTGAGCGATTCTGACTCCTGGGATTACTGCCACGCGATCGATCTTGTCCGCGAGCTGCGTGAGAGCGGCGCCGACTTCTGCATCGGCTGCGCGTGCTATCCCGAGGTGCATCCCGAGAGCGCCAACCAAACCGAGGATATCAAGTATCTGAAAGAGAAGGTCGATGCCGGCTGTGACTTCATCACGACCCAGATGTTCTTTGATAATAACCTTCTGTACAACTTCCTGTACAAGATCCGTGAAGCGGGCATCACCGTGCCGGTCGTGCCGGGCATCATGCCGATCACGCGTGCCGTTCAGCTCGAGCGCGCCTTAAAGCTCTCCGGCTCCTTCATGCCCCAGCGCTTCAAGGCGATCGTCGACCGTTTCGGTCACGATGATTTCGCGATGACCCAGGCAGGTATCGCTTACGCGACCGACCAGATCATCGATCTGTACGCTAACGGTGTTCGCAATGTCCATCTGTATACGATGAACAAGCCCGAGGTCGCCCGTGCGATCCAGAACAACCTGAGCAGTATTATCGGCAAATGATTGAATTAAGACACTTTGAACCTCCCGCATGGAACGTGCGGGAGATCATGCGTTACGCGCGTATCCGCGGCGCGGATGACAGCTATCGCGAGCTGCTCGACGAGTGTATGCGTGAGGCGGAGCCTACGCTTTCCTACCGTGTATGCTATTCGATACTCCGTGTCGAGCATAACGGAGATAACCTGCATTTCGGTAATATCGTTACCGCGTCACAGACGATCTCTAAGGCGATTCTAAACTCCGATGAAGTCGTGCTTTTCGCCGCGACGGTCGGCGCTCCCTTTGACCTGTTGATCCGTAAGTACAGCGCGCTTTCACCTGCGAAGGCGCTGATTTTCCAGGCGATCGGAGCCGAGAGGGCAGAGAGCCTCTGCGACGCTTTTTGTACAGAGATCAACAGTACTTTATCAGAGAACGGAAAACGCCTGACGCCCCGCGTCAGCCCCGGCTACGGCGATATTCCGATGACGATGCAAAGGGAGATCTTCGCCTTGCTCGATTGTCCGCGCAAGATCGGCTTGACCTTGGACGAGAGCCTCTTGATGTCGCCGTCGAAGTCCGTCACCGCACTGTGCGGCGTGATCGACTGTGACGGTGAGGCGGAGAAACGCTCCTGTGATAACTGCTCAAAAACCGACTGTGAATACAGAATTTAGGTGAAAGAATGGATTTCAGAGAATATTTACAACATCATATTGTGATCCTCGACGGCGGTATGGGTACGCTCCTGCAGGCGCGCGGCTTACAGCCGGGAGAAGCGCCCGAGAGCTGGAACATGACCCATCCCGATGACGTCGCTGCGATCCATCAGGCATATTTTGACAGCGGATCAAACGTCGTCAATACCAATACCTTCGGCGCAAATCTCCTGCATTTTTCCGCTGAGGAGCTCGATACCGTTGTCCGTTCGGCTGTGGAGAACGCACGGACGGCACAGAATAACAGCAAGGCGGATTTTGAAAAATTCGTCGCGCTGGATATCGGACCCTGCGGGCGGCTCTTGAAGCCGATGGGCGATCTTGATTTTGAGGATGCAGTCGGTATCTTCGCTGAGACCGTGAAGCTCGGCGTGAAGTACGGCGTCGACCTTATCATGATCGAGACCATGAACGACAGTTACGAGACCAAGGCGGCGCTGCTTGCCGCGAAGGAGAACAGCAATCTGCCGGTTTTGGTCAGCAACGCCTACAGCGAGAACGGCAAGCTGATGACCGGTGCGTCACCTGCGGCGATGGTCGCCATGCTTGAGGGTATGGGTGCCGACGCGATCGGCGTGAACTGCTCCTTCGGTCCCGATAAGCTCGCTCCCATCGTGCGCGAGTATCTGCGCTATGCCTCCGTTCCCGTCCTGTTGAAGCCCAATGCGGGTTTACCCCACAGTGACTGCGGCTGTACCGTCTATGATATTGACGAGGCGCGTTTCTCGGATATCACCTCGGGACTGGTAGGAGAAGGCGTGCGTATAGCGGGCGGCTGCTGCGGTACAACGCCCGATTATATCAAAGCATTGACTGATAAGATCTGCGTGGCTGTCCCGAACACTGAACCGAAGAACGATACTGTCATTTCATCCTATACCAACGCTGTATTCTTCGACAGAGATCCCGTCCTGATCGGCGAGCGCATCAATCCGACCGGTAAAAAGCGGCTGAAAGAAGCGCTGCGCAATAACGAGCTTGATTATATCCTCAACGAGGGCTTGAAGCAGCAGAATGCGGGCGCTCAGGTGCTGGACGTCAATGTCGGACTTCCCGAGATCGATGAGCCCGCGATGCTCGAGAAGGTCGTCTGTGAGCTGCAGGCGATCATCGACCTCCCTCTGCAGATCGATACCTCAGACCCTGTCGCGATGGAACGCGCGCTGCGCCGGTATAACGGCAAGCCGCTGATCAACTCTGTCAACGGCAAGCAGGAGAGTATGGACGCCATCTTCCCGCTGATGAAGAAGTACGGCGGTGTTGCGGTCGCTTTGACCCTTGACGAGAACGGCATCCCCGACACGGTAGAGGGGAGAGTCGCGATCGCGAAAAGGATCATCGATACCGCCGCTTCCTACGGTATTGATAAAAAGGATCTGATCTTCGATACGCTGGCGATGGCTGTCAGCGCCGATAAAAACGCTGCTCAGCTCACCCTCGGATCGTTGCGCGCGATCCGTTACGACCTCGGCGTGCATACCTCGCTGGGTGTTTCCAATATCTCGTTCGGACTGCCTCAGCGCGATATCGTTAACGCGGCGTTCTTCGCACTCGCTTTGGAGAACGGACTCTCCGCCGCAATCATGAACCCCTTCTCCGCCGAGATGATGAAGACCTACTTTGCGTTCCGTGTGCTGAAAGGTCTCGATGAGAACTGCGGTGATTACATCGCCTTTGCCGATACCGTAGAGAGCAATACCACCCTGAGCGCGGCATCCGCGAAAAGTACCGACGTAGACGTCGATACCCTCGACCGCGCGATCGTTAAGGGACTTAAAGAGAAGGCGGCTCGCCTCTGTGTTGAGCTTCTTAAGGACAATGAGCCTCTTACCGTTGTGCAGGAGCATATCATCCCTGCCCTCGACACCGTCGGTAAGGACTACGAGCAGGGGAGAGTCTATCTCCCCGGATTGCTCATGAGCGCTGAAGCGGCTAAATTCGCCTTTGAGGAGATCAAGTCCCGCATGACCTCCGGCAACGGCAGCGATAAGTGCAGCTTTGTGATCGCTACCGTCAAGGGAGATATCCATGATATCGGAAAGAATATTGTGAAACTTCTTTTAGAGAATTATGGTTTTGCTGTCAGCGATCTCGGCAAGGACGTCGCTCCCGAAGCGATAGTCGACGAGACCGTTCGTCTGCACGCTCCGCTGGTAGGTCTCTCCGCTCTGATGACCACTACCGTTCCCGCGATGGAAGAGACCATCAAGCAGCTTCGTGAAAAAGCGCCGTGGGCGAAGGTCGTAGTCGGCGGCGCGGTGATGACCGCCGAGTATGCTGCCTCGATCGGCGCTGACAGCTACGCGAAGGACGCGATGGACACCGTCCGCTACGCAGAAACGGTCAACGCTCAGCTTGATCGTTAACGCAGATAAATAAACGTCATCGGGTCGTACAGGCTCGATGACGTTTTTCTGACTATTTCGTTGAAAAGACTTGACAAAATCCGAGGTTTCTTATATAATAACTTAGCTGACCAAAAATGGTTTGCCGTTTTGCGCCAATAGCTCAGTTGGATAGAGCAACTGCCTTCTAAGCAGTAGGTCAGGGGTTCGAATCCCTTTTGGCGCGCCAAATATGGTGGATATAGCTTAGTTGGTTAAAGCGCCAGATTGTGGCTCTGGAGAGCGTGGGTTCGACTCCCACTATTCACCCCACATGACTCATTAGCTCAGTTGGCAGAGCACTTGACTTTTAATCAAGGTGTCCGGAGTTCGAATCTCCGATGGGTCACCAGAAAGTCTCGTTGTTCTTCAACGGGGCTTTTTTTGTACTGTAGGGGAAGGCGCCCCGGCGGGATATTCTTATACTAAGTATGATTAAAACACTTTAACATTTATTGCGTTGCGTCGTCGCTCGCCGTTCTCGGTAGGGTGACTGCAATAATCCGAACCTGCTGAAATGTGTATTCAGCAGAATGTGAAAGAAAAAACACCGTATGACAGTCTTCCGTCATACGGTGTTATTCATAGTAGATAAAAT
>CAMVDB010000030.1 GCA_947166135.1 uncultured Clostridia bacterium | reverse complement strand
TACTATCCTTGTAAAGATATTTTAATAAATTTCACCATATTTATTTAAGATATTTGAGGTAAATATTTAATATATTTGAGGCAAACAATTAAAGGGCCTGTATTAAACCGCGTATTGTATGGAAATGAAAGAGTACTTAAACTGCGTATTATTAAATATTTTGCCTATAATTATATTGCGTATTATTGTGAAATATGATATAATTAGGCTGAGAGGAGTTGTTCCTATGATTTTTCGCAGAAAAATATATGATAAGCTGTTACAGTGGAAAGAAAGATCTGCTGATGAAAAAGCGCTGATGATCGAGGGCGCCCGCCGAATCGGTAAATCTACGATTGTAGAGGAGTTCGGCAAAAATGAATACAAGAGCTATCTGCTGATCGACTTCAACGATGTCAGTCAGGTAGTCATGGACGCCTTTGAAAAGTATCTGAACGACCTTGACACCTTCTTTATGATCCTGTCGACCGAGTACAATAAGACGCTCTATCCGCATGAATCTCTGATTATCTTTGACGAGGTTCAACAGTATCCCAAGGCGCGTCAGTCGGTCAAGAAGCTGGTCAAGGACGGGCGTTATCACTATATCGAAACCGGCTCGTTGATCTCTATCAAGGAGAATGTGAAAGACATCACGATTCCTTCCGAAGAACGCAAGTTGACGATGTATCCGCTGGACTTTCCGGAGTTCTGTTGGGCGTTGGGTGAAGAGAGGATGCTCGACTATATCGCAACCTGCTTCAAACAAAAAAAGCCGCTCGAAGATGATCTGCACCATAAGGCGATGATGATCTTCAAGCAGTATATTCTGGTCGGCGGTATGCCGAAAGCGGTGGCAAAGTATCTGGAAAACAACAGGAGCTTTGCGGCGGCTGACGAAGAAAAGCGTGATATCCTCACGCTGTACCGCAACGATATCAGCAAGGCTGACGTCAAATATCGCTCGCGGATCGCTTCTATCTTCGATCAGATACCGGCGTTTCTCTCTCGGCATGAGAAGCGTGTGAAGCTCTCTAACATCGAGAGCAATTCGACATTCCCGATGTATCAGGACACCTTCTTCTGGCTGGGCGATTCGATGATCGCCAACGAGTGCTTCAACTGCTCCGATCCGAATGTCGGTCTGTCACTAAACGAGGACAGGACTTATGTAAAGTGCTATATGGGCGATACCGGACTTTTGGTCAGCCACGCATTTTCCGAGCCGGAGATCGCCGACGGTGAGCTGTATAAGACGATCCTCCACGACAATCTGTCGATCAACGAGGGCATGATCTTTGAGAACGCGATCGCACAGCAACTGGTCAGCAACGGCTATCCCCTGTTCTTTTATACGCGGTACAACTATGAGAAGCACCGCAACGATATCGAAATCGATTTCCTAATCTCCAACGGCAGTAAGCTCAAGCCGAAGATCTACCCGATCGAAGTCAAATCCGGCAAACGCTATACCACCAAATCGCTTGATAAGTTTGCGGAAACATTCCACAATCGCATCGGCGAAGCGTATATTATCCATACTAAGAATCTGTCAAAGCAAAATGATGTCCTCTGTATCCCGGCATATATGACGTATTGTTTATAGATTTAGAACAGCCATCCCTTGTTTTGGAAAGAGATGGCTGTTGTGCTTTTTCGTTAACTCTACTATCATTCCTAGACTGTGTAATTCTACTGATTTACATATACAAGCATTCTTCTTGCGGTATCTAAACCGACTTTACCGGTGTCCCCGTTTTTCAAGAAAGCGTTTACGTTACCGGGATTCAGATTGAGCGCTGTATAGATGCGATAATTGGTGATGCCTTTTTCCGCTTGAACTTCAATGATCCTTTTTTGCATTAGTGCTTTGAGTTTATCTTCATTTTCTTTTGAATTCTTCTTATTCAAGTAGTTTTCATATATCGTCCGATATTCACTGAGTGAATCATCAATGTGTTCTAGTGATACACCTTGCAATAATCTGCAACCATTTGATAAATACGGAAATCTTCTGCATAACTGATTCTTCGGCTTTTCATCAACAAAATAATTAAGGTACAAACACAACACATCTCTTAATCTGGCGTTGTTCTCTGACAGCTTCGCAAATTTATATAAAGACTTGCTATTCAAGCCGGACAGCTCACAAAGCTGCTGCTGTAAGTAGCCTTTGAATGTCAGTTCTCTCATTGGAATCGCTCCTTGTAATCCTTATATCTCATGCGTAAGAGGTTTTCGTCAAACTCATTCAGCATACCATAACAGACATCATTGATCAACCTGTCAAGCAAATCCCAATCCAAATGCTCTGTAACCTCTTTTCCTTCAACATCCTCAATATCTTTATCTCTCCCGGCACACAGCTTGGATACAACCAAGTCTTCTGTTGATACAGTGAAGTATTTAACCTTCGTGGTTTCAATTGCGACCGGTTTCAGACGATCCTGATAATCTTCAGGGAAGTTAGTCAGATACGCTTTAACATTCATGTTGATTCCATACGCATCCAATAGAGGCAGAATCTTCTCGCTGGATGCAATCGAATCAATATCATGTGTAGAACGGTAAATCTTGTCCATCAGCACCAATGCGCTTCCGCCGACAATCACACAAGTATATAAATTATCACTGTTATCCAGCAAAGCCATATCGCTGTCAAGCTGCTTGAGTCTTTCCAACAGTTCATTCTTGTTCATAGTATCACCTATATTATAATTTAAATAATAGTATTATTTATTATATTATATATTCTTGTTCAATTCTTGTCAAGTTTAAAGCATAAAAATGGTTTGTTTTTCCTACAATAAACAAGGCCATAACGCAGCCGTAGAATACGTCCGGATTTCAACCGTATCGCGTTTTTGTGGAAAGGTATGGAAATTTTCACTATCTTTTTGGAATTTGGCTCAAAAATGCAGATAAAAAGTGTGTTCAGTGCTTAAAAAGCCAGGTATTAAGCCCTTTTTGGCATGTTTATCCTTCGAGAAGAGTGGTCTTGAGGGTAAACAAAAATGTTTACCCTCGCATTGGGATCGGATATATCAAATAATTGACTCGTATAATATAAAAACAGCGTCGCAGTCATTTTGTGATTGCGACGCTGTTATATTATACTGCCAGTCCGTATGTATAAATCACCCTCTCCGCATGATCATAACTAGTCTGATTATTCCTGATGATTTCTGCTTGCCGTACGTGCCACATGACGTTAATAGTGATACTATTTTTCAATACAGCCACAGTTGCATCAATCATCACTTTATACTTTTTGGACTATACTGCAATTCGAAAAATGACAGATTGTCGAGGATAAATTTCTGCGCCTTACGGTTGTATACCGTGACATAATATCTCTCGCCGGCTTTGCTTTCTCTTCTTTCTATCGACAGCCCCAGCTTTGTGCCGTCGTAGGTTGGGAGCTTACAGTTCTTTCCGTTGACCTCTTCGACCTTCAATACGCCCATCGAGAACAGCCACTCTGTAATATCTGTCGCTTTCAGCTTCTTCCGATTATCATCTGTAATCAAGCGATTGATCCGCACTGCGATCTCCGATACGGCGATCGGTTTTTCGGAGTACTCATAGCGTTCTGTCTCTGCCTGAGTCAGGTAAAACGGCGAATCAGACTTTTTCTCCGGTGCATGCTTTTTCTCCGGTGCATACTCCTTGATCACACTCATAAACCGCTCGCCGTATAGCTTTCGCTTTGTTTCTCCGATACCGCTGACCCGCAGGAACTCATCGTCTGTAGTCGGCATTTTTATACACATGTCTTTGAGGGTCGCGTCGGAGAAGATAACGAACGCAGGCACTCCGCGACTTGCCGCGATTTTGAATCTGAGATCGCGCAGGGCTTCAAACAATTCGGTATTCACAGAGCTGTCAGTCGGTTCTTTGACAGTCGTTTGAACGGTCAGCGCTTCTCTCGCCTGTACCTGCGCTTTGCCTTTCAGTACCAGCCAACCGGCGTCGGTCACTTTTAAGACCGGTCTGCCTGCTCCGACATACTCAATATAACCTTGTGACTCAAGGCTGTCGATCAGTGCTTTTATCTTATTCGGTTTCACATCCTCCAGCAGCGCATAGGTGGACTGCCGATCCAGCTTGAAGTTGATGATCGGCGTAGTCACCCGACCTTTCAGCACATCACAAATCACCTGAGCGCCAAAGCGCTGACCGGTTCTGACAATGCAGGAGAGCACCTTTTGCGCGTCGACAGTAACGTCGGCCGTCTGAAAGCTCGTCTTACAGTTAGAGCATTTCTCACAGCGGTCATCGGCGGTATCGCCGAAATACCGAAGCATGAATGAACGAAGGCAGCCTTGGGTTTTGCAATACGATATCATGAACCCGAGGCGCTCTTTTTCCTTTTGTTTGAACTGTTCATTCTGTTCATCCGTCAACTCCGGGTTCGGCTCGGTATGATCAATAAACCAGTTTGCGGTTTCTATATCCTGCTGTCCGAACATCAAAATACAGTCGGCGTCTTCCCCATCGCGCCCGGCACGCCCTGCCTCCTGATAATAGCTCTCGAGATTCTTCGGCATATTGTAGTGGATCACATAGCGCACATCGGACTTGTCGATCCCCATGCCGAAGGCGTTGGTCGCAACCATGATCCGCTTGCGATCATAGATAAAGTCATCTTGATTCTTCTGCCGTTCTTCATCATCCAAGCCTGCATGATACCGCGTAGCAGAATAGCCTTTATCACAAAGCGCTTTGCAGACTTCTTCCACTCTTTTTCTGGTGGCACAATAGATGATACCTGTTTTTCCTGTACGTTCATTCAGCAGCTTTTGTAATTCCTTCGGTTTACTTGTCGGACGCAGAACGGAGAAAAACAGATTCGGTCTGTCAAATCCTGTCGCTACTTCTTTCGGATGATTCAAATGCAGAATGTTCATGATGTCCTGCTTAACCTCGGGAGTTGCGGTCGCGGTAAATGCACCGACAGTCGGGCGCACGGGTAATTCAGCGATAAACTCGGCAATATTCAGATAGCTCGGGCGGAAATCCTGTCCCCATTGAGAAACACAATGCGCTTCATCGACCGCGATCAGCGAAATATGCAAACGCTTCACCGTATTGATAAACCGCATTGTTTTCAGCCGCTCCGGAGCGACATAAACGATCCTGTATTCACCTTGAGCGATATTCTCCAGCACCTTATCAAACTGCGCGTCATTCAGCGAGCGATTGAGATAAGCGGCTTTGACTCCCTGCGAGATCAGGGCGTTCACCTGATCCTTCATCAGTGATACCAAGGGTGAGATCACCAGTGTGACCCCATCCATCATCAATGCCGGGACTTGATAACAAATCGACTTTCCTGCACCGGTAGGCATGATCGCGAGCGCGTCCACTCCACTGAGTAAGCTGTCGATGATCTCCTCCTGACCATTGCGAAACGTAGAATATCCAAAGTATCGCTGTAAAACTGCTTTCTTGTCAACTGTTGTCTCGGACGTCATTTCCATAACTATACCCCAAAGCAAAAACTCTATGATTACAAATACATTTTATCATGTCGAATATATGTTTGTCAATCAGCTTTGATAGATATTTCTGCCTTGTTGAAATGATCACAAAATAATAAGCCACGCCGGATTATAATTTATTTTGTTCCCAACTTGACAACAGCAGGTGCCATGGCGGCGCCCATATTATTCTGGTCGCTGACAGCATAATCGGTAATGATACCGGGGCATGCAGCATGGAGGTAGGGCATGTGAGCGTTCGGCAGGATCGTTCGGCTATGATCGTGATCGGAGCGGTCGTGCTTCGTCAGCTCGCTGTCCGCCTCGATGACGCAGGCGCCGGAGCCGGTCACCGTCCATTGGGCTGTCGGCGGACGCTGAGAGCCATACTCCAGCGGCATACGATACTGGCGTTCTGCAGTGCAGTAATGGGACGAAGCCGCGCATACCGTTCGCAGAGCGGCGCCGCTGTCGACTGATGCCGCCGAGAGCATCAGTCCCAGCGCCATCGTGGAACATGCGCCGTAGATCCCGATATACGGGATCCCGAGTCCGCTCATTGCGAAGCTCGAGGCGACGCATTGGTTCAGCAGATCGCCGCAGAAGGCGAGGTCGATCTCCTCGTGCATCACGCCGCCTTTCTCGAGCGCCTTCTCTACGGCAGTGCGCATCATCCGGGTTTCCGCCTGTTCAAAGGACTGCTGTCCGAAGTAGCTGTCGTAAACGATCCTGTCAAAATCCTCCCGCAGCGGTCCTTCGGCTTCCTTCTTCCCGACGACAGAGGCAAAGGCACTGATCCTCGGTCGATTGTCAAATTGAATGATTCCGTTTTGATTCGTCATAAAAATCTCCCCTTTGCGTTAGTGTTCGCAAAAGGGAGAAATTCATGCATCCTCGTTTGTTCGGCGCAAATACTGCTATACTATTATAATGTATTCATGATACTATCTATAATTCCAAGTCAGAATTAAATTTATAACAATCTGTGAATATTCGTTTTTTTTGGCGCGAAATATAGACAAAGCCGAAAAAATGTTGTATATTATATTGGTTAAATCATACTATCATGCGGTAGTTTGCTGTAACGAGCTACCCATGAAGATAAACAAAGGACGGTAATTAAAATGAAGAATTTTTCTAAAATCCTCTGTGTGGTCTTAGCGCTTGTCATGGCGCTGACCGTAGCATCCTGCTCCATGTCTAAGCAGTATGCTTACCAGAAAGACGATGTCGAGTTGCCTATCGGCACATATATCCTCTATCTCCAGCAGGCTTACAACCAGGCTCAGGGCTTCGCTCAGAAGTCCGACCTGTACGATTCCGAGAAGGGTACCTACGACGGTAAGAAGTCCTTCCTGAAGATGGAGATCACCGATGACGACGGCGAGACTGCGGTAGCAGAGGATTGGATCATCAAGAAGGCTGAGGACCTGACGATCGAAGCGATCGCGGGCATGAACAAGGCTAAGGAGCTCGGCTGCACGCTCGATGAAGCGACCGTTGCCGACACCAAGGCGCAGGTCAAGAGCTTCTGGGATCAGGGCTACGGCGAGCAGTACGAGCAGTACGGCATCGGCATGGATTCGCTGATCGCGCTCAGCAACGCTTCCACCCTTCGTCATGAGGCGTTCCAAAAGCAGTATGCTGCCGACGGCCCCACTCCCGTAAGCGATGAAGATCTCGCGAAGTACTTCACCGAGAACTACACCTCCTACAAATACTTCTCCGCCAACCTCTACACCACGACCTCCGAGTCCGACGGTGCCGAGGAGGGCAGCGATACCGCTCAGTCCGTAGACACCGCTCTGCCCGAGGCTGAGATTGCCAAGTACCAGAAGGATTTTGAGGGCTATGCCGCCACTATTTCCGCGGGCGGCAGCTTTGACGATGTGCTCAAGCAGTACATGGATGCTTACAGCATCACCGAGGATCCCCATACCGAGAATGTTGCCGTTCTCGACGAAGAGGCTACCGACGAAGTCATGCAGACCATCAAGGACATGAAGGACGGTCAGGCGATGACCATCACCGTCGGCGATGACGCAAATTCCCAGCAGATCTATCTGATCTACAGAGAGCCGATCGCAAATCAGGTCGACGCTTACACCAAGACCGAGAAAACCGAGTCCGAGGCTACCGGCGACGAGGCAGCGTCCGCTACCACCTCCGAGAGCAACCGCGACACCGTCCTCGAGAAGATGAAGTCCGACGAGTTCGACGACCTGATGAAGGAATTCGCAAAGACCGCGGGCATCACCCTCTCCTCCGCGTGCAAGAGCTACAAGCCCTCGATGTTTGAAACAACCAAGTAATACTATCTGCTGATTACGAATAATCCGAACGGAGTTGATTGAATGAAAAAGACACTCAAGTATCTGTCACTCGTGTTAGCTGCGCTGTTCATCATAGCAGGCTCCACGCTGGTCGCGTTCGCAGACGATCCGCCCGCAGGCGATCCCCCTGTTACTCCCGATCCGGTCGTCGATCCTGAGCCGGTCGTCGATCCCCAGCCGGTTATTGAGCCCGATCCTTATATTGAGCCCGATCCCGGTTCTTACACCCCCGACGACGGCGGAAGCGGTAATACCGGAACCGGAACCGGCGACGGCGACAACTACACCGGTAACTACACGACAACAGACGATTACTACCGCAATACCGACGATCCGCTGGTCTACAGCTTCGGCGACGACGCTAATGTCAATCGTCCCTCCGCGAGCGACGAGGCAGCGGGCTCCGTCACATCCAAAACCAAGCTCTATGACTCGAACGGTATCAGCGATAAGGACGCCGCTCCCAACAAGTGGAGCGAGATCACCTTGGACGAGAAGAAGACTACCACCACCGGTGTAACGGACTTCTCCTCCATCAAGAACGATACCAATCGGAATGCGCGTCACTACGACTGGCTGATCTACGTCGGCTATGCCCTGATCGGTCTGTCCGTACTGGGTATCATCTACTTCATCATCGCAACCGCTGTTCAGCGCAAGGCTGACAGAGAGCTGGAGGCTCGCGAGCCGCGTACCGAGACGCGCCGCACCTCTCGCTTTGCCGATGAAGACACCTATCGTCCGCGTAAGGTTTCCGCAAAGGCGGACACCGACGAGGTATATGTGCCCCGCAGGGCAAGACATGCGAAATAACCCGTAAACCACGGAACCTCCCGATAGCATCGGGAGGTTCTTTTTCTATATCGGATTCTCTATCTGAATGCGATCAGTGTGTACTGGCTGCCGCTCGCGTTCAGACTGACGCGCGAGCCGGACGAGGCTGTCGTCTCCTGGAGCGTCACGTTCTTACCGCTGACGCTGATCCCGCCCGATCCGCTCGCGCCGTAGCCGGCGATACCGCAGTTGACGACGGTATCGCCGTTTTCATACATGATCGGCGCCGTGTTGCGCTTATAGACAATGACCATCTTCGGAGCAAAATCCAGAATGATCGTTCGGCTCTCGCTCCCGGAGCCCGAATAGGTCTTCAGCACATACGGTTCCGTTACCTTCTGCTTTTCATCCGCCGTCAGATGGATGCTCCCGTTCAAGATATGACCGCCCAGCTGTGAATCGATGATCGCGTTATCGGATACAAAATCCGCACGCTTGGGTCGATCGCTGTCGCTCCAGGCGGAGAGATGCAGATTCGTCGTATAATTACTCGATGCCATACTTCCTCCTTACGTTTCGTTCGTTCGATTATCGATCTGTGACCATGTTAGATTTTCGTTGTCGATAGTGCCGAAGGTGCGGTTCATCGCATCCATCTGCTCCCACGTCAGCGTGTTGAAGGTGATCTGACAGCTCAGCTGAACCGGGATTATCCCCGCGACCTGTTCGCGTATAAATGCCTGCTCCTTAGGCGTATGGTCGGATGTCACGGTGATATTCAGCCGCTGCAGGGCGGGATATTCATTCAGCTCACACTGTATCCCGAGGCTGTCCAGCGCTCTGCGGATACCTGCGGGTGTGAAGTCATCTTCCCTGAGTGACATGCGGAGCAGCAGGCGCTCGCGCCGCTCATCCACGCTCTCCCCCTCTGTCACAGCGCCGAAAAGCCGCTCATAAGCGCTTAGCCCTTCATCCCGAGCTGTCGTGACGAAGCGTTCACAGAGCAGGCGATCGAGGTTATCGCGTGATCGTTCCAGTTCCTCCGCATAGACCATGAGCTCGATTTCAAGATTCGAGGTGTCATCATCGTAAATGCCGACGGCTCCCGTGCGTTCCTTCATCTTCTCGTAGATCATTATATACTCCCCGCGAAAATATCGCCCGGAACCGCATATTCACTGTCTGTGATCGTCCGGTTTCCGCCGTAGGTCTCCTGGAACTTATAATCCGCAACACCCGGTGTATGGTAGATGATCTCCCCGACATCACTGAGCAGGAAGTCCTGTCCGACGCCGAGCATGGTGATATAGTCGCGCACCTTACTCTTGACGGTATCCGCAAGCTCGGTGATGTTATAGCCATCCTCCGGAACCAGACCGATGTACAGATTCACACTCACCGCGGTCGGCAGCTGTACACGCACGTCAACATTCAGCTCACGCGCCTCGTTATACTTCGCCTGCAGGCTCGTCAGAACGCTTTGATCCGGAGGCGTTCCCTGACCGCAGACATAAACGTCGACCGTACCGGCGCCTCTTGCGCCGCCGACGACAGCCGCGGAGTATACGCCGTCCGTTTCCATCGCGATTGAGCGGTAATAAGCGGCATTCGTACCGTTTGAGATATCACGGTAACTGTTGATGACGCGCTGTCTGAGCGCGTCGTCGCTCTCGGTATCGCTGCCGCCGCTGAAGTCCTCGTTATTGGTCACGCCTCCCACGCCCATCACCGGTGTCATGACCACGCCGATGGTGCCTGCGCCGATATTATACGCGCTTCCGACTTCTGCCGCTGTCACCGCGGCTGCCGCCGAACCGGCGAAATAAGGGATATCGACGTTCTCATCGGTAATGAAGCGACGACCGTCTGAAGCGGTACAGACAACGGTTCCCCGCGGGATCGTGATCGTATCGTGCTCTTGTTCCGCCGCGGTGAACACCACCTCGCCGCTCGCCTTGGTGCCTGCCTTGCGGCTGAGTCCTCGCATCGCGGCATGGCCGTCGAGGTATTCGCCCTGTGCCGTCTCCACCGACAGCTGTCTGTTGATGAAATCGGCGTACACTGCCTGCTCATATAATTCGCCCGCGAGCACCCTCAGGCGCAGCATGATATCCGACTCGTTCTCGGGCGTAAAGCCGCTGAGCTCGCGGTAGCGATCCTTCATTCTCTCTAAAATATCATTGTAGGATTCCAGATAAATCCACCTCCGTTGTCGTTTCCTGTCCGCCGTAGGTCACGCGGATCACGGCGACGCTGTTCTCACACCTCAGCACCTCGACGTCGGTGCCGCAGATATCGGCGCACGACTCCTTGATGACCATATCGAGCTTCTCACGCAGGAGCGGATCGTCTTTGCCGATCCCGCGGTAATCCGTCCCGAGCTCACGGTCATAGATAAAGTCGCCCCTGACGGTCAGCGCGGAGATTCTCACACGCTGGACCGCTTCTTCGATACCGCATATGTACTCGTAGCTGCCCGAAGACAGCGCGGCGATATCGCCGTTGTCGATACGTACGTCCATCACTGTACCTCCCTGCCGTTGATCAGCACCCTGCCGTCGTTTTTCAGCACGATGGAAGCGCCGCCCGCGGAGGTCAGCATCAGTTCTCCGGGTTCAAGCTCCGACGGGGGCTGAACGATCACGCCCGGACACACGGCGCCGCCGGAGCTCTGCACCACTACGGTGCCCGTCCCCTGCTTCGGGATTGAAACGATCCCGGCAGGGGCGACCAGCGGGAGCTTGCGATATCCTCTGGTCGCGTTGACGCTGACTCTGCCGTTATGCACCTCGCCGATCTCACCGAGTGCGCTTTCTTCCTTATCTACGGTATGCGCCGCGATATATTCATTCATCCACATGAACTGTTCCTCCTTTTCAGCCTGACGTCCGTATACTCTCCGTTTGCCGTCAGTCGGTAATACAGCGAGCTGATATACAGTCCCGAACGCTGCCCCAGCACCGTGTCGCTGACAGATGCATTTCTGCCCTCTGTACCCAGAAGGCAGCCTAAGCAGCGGAGCTTGAGCGAGTACGCCTTGCCGGCACCGTTTCGAAGCATCATATCGGCACATCGCATAGGGCTCTCGGACAGCAGCGCGTTGAGATAACGCTCGCGCCTGATCCCGCGTTCCTGCGCGTCCCTGTTGCTGACGCAAAGGGTATACCCGCCGGGATTGGCGGTTTTGACGCGTACGGCGGAGAGCTCCGCGCTGCGCTTATTCAGCTCGCTGATACGCAGATAACGCATATCGTCGCCGCCGAAACAGATCTGCTCCTTCTCCTGCAGTCCCTTCATATACAAAACGCCGGTCGAGCTGACGCGCGGTACAGACGCATAGCAGGCGTTGCAGAAGTTTTTCAGCACGCTCCAGCACGAGGAGCCCTTCGCGACGGTCTGCTCGCCGAAGTATACCGCGTCATCGAGATCGTCGCAGCGGATGCCGAACGGCTCAACATACCGTTCAAAGATGAATCCTGCCGAGGGATGGTCGTAAACGCACGGCATCGCCTCGTTATCGAGCAGGAGCGCCGCCGGACTGCGTGCCGAGAGTCTCAGGTACTCGCCGTCCTGATAAACGACCTTCTCCTCCTCGTCGATGATACCGCGAAAGACGGGCTGATCGTCATTGTATAACATGATCTCACACAGCTCATCCGTATCGATATACGGAAACTCCGCGTCCAGCGAATCAGCCGGCACGCCCTCATCAACGCTGACGCTCATCGAGAGCGGGTAGGGCGCGACGATCTCACGCCCCTTTATATCTGTCCAGATGATTTTCAGCACAGCTTCACCCTCTCCCCTCTTCTCAGTTCATCGATATGCGGGATCTGCGGATTCAGCGAGACCAACCTCTCGATCGGGACACCGTAACGATAGCCGATATCCCACAGCGTCTCCCCGTCGGATTCCGTATTGTAACAGAGATCGCAGGATCCATACAGGCGCGGGCTGCGAGCCTCCGTAAAGGCGAAGCGGAAGGTCAGGATATTCTCCTGAGGCTCCGACAGCAGGCGCAGTTCCCGTAGATATGCGTACATCGCGGGCATATGCGGCAACACGAGCTTTCCGCGCTGATGCGCATGACAGAGCCTCTCGAGCCTGAGGTACTGCTCTACGCAATCCGCCCCGTACAGCTCTCCTTCACCGCTTATCACACATGGCTTGCGATTCAGATACAGGCTGTCCGGTACGGCAGTCGGCGAGTAGATCGAGCGTATATGATGCTCGTTCTCGATACTCAGCTTATGGGGATTATGATGAAAACTCATCCCCGCAAATCGCATCGGTGCGTTCTTCATCGCATCCTCACCTCTGCTTCCTCGGTATATGCCATATCATAACGGCGCGCGTCGCGCTCCATCCGTTCGCTGACGTCGTCAAGCTCCGCGTCATCATTCAGCAGTAATCTTTCATTCTCAGTCATCTTCTATCTCCTGCTCTCTCATAAAGTGCGCTTCGATCTGAAATACTTCTTTCGCGCTCTCGTTGCCCTGTACATCGGTATAACGCTCCGCGACACGGCACTGCTCGAAGATGTACAGGTATTCGCCGTCGTTCAGCGAGAGGGAAAAAGACCTGTCCATCGGGATCTGCTCACTGAACATAGACAGCAGCTTCAACCGGATGCGGTAGCTGTTGCCCTGACCGATCGCGTCATAAGGCGTTTCGCTCAGGTATTCGTAGATATAGCGAAATCTCGGTTTGTCGGTCACATCCAGCTCGGTCAGTCCGAACAGCGGCAAATTGTTGAGCTTCGCTTCAATATCCCTGCCGCGGATCACCTTCAGCATACTCACGCTTCCGCCTCCTCTTGTGTTACGATCGCGAGCTTTAAGACCACATCGCGGTACTCGGTACGCGAAGCGGTATCGAAGCCAATCCCCGTCAACAGGAAGGAGCGGATCCAGCCCTCGTGATCCTCACGCTCCGCCGCGTCCATCACCATAGACGACGCCCTGAGGAGCGCCGGGCCGGAGGTGCGGGAGGGAGCATAGACCCTCAGCCGCAGCTCTGCCTGCTCAAGATACCCCTTCGCGCGATGTCCCACACGGTTACCGATGAAGAAGCGCTTATTGCTGACCTCGCGGTTCTCGACGGCGACCGTATATTTCGTGATAGGATTCGGCGTTTTGTGCGGAGGATAAGCAGGGATGAAGATAAAGTCGGTCAACGAGCGGCGGTTCTTCATCCGCGTGATCAGCGCGTCGATACGATCATCCGTTGATGTCATCATAATAATCCTCCTTACCCTGTGACACGGGCATCAAGATCGCCCAGACGTAAATATCCTCATCATGCGCCGTAAAGATCTCCGAGGTCACGACGGTGTACTCCGTGCTCTTACAGATCACATGCATCCCGTCGTCGAGTGGGAGATCGGGCGAGCCGATGTAAAGCAGATAGCGGTTATCGAAGTAACCCGCCGGGATATAGCGGTCGTTGATGTACAGCCTGTGGCGCCGCCTGAGCGGCTGGACAAAGGCTCTGCCGACCTTTGCCCTGCCGTCATAACGGATACGCACGGTATTGCCGTACCTTTTGAGCGCGCTTTCGAAATAACCTGTCATCCTCATACGCGCACGCTCCTGAACAGACCGCTTCCGATATCCCCGATATCGACGATATCCGCGATGCTCTCGCGTTCCTCAGCCCAGAGCCGCTCGGCATAAGCGCCGAGGGGCTCCGGCTCCATCTGTACGTCGCCGACGCGGAACGACTTCAGCGCGTCCGCACTGCCCATCATGCTGATCTTGTAGAACGCATAGACGGCGCAAGCATGATCGGCACGGCGCTGATCCGCCTCGCTGAGTCCGTCGTGCAAACGTTCCTCAAAGTACAGACGGCAATCCTCGATGATCGGCAAGAAGCGCGATACATCCTTCATTTCGAGACCCGACACGAGCGTGAAGCGGTCAATAATTCCTTTCAAGCTCAAGTGTCACGCCCCCTTTAGTAGCTGAGCTTCTTCGCCGCGCCGTTGTAGATCTTGGCGAAGCCCGCGATACAGCTGATGGTCGCGCGCTCCAGCTGACGATCGATCAGCTTGTCGTAATCGACCGCTACGTCGCCTGCGACGACCATCTCAAGCGCACAGTTCTTATCCAGACCGATGATACTGTTGCCGCTCAGTGCGGGAGTATGGATGAGCTGAGCACCCATCGGAGTGATCATCTTGCCGGTACCCTGGAAGTTCAGACCCGCGACAGCGTCCTTCATCTCGGTCATCGAGAGCAGATCGCTCATCGCAGCGGTGGAAGCCAGCACGGTATTCAGACCGAAGGGAGTCAGTGCGCTCCACATAGCGATCAGATCGGCGTAGCTCAGGCTGCCCGCGGATGCGGGGGTCACCGCGTCGCAGGGATTGGCGTTACCGTCGCCGTTGATCAGGACATCGACCGCGTCGGCGAGCTGGGCTCTCGCGATGTAAGCGCCGATCTGCTTTAAGGTCACGGTGAACAGATCGATGCGCTGGAAGCGGAGCGCCTCATAGGAGCTGACCAGCATCCTGCCGCGCTTATGGAGCTTGACGAGATTATCGTTGGTCTTGATCTCGGTCACGGGGATGAAGGCACCCTCCGCAACGCGCTTGAGGCTCTTGTCATCCTCGGTCAGACCTGAGGAAATGGAGCGATAGTCCATGCCGTCGATCTTGGTGACGGTCGCGACAACGTCGCCCAGCACGTCCGCTTCCTCGATACCGGCGCTGACGGCACGGCTGACATATTCGGGGAACAGCGCCGCGGAGTTAGAGGTCGCGAAGAACTTCTCGATCGTATCGGAGCCCTTGCCGCTGACCTTGATGTCAAAGCGCTTGAGCTGACGGGAGAACGCGTCGAGACCCTCCATGGAGGTACCCTGATAGTTCTCGGAAGGGTCCATCGCCTCGAGGATCTCGGTCAGCGATTTACCATTCTGGTACATACCCTTCTCTAAAGTAATATTCTCAAAATTTGCCATATTATCAGTCCTTTCCTCTTACAGAATGAAGCCGACGGTACTCTCGTCGCTGTAGATGACCAGTCTTTCGGTGCCCGAAGAGCCGGTCTTGACGCCCTCCGCGGCTGCGGTAAGCTTGTTATAGCCGACATTGATCGTACCGGTCTTCGCAGCCTCGGCATAACCTGCGAGCTGTACGGCGGCATAGCCGTCTCTGATGCTCAAGCATACGCCGACGAAGTTGCTGTTCTCTGTTGCCTTTGTCACCTTACCGGAAGAGGTCATCATCACGAGACCGCCCTCCTCCACGGTGTTATCACACGCAAAGGTCAGCACATTTTCCTTAAAACCGTTGAAATTAATATCCATCATAACCTCCGTTAAATTCTGAATTCCGTATTGCCGGGAACATCCTCGACGCGACCGCCGCCGAGCTGCGGCATAAGCTTCCGTTCCTTCTTCTCCAGCGCCTGATACAGAGCTTTCGCCTCATTGACGCTGAGCTTCTTGAGGATACACTCCTCTACGGTATAGTCGAGTTCGACGCCCTTCTTTCTCAGCGCCTTGCGGAGCTTGTCCGTCAGCTCCTCGCGATATGCCGCGGCACATTCGCTGTCCTGCTCCAAGCCGGCGATATACGCCTTGAGCTTATCTGCCTCCGGCTTGGAAAGAGTCACCTCGCGCTCACAGTCGAGCGCCTTACAGATCTCGTTCATATCCTTCTCCTTCATCATTTTGATCACGCCGGCTGACCGCTGGGCGGGTACGGCGACAAAGCTGAATTCATACGCGTCCTGCGGGTCGGTCAGCTCACCGTAGCACAGCGCGCCGTCATACTCGCTGCCCTTGTGGTGCGGGCACAGCGGAGAGTGCATGTCGTTGCGGCAGATCGAGCACAGCGTATGCCCCATGCTGCAGCCGACGGAGACCTCCTTGACGATACCCGCCTCGATCGCCTCGATCAGCTCGCGGTTGCCCTCGGTGCGGCGCATATAAGCGCGCGCCGTCAGTCGGAACAGCTGGTCGCCGAGCGCGGTCACAGCACCGTCCACGCTCTCTACGCGACAGGAGATGATCCTCGCCTTTTGATTCTTCGCGGTGGGATCGTGGTCGATGATGCCCGTCTTGCCGACGAAGAGCTTCTCCAGCTCGAACAGCGATTCCACGGTGAACCGCTCACAGTCGCGGTCGATATCGTTATCGCATAGTACGACCGAGAAGAGATAGACCTCATCCGCCGTAAGCTCACGGCGTGAATAACCGTTTACCAGCGCCAGCTCCTCGGTCGAGACCGGATCGGCGGCACTTTTGATCACCTGACCGTTTTTCATTCGTTCACCTCCATACTCTGTTCGAGCTGTGCCGCACGCGCATTATTCAGGCGCGCTTCGGCAAGCTCCGTTTCATCCTGCAGACTGATATTGCTCCACTCTACGCTGACGTCTGGATCAACGCCCTGCGCATAGAGATAGGATCTCGCGATCTTCTCGATGACCGGCGTCAGGAGCGAGCGGTAATACTCGAGCTCCGACGTCAGGATATCAGCCTGCTGAGCCGACATGCGTTCCGTCGAGGACCACGACAGTCCTAAGAGGAACGGCGGCACCGAGAGCTTCGACACGATCTGCTCAAGGATATGCCTGACCGGCACATCACAGTCCAGGATCTGGCTGTCCGCGCCGATCGCGCGGATACTCACGTCGCCGACCGATACGAAGTCGCAGACGTGCTTTTTGTCACGCATGGCGCGGCTCCACTCGTCGGCGATCTCCTTGACGCGCTGACGGGAATTGACCGTCGAAGCGCCCGCGGGCGGATTGTAGGTCACCGCGAAACGCACGTTTCCCGCACGCTCGAAGTTCTGTCCCACGCAGTCAAAGATCTTCATCAGGATCTCGCTGACGAACGGCAGCCCCTGCAGGATCGAGGTTCCGTGTACCGTACCGGGCGCGGGATTCAGCAGGGTCAGCAGGATCCTCTCGGGATGCTTCGCTTCCTTTACGATTCCCGCACCGCGAATCCCGATCTTCAGATCGAGGGGATTTTCGCCGACGCCCAGCTCCACGGCTGAGACAGGCGCATGATACAGCGCCTTGACGCAGCCCTCGTCGTCGCATACCATCTCACCCACCGCCGTCCCGTAGGTCAGCAGCTGGTCGAAGTACGCGCAGATAAAGCCGTATAACCCTGTAGCCGCCGCGCCTACCGGCACACGCCGTACAAAATCATCCATCATCCGCTGAGCCCTGTCATCGGTACAAACGACCGTAAAGCTGCCTAAGAGTCGGATCAGCTTCATGATCGCCGCGTCGATGATCGGCACATGATCCCTCAGCTCCCTGTAGAAGCGGGCGGCAGCGGGATTATCTGCAGCAAACAGCGGAGGGATGATGCCCCTCGACGCCGCGCAGATCTGTACCTGAGGGGATTCGGGGGGATTTTTCTTGGGAAATAATCGCATACTTTCCTCCTGTTTGAGGACGACTTCATTCAGACCGATCAAACCGATCTGAAGAAATCATCCGTCCGTCTTTGTATAAAGGCACAGCCGAAGCCGTCGTCTGTCGCCTTTATATAGCTGACAAAATAGCGTATGTCATCCATCGCGTGGTCGTCGCGCTTGATGACTGTATCCATGGGCTTGTTCTCGTCCCAGCGATAGAGCGAGAACTCGCGGATCGCGTCGGCACAGGTATCACAGATCACAATTTCGCCGTTACGAAGCGCCTGAGAGGTCTTGCGGATACCGTCAATGACATTGTTATCCGCCCGCGTTACCGCGTACCGACCGCGGCGCTCGATCACCTCGATGAAGCTCGCCGCGGAGGGATCTACGATCACCGCTGTCGGAATGATTGAACCGCATAGTTCTTCCAAGGAATTATAATGCTCCTCATCCGTTCGGCTCTTTCCCTCCTTACGCGCGTCATAATACGACTCACGCAGGCGGTACCATGTTTCGCCGATACGACCCCACAGCCCGATCGAAGTCGGATTCACCGTTCCGTAATCGCAGGACACGCAGTATTCCTCGCACGCCTTCGTCGGCGGGGATACGAACATACGCCCATCCTCCATGAAGGGATAAACAGCGCCCGAGACGCTCACCCACTCGCCCTCGACGAACCGGCGGTAAAACGCGCCCGAATACAGGCCCTCATACCGACGGAGCATCTCAGGCGACAGCGACGGATTATCGCACATTCTGAAATGAAGGTACAGCGCGTTCTTACGCTGACGATTCTGTATCCACTCCCGATAGAACCAGTGGGACGGATACTCGGGATTACAGTTGAAGAAGAACCGCGAGCCCTGCACCGAGCATCGCGCCAGCGCCTGCTCCACAAAGGAACGCGGCATCAGCGCCACCTCGTCGAACATCACGCCCGACAGCGTCACGCCCTGAATCAGCGCCGCGCTGCCCTCGTCCTTCCCCGAAAAGAAGAAAAAGGTGTTTTCCCTTCCCGCGCAGCGCACCGTCATGCGGTTCGAGCTGATATTCTCTCTGACTTCGAGCCCGAGCTCCTGCAGACAAGGCAAGAGAGGCATGATCACGTTGCGCCTGAGCGCCGTGATTGTCTTGCCGCAAAAGCCCAGCAGCGCGTTGTCAAAGCTTAACATCGCCCACAGCACGAAGGACAGTGACAGCGAGAAGGTCTTGCCGGAGCGAACGGCGCCGTCGCAGATGATCGCGTCATAGCGCTCGGTACCGCTGCCCTCGACCCACCAGAAGAGGGATCGAAGCTGCTTCTCGGAAAACGGCTTATACTTCACCGTCATCCACCACGCTTCTGCCGCCGAGCGCCGCCGCGGACATCCGCATCGCTTCCAGCAGACCGCCCGCCGTCCCGGACTCATTACCGCCGCTGAGCAGCTCACCGAGCTTATCGACCGCCTTCACGCGGTCACAGAACTTGATCTCCACACCTTTATCGGTGCGCTTGATCTCCGACACACGGCTCAAATCCATCTCCCTGAGCTGATCGGCAGTGAAAGAATCGCCGTACAGGAGCGTCAGCGCGTCACCCGTGCCGCCGTAAGCCAGCTTATACAGTCCGCAGACCGCGATACTCTCGTACACCGAGCGCATGTTGCGGCTCAGGCGCTTCACCTCCTCGGCGATATCCTCCCGCACCATCAACTTACACAAGCTCTGCTCGGGATGTCTGAAGCCCGCCTCACGCACCGCTCGCATCGGGTCGGCGCACAGCGCGAGCCTCCGGCAAAAATCCTTTTCTTTCGGTTTCATCTGTATCCCATTCCTCCTCTTCATGGATGATACCGACGCAGACGATCATCGGTATCACCTATAGCCGCATAAATAAAAAAGTTGCATAAAACTATGCAACCATACAAAAAATAATAGAAAATTCTGAAAATAATCTTTTTCTCATTCAAAGCCAAAGGAGAGAATGAATGTTTACAGCCGATTACGAACAGAACCGACAGCTGATCGCCCGTCTGCTGCGATCCGACGAGTGCTTCGACATCATCGAGCGGCACATCGTCATCGCGGGTAAAAAGGCGGTCATCTTCTACATCAACGGACTGATCAAGGACGATATCATGGAGAAGCTGATGGAGTTCTTCTACAACAACACCCGTCCCGAGTACCTCAGCTCAGCCGAAGAATTCACCCGCCACTGCGTGCCCTACGTTGAGATCAGCATCGTCGATCATCCCGACGAGGTCGTCAAGAATGTATTGAGCGGTATTCCGTGCATGATGGCGGAGGGCTTTACGTCCGCGATCGCCTTCGATATGCGCACCTATCCCCAGCGCAGCACCTCTGAGCCCGAGGACGACAAGGTGCTGCGCGGCAGTAAGGACGGCTTTGTCGAGACGGTCATCTTCAACTCCGCGCTGATCCGCCGCCGCATCCGTTCGTCACACTTTATCACCAAGGCGATGACTGTCGGCAGAGAGAGCAAGAGCGATATCATCATCTGCTATATGGACAACAAGGTCGACAAACAGCTCCTGCACAACATCACAGACCGTATCAAGGGGCTCAACATCGCGAATCTGAGCATGAATCAGCAGAGCCTGATCGAAGCGCTTTATCAGAAGAAGTGGCTCAATCCCTTTCCGAAGATCAAATATACCGAACGCCCCGACGTCGCGGCGGCGGTCTGCCTCAAGGGTAATATCGTCATCCTCGTCGACAACTCCCCCTCGGCGCTCCTGATCCCGACCTCCATCTTCGACGTGCTTGAAGAAGCGGACGACTACTACTTCCCGCCGATCACGGGAACCTACATCCGCGTTACCCGCTACCTGATCACCCTCGCCTCCGTATTGCTGACCCCTCTGTGGCTGCTTTGCCTGCAAAATCCCGAGCACGTCCCCGAAATCTTCCGCTTCGTGCTGAACATTGAACCGACGAGTCTGCCGATCTACTGGCAGCTGATCATCATGGAGCTGTGTATCGACGGACTAAGGCTCGCCGCCCTCCATACGCCGTCCTCCCTCACCTCAGCGATCGGCATCATCGGCGCGATCGCATTCAGCCAGTTCGCCGTGGACGCAGGATGGTTCACCACCGCCTCGACCCTCTACGTCGCCTTCGTCACCATCGCGAACTACAGCCAGCCGAACTACGAGCTCGGCTATTCGCTCAAGTACGCCCGCTTCATCCTACTGACCGCGACCGCGATCGGCAACCTGCCGGGCTTCATCATCGGCATCATCCTGCTCATCATCATCCTCGCCTCAAACAAGACCATCAGCGGAAAAAGCTACCTCTACCCCCTCATCCCCTTCAAGCCGCAGGAACTCAAGAAGAAGCTCGTCCGCACACGCATGCAGCAAGGTCAGACGACCGGCGGCAACGCGTCCTGATCCCTGTACAGATAAAAAAGACCGGTTCAGCGCTCATGCGTTGAACCGGTCTTTGTTGATTATTTTACTATTTTTTAATAGAGAGCAGACTATTATTATCGAGGACGATTTTTGCAAGACTGACAATGATGTATTGCGGAAATCAGTCCGATAAGAATGTCGGGTTTTTATTGAAAAACAGTATTATTCCGTTATCTTGCCGCGCATCACGTAGCGGCCGATATGCTCGAGGGTCACTTCGCCGTCGCGATAAACGAGATTGCCGCGCAGGTAGACCTTCTCAACCATGCCCGCGGTACGCACGCCCTCGTACGGATCGTAGCCGCTCTTGCCAAAGCCCTTCGATGCGGATATCACGCCGCCGCGCTTCGGGTCGAAGATCACGAGATCGGCGTCGGAGCCCGCCCTGATCACGCCCTTCTTCGGGTACATGCCGTAGAGATGTGCAGGGTTCTCGCTGAGCAGAGCGCACATCTTCTGGAGGGAGATCCTGTGCTTTTTTACGCCGTAGGTATACATCAGTACCGCGCGCGTACCCACGCCCGGCATACCGTTGGGGATTTTGGTGAAATCATTCTCGCCCGCGCGCTTCTGCTCCGCGGTAAAGGAGCAGTGATCGGTGCTGACGGTGTTGATACCGCCCTTTCTCAGCGCATCCCATAAGGCGCGGTTATCGCTCCCCTTACGCAGAGGCGGAGAACAGATATACTTGGCGGCATTATCGAAGCTGCCGGAGTACACGCTGTCGTCGAGCAGTAGATACTGAGGACAGGTCTCGACATAGACCCGCACGCCGTCCGCGCGGGCACGGCGGATCGCCTCATAGCCCTTCCCGGTACTCAGATGCACCACGATGCACGGCGCGTCGGCGGCTTTCGCGATGCTCAGGAAGCGGGTCACCGCCTCCGCCTCGGTATAGTCGGGACGGGTCGCGGGATGGAACGCGGGGGATGTGTTGCCGCGGGCGACAGCTTCTTCTCTGAGCTTGCCGATGATACCCGAGTTCTCACAGTGGCATCCAACGATACCGCCGTATTTTTTCAGCTCAGTCATGATCTCATAGATCTCCCGGTCGCACAGCTCCATGGCGTCATAGATCATGTAAACCTTGAAAGAAGTCACGCCCTGCTCGAGCATTGCGGGCAGCTCCTCGCGGATATCGTCGCGCCAGTCGGAGATCGCCATGTGGAACGCATAGTCGCAGGACGAGTTGGCGAACGCCTTCATATGCCAGTTGTTGAGCGCGTCGGACAGGGTCTCGCCCTTGTTCTGGGTCGCAAAATCCACCACGGTCGTCACACCGCCCGAAAGCGCACTCTTGGTTCCCGAATCGAAATCATCGGCGGTGACGGTATCGCTGACCTCGAGGTCAAAATGGGTATGCGCGTCGATAAAGCCCGGGAAGATCAGCTTCCCGCTGACGTCGGTGACCTGCGCGTCGGCAGCAAGGTGCCTGCCTACCGTGACGATCTTCTCACCCGAGACCAGCACATCGGCGCGCTTGAGCCCTCTGGGCGAGACCACCGTACCGCCTTTGAACAATACTTTTTTCATGCTATCACTTCTTATCTATATAAATCAATGTTCTTCATCACGGTCATGATAAAGACCTCTTCGTCCTTTGACAGGTCGTTCGGCTGATCGAGGTCGATGTCCTCGACCTTGTCGAGTCTGACGCGGACGGTGTGATCGTCGAGGATGTAAAAGCCCTTCTGCGTGCTGATATCGAAGCTCTCTCTATCCTCGAACAGCGTCAGCTTATCGAGATACGGTGCCGACGCGTAGGGACAGAAGCTGCGGCAGTTGCCGCACTCGTTACACAGTCGGTCGATATGCAGGATCTCACGTCGACCGTCGGGCATGACGACCACGGTGTTCGCGCGGTTGGGACACACGCTGACGCAGTTCTCGCATACGGTGCTGCAGCTCAGGCAGTTCGACAGCGTCGGGGTCAGCGCGACAGGATCGACATGTCGCTTGTTCTCGATCGCTTCATGCATCGTCGGCTTTGCTTCATCGGGGATCTGCATCACATGCTTCTCGCCGGTGATGTCGTCCGCGGCGCGCTGCGCGTCGGCGATACACTCGACTACGGTACACGGACCGCGCAGGCTGTCGCCGATATTATACACCTTCATACCGTCGATTTCGGTCGCAAAGGGAACCCTGCCCTTCTCGTCGGGAGTGATCCCGTATTCGGTGAAGAGGCGTGTGTCGACCTGTTCGCCGATCGCCGCGATCACCAGATCGGCGGGGATCTCTACGATCTCGTCAGTCGGTACAGGGCTGCGCCTGCCGCTGCTGTCGGGGTCGCCGAGCTTCATCAAGGTACAGGTCAGCGTGCCGGCATTCTGCTCGATCGGCGCGGCAAGCTCCACAAGCTGTACGCCGTCCTTAAGCGCTTCAAGCAGCTCTTCCTCATCGGCGGGCATGTATTTCTTGGTGCGGCGATAGACGACGGTGACGGACTCTACGGTCTCGATCCGCTTTGCGGCACGGGCAGCGTCCATCGCGGTATTGCCGCCGCCGATGACCGCGATATCACGGATACCGGCGGTATCAAAGCGCTTCTCCTTGTACTCTCTTAAAAAGTCGATGACGTTGATGACGTTGCCTCCGATATGCGGATCACGCGCCTTATACGCACCGACGCCGCAGACCACGGCGCTGTAGCCCTTCGCCCTGAGTTCATCTAAGGACGGAGCGGGGGTATTCAAGAGGAGGTTCGCGCCCATCTTCTCGATCAAAGCGACGTCCCGCTTGACGAAATACGGCGAAATACGGAAGTCGGGGATAACGTTGCGCACGATACCGCCGGGCTGAGCGTCCTTCTCATATACATCGACGTCGATTCCCGCGCGGGCGAGGAAATACGCCGCGGAGAGTCCCGCCGCGCCTGCGCCGATGACGGCGACCTTTCT
>CAMVDB010000029.1 GCA_947166135.1 uncultured Clostridia bacterium | reverse complement strand
TGGGAGCCTCGGTCGGAGCTGCAGTCGGAGCTACAGTCGGAGCCTCGGTCGGAGCAACAGTCGGAGCTGCAGTCGGAGCAACAGTCGGAGCCTCGGTCGGAGCCTCGGTCGGAGCAACAGTCGGAGCCTCGGTCGGAGCTGCAGTCGGAGCTACAGTCGGAGCCTCGGTCGGAGCCTCAGTGGGAGCCTCGGTCGGAACTGTGGTCGGAGTCTCAGGCAGCTCGAAGACCATTTCCTCGGTGAAGTTGTTGTTCTTGATCTCGCCCTTGTCGATGATTCTGGTCAGATCCTCATCAGCGATCGCCAGAGTCTTGAGGGTGGTCTTGATGTCGGCAGTGCCGGGAGCGTTGACGATGTAATCGGTCTTGATCAGGACGCTGTCGTCAGCGTTGAATACGAACGCGTCGGTCGGAGCAGAAGCGTTGAAGTAGATCACGCCGGAGTTCTCGGTGTTGATGGTGGAATCAGCAGCACCGGTAACAGGCATCTCGGGATCAGCGTTCAGTGCGACTACGGAATCGGTGTAGGTCTGAGCGCCGCTCAGTGCAGCGATCTTACCGTCGTTGATATCCTTAGCGTTCAGCAGAGTGTAGGTGGAGAACGGTGTACCAACATCGAGTTCCTTGGTTTCGCAGAGGTTACCGTTCAGGTCATAGATGTTGATGATTGCCTTCGTAGAGGGAGCCTCAGTCGGAGCCTCGGTCTGTTCCTCAGTCGGAGCCTCGGTGGGAGCCTCAGTCTGTTCCTCAGTCGGGACTGTGGTCGGAACCTCAGGCAGCTCGAAGACCATTTCCTCGGTGAAGTCGTTGTTCTTGATCTCGCCGTCGTCGATGATTCTGGTCAGATCCTCATCAGCGATCGCCAGAATCTTGAGGGTGGTCTTGATATCGGCAGTGCCGGGAGCGTTGACGATGTAATCGGTCTTGATCAGGACGCTGTCGTCAGCGTTGAATACGAACGCGTCGGTCGGAGCAGAAGCGTTGAAGTAGATCACGCCGGAGTTCTCGGTGTTGATGGTGGAATCAGCAGCACCGGTAACAGGCATCTCGGGATCAGCGTTCAGTGCGACTACGGAATCGGTGTAGGTCTGAGCGCCGCTCAGTGCAGCGATCTTACCGTCGTTGATATCCTTAGCGTTCAGCAGAGTGTAGGTGGAGAACGGTGTACCAACATCGAGTTCCTTGGTTTCGCAGAGGTTACCGTTCAGGTCATAGATGTTGATGATCGCCTTCGTAGCCTCAGTCGGTACAGGTGCATCGGTCGGAGCCTCGGTCGGGACAGGAGCGTCGGTCGGCGCTTCGGTCGGAACAGGTGCATCGGTCGGTGCTGCAGTCGGAGCAACGGTGGGCTTCTCGGTGGGAGCCTCAGTCGGAGCCTCGGTCGGCTGCTCGTCATCACCGGGATCGGTGAAGGTGCCTCTGAGAGCAAAGTTATCGTTCAGGATCTCGCCCTTGCTGATGATTCTGGTGAGGTCTTCGTCAGCAACAGCCATTACGGTGATGCTGTTCTTGATCTCAGCATCGCCGAGAGCGGTGATCTTGTAAGTGGTAACAATCAGCTTGGTCTTATCTGTATCGAACTTGAAGCCGTCGTTGATGTCAGGCTTGGAGCCGTTGTACAGGATCTTGCCGGAGATCGCGCCGTTCGCTACAGCAGCATTCTGCATAACCGGGAACATCTCGGTCAGGTTCTTCATGGTGCCGTCAGCGTTCTTAGCGTCGACATTCTCCAGGATAGAATCGGTATAGGTCTGCTCACCCTTGATCGAGCCGATGGTGCCGATCTCGGAGGTATTGAGCAGGGTGTAAACCTTGAATTCAGTGCCGATATCCTCAGGACCGAATTCCTTGACCTCGTCAACCTCACCCTTCAGGTTGTAGATGGTGATCTTGCCGGAGGTGGGAGCGGGTTCGGTCGGAGCCTCAGTCGGGACAGGAGCCTCGGTGGGAGCCTCGGTCGGAGCCTCAGTGGGTTCGTGAGCCTCGGTGGGTTCGGGAGCCTCGGTCGGAGCCTCAGTCGGAGCTACAGTCGGCTCTGCGGGAGCTTCCCAGGTGATGGTCATCTTCGCACCGGTCTTGGTGTTGAAGTCGAAGCGGGTCAGGTCGAGTACCATCGAGAGAGTGGTACCGGGAGTGATACCCTCGAGCTTGAGGTTGGTCTGGCCGTTGTAGATCGCGTTAACGGGCTCGCCGTTAACGAGAGTTACGGTATCGTCGAGACCGAAGTTATGGGTCCAGCTGTCGTTGACAGCGAACTTGAACTCGGGAGCCTCGGTGTCGTACGCGCCGAAGGTGTACTCATACTCATAGATACCGTCGGAGGTCTCGGTCATGTGGTTCTCGCCTGCGTCAACACCCCAGGTGATGTTGTTCAGCCAGCCGTCGCCGTCATTAGTACCGTTACCGACAACAGTGATGCTATCGATCTCGAGATCGGTAGCGAAGGATACGATGTCGCCCTCGACCCAAGTCTTGGTGCCGTCGCAGAATACGGTGAATTCGCCGGGCCCGGTCAGGTTGAAGGTTACGTTCTGACCAGTCTTGTCGCCGATCCAGGTCGTGCCGTTCTTGACAGCCTTGAGCTGGACGTCTTTCATCGCGTCGTCTACGGTATAGGTCTTGCTGTATACGCCGTCAGCACCCTTGGTCATAGTGTTGTTGACGTCGTTACCGTTCCAAGAAGTACCGAAGATATCAGGAGTGTTACCCGCTACAATGTAGGTATCCTCGGGCTGAGGAGCCTCAGTGGGAGCCTCAGTGGGAGCCTCGGTGGGAGCCTCAGTCGGGACAGGAGCCTCGGTGGGTTCCTCGGTAGGAGCCTCGGTGGGCTTCGGAGCGGTCGGATCCTCGAAGGAGCCGTAGAAGTACAGATCTCTCTCGAAGTTATGATCGTTCTCTACGATCGCGCCTCTTCTGACCAGTACGGTAACGTCCTCGTCAGCGAGAGCCAGAGTGGTCAGTACATTTCTGACCTCAGCCTCACCGGCAGCCTTGACCTTGTAATCGATCACAAGGATCATGCTGTCGTCGCTGTTGAACGCGAATGCGTCTTCGCCGATATCCGGAACGGAAGCGTTATAGTAAACGTGACCCGAGTACATACCGTTCGCGACACAGGTTCTGCCCATGACGGGGAATACCTTGTCGGGCTCGGTGAACGCGCCGTAAGGAGTCTTCCACGGATCGGTCATCTCAAGGATGGAGTCGGTGTAATCCTGCTGACCCTTGATGGAGCTGATGTAGCCGGAGTACGGCAGATCGATGCGGGAGGTGTTCAGCATGGTGTAAACCGTGAAGGTATCGCCTACGTTGAACTCTTTGACCTCGTCAACCTCGCCGTCAAAACCATAGATGGTGACCTTCGCCTTATTGGAAGGAGCCTCGGTGGGAGCCTCAGTGGGTTCGAGAGCCTCGGTGGGAGCCTCAGTCGGGACAGGAGCCTCAGTGGGAGCCTCGGTCGGGGTGACTACCTCAGTCGGAGCCTCGGTGGGAGTCTCGGGCTTCTCGAAGGTCGCGTTAGAGGTCAGCTTTACGCCGTCCTTAACCTCGCCCTTGTCAACCAGTCTGGTCAGCTCTTCGTCAGCGGCAACTAAGGTGGTGAGAGCGTTTCTGACCTCACCTTCGCCGGGAGCGGTAACCTCATAAACGGTGACGATCATCAAATCGTCGTCGCTGTCGAAGGTATACGCGTCGTTGATACCGGGCTGGGAAGCGTTATATACGATGGTGTTAACCTTGGTAAGATCGCTGGGCAGCGGCTGACCGTTGGTGAACTGTCTTGCAACAGTGCCTTCACCCAGGATCGGGAACATTGCCTTGATAGCAGCTGCATCGAATACGCCGTGATGATCCTTGCTGTTCAGATTCCTCAGGGTATCGATGGTGTAAGTCTGTCTCGCGTTGACTGCTGCGATCTGGCCGCCCGGGTAAGCAGCGGAAGCGTCGAGGGAGGTATAAACCGTGAAGGACTCGCCAACCTCGAAGTCATGCTCTGCCTTCTGACCGTTCAGGCCGTAGATGGTGATGTGAGCAGTGTTGGAAACAGGCTCGGTGGGAGCCTCGGTCGGGACAGGAGCCTCAGTGGGAGCCTCGGTCGGGACAGGAGCCTCAGTCGGGACAGGAGCCTCAGTCGGAGCCTCGGTCGGAGCCTCAGTCGGGACAGGAGCCTCAGTGGGAGCCTCGGTGGGAGCCTCAGTCGGAGCCTCGGTCGGAGCCTCGGTGGGCTTCGGAGCATTCGGATCCTCGAAGGAGCCGTAGAAGTACAGATCTCTCTCGAAGTTATTATCGTTCTCTACGATTTTGCCTCTTCTGACCAGTACGGTAACGTCCTCGTCAGCGAGAGCCAGAGTGGTCAGTACATTTCTGACCTCAGCCTCACCGGCAGCCTTGACCTTGTAATCGATCACAAGGATCATGCTGTCGTCGCTGTTGAACGCGAATGCGTCTTCGCCGATATCCGGGACAGATGCGTTGTAGTATACGTGACCGGACTCCATGCCGTTCGCGACACAGGTTCTGCCCATGACGGGGAATACCTTGTCAGGCTCGGTGAACGCACCGTAAGGAGTCTTCCACGGATCGGTCATCTCAAGGACAGAGTCGGTGTAGTCCTGCTGACCCTTGATGGAGCTGATGTAGCCGGAGTACGGCAGATCAATGCGGGAGGTGTTCAGCATGGTGTAAACCGTGAAGGTATCGCCGACGTTGAACTCTCTGACCTCGTCAACCTCACCGTCAAAGCCATAGATGGTGACCTTCGCCTTGTCGGAAGGAGCGGCAGTGGGTTCTACAACCTCGGTCGGAGCCTCGGTGGGAGTGACTACCTCAGTCGGAACATCATGAGGGCAGTCGATGAGCTCGAAGGTCTCACGGAAGGTAGGCTGCGCAACGCCTTCAATAGCCTTATAGTCGCTGATCACATAAGTGATGTCGTCCTGATCCTCAGCCAAATATGCCATGGTATCGATCGCGCTGCTGATAGCGGTCTCACCGGTACCGGTGATAACCAGCGTAGCAGTAGCCAGAACGGAATCAGCCGAATTAAAGGTAAAGGGCTTACCCAGTACCTTAGAAGCGTTGTATCGAATCTCCTCCGTAGTGGGGTTCATGATGACGGCGGTATCGCCGAGATTCGGACAAAGCTGTTCGGGATCGCTTTGATCGAAATTCTGGATCTCTAACTTTGTCTGGTCAAAGAATAAGCGACCGTCTATTGCGTTGATGCGACCGTTATTCACGGCAGACGCATCCATATAGACAGTATACTTATAAGTATCGCCGACGTGGGCCTTGATGGTCTCGCCGTTGACCTCGATACTAATCTCTCCCGAAGGAGCTTCTGCGCTTGCGGACACGATCCCCACGGAAATGACCGAGAAGATCATTGTGACTGCAAGCAGCAAACTGATTAGTTTACTAGTCTTAAGCATTCGTCTTTCCTCCTAAAAAATTTGCTAAAGATATAGTTTTCGCCAATTCTAAGCAATTACATTATATTTCAAGCGCTGAGTTATTACCAACAACAATAATGTAACCTTTTTGAGTTATTTGTAACTTTGTTTTAATCTTTTGTAATTATTTTGTAATATTTTGTTTCTTTCCTGACAATTTGTCTTTCCTGCTTTATTATTTTGTTATTCAATGGGGCTGAACTGATGCTTGAAACGTTCGCCGCCCTTACGCATTACTTCCGCTAAAACCACAATATTTAGCGGGTCGGCGCGGTTCGGATACACTATCGATACAATTGGTTACAGATTTGTTACCATGTATCGAATCTTACCTGATTCTTCCCACGTTCGCTATAATTGCCAAAAAGTCCCCCTTGCTTTTGGTTATTATCACTACAATATAAAACAGACCCCGTGAAAAACAGGGCCTGTCGTGCAAATTGTCGGTTATATCATCAGTCATGGTCCTCGACGACCTTCTCGGGAGGGAGCTCCAGAACCGAAGGATCCTCCAGATACTTGGCGAATTTACGGAATGCCATTGCAAAATACGCGCCGGAGGCGATACGTTCGTCCATCACCAGTCCGATCGGAAGGCAGCGCTGCAGAGCGATCTCGCCCTTCTTCGAAACAAGTACGTCGTGCGGCTGACCCATCGCCAGCGACAGCGAGACGGTTCCGAAATTGTAGATATGGTGGTAGATATAGTTGGTCTTGATGGAAGCAAGGTTCGTGAGCATGATGGTGCAGTGGAAGGGGCTCGCCTCGATCAGCGCCTTGGGGCACAGGTTATGCTTATCCAGCCACTTCGCCACATTTACCGCTACGCGCAGGAGTCCGGGGACGGAGCAGAGAAAGTTCGCGACCTTATCGGTGGCGTTGACCTCCTCGGTACTGCGGTTGACCTCGATATAGTTGTTGATGATATCGTTGACCTCATCGATCGTGTTGGTCGGCTCGAACTTCATCTTACTGGCGGTACCGACGCCGTCGAGCTTACCGCCCTTGAGGACGACCATGCCGACAGCGAGCTCGTTGCGGGCATAGATGCGCTTATTGACGACGAAACGGTTGAGTGCGGGATACTCCGCCATCGCGCGGATCATCGCGGCGATCACGAGGGTAAGGTGGTTATAATGCTTCCCTTCCTTGCGCTTTTGGTTCATATACTTACGCATCGGCTCAATCGGAATATCCAGATGGATCATGTTCATCGCGTCGGTGCGCTTATCCATTACATGCGCCGCAACCAGATATTCTACATCGAGTTTCTTGAGCTTCTTTCCGTCGGATCTACCCATGTTCATTACCCTCTGTGCTTTTTATTTAACGTTTCTGCACGCTATCTTATTTATTTTACATGAAAACACCTAATATTACAATAGCTAAATGTTATTTTCTATATTCAGCGTAACAGGAGATACAGATAGACGCCGTACAGTAGAACCGAGAGGATTCCCTGCAATCGGCTGAACCGACCGCGCAGCGCAGCGAAAACGGGAAGGATAACGGCACAAAGCAAGCAGAACGGCAGATCAAGCCATACGATCTCGGGAGCGATCGGCAGACTGCCTCCGCTGACGATGGAACACAGCGGGAGGATCAGGAGCATATCGATGATGTTCGCGCCGAGGATATTCCCCGCGGTGAGGGCGGGCTCGCGCTTGATGACGGCGGAGATCGCGGTCACCAGCTCAGGCAGAGAGGTGCCGACTGCGAGGAGGGTCAGGGAGATCACGCGCTCGTCGACATGGAGCAGATCGCGGGCGATCAACTCGCCGTTATCCACCAGAAGGCGGGAGCCGAGGACGATCGCCCCCGCGCCGAGGATGAAACGCAGGATATGGGGAATTGCAGAACCCCTTTCTTCTGACGGCTGAGGTGCGGCGCTCTTAGCCTCGCGGATATTGCGGTATATATGGTATGAAAACAACAGCAGCATAGCGACACAGCCGAAGATCGTCAGCCTGCCGCCGAGGGACAATACCCACAGCAGCAGAACCGCCCCCGCAAACAAGAGCTCCTTCGGCAGATAATTACGGCGCGATACGGTAAAGGGCAGAAACAGAACGGGGATCGAGAAGATCAGGGCAGTGTTGGCGGTGACGGAGCCGATCGCGTTGCCCGCCGCCATCTCAGGCTCGCCCGAAGCCGCCGCCATCACAGAGACGATGATCTCGGGCAGCGTTGTGGCAACGGATACAACGGTCGCGCCGACGACGAACCGCGGGATCCCCGAGATCTCGGCAAGCCACGCAGCCGCGTCGACAAAGCGGTCGCCGCCCCAAATAATACAGACTAAACCCGCGCCGAACAAAGTGCAGATCAGAAAGCTATGAATGAAAACACCTCCGTAAACAGGGTACAGAGAACGGAAAACAGCGTATCAGATATCGAGTGAGGGCGAAGCCCTCCTATAACCATTCACTATTCACCATAAAAAGCCTCTGACATAATACTATGCCAAAGGCTCTGAGATCATGCTATCCGGTTGTTTGGGTGCGGGATTCCGCTTCTTTCTTTGAATACAGGCAGCCGCAGTAGTTCTGGCGGTAAAGGTTATACTGCTTGCTCAGCTCGATGGAGCGCTTATAGCCCTCTTTCTTCTTAAAATCGGAGCAAAGGTAGCTCACGCCGTATTCCTCGGCGAGCTGTTCGCCGATGGTGTTCAGTGTGACGGCATTCTTGAGCGGGCTGATCGTGAGGGTGGTGGCGAAGCAGTCGTAGCCGCCGTCGCGACACAGTCGGGCGGTATACGCAAGCCGCTGTCGGAAGCAAAGCGCACAGCGCGCGCCGCCCTCGCGCTCCTCCTCCCGACCCTCGGTCAGAGAGAAAAACGCCTCGGGGTCATAATCGACCTCGGTGAAATGCACCGATCCGGACAACCCCGCCTCGGCAACATAGCGTCTGAGTTCACTGTAACGGTAGCGATACTCGCTCTCCTCAGTGATATTAGGGTTATAGTAGGCGATCGTGATATCAAAATGCGGAGCGAGATACTCGAGCACATAGCTCGCGCATACGGCACAGCATACATGGAGCAGTAAGCGCGGTCGTATTCTCTCGCGGGTATTGCGCTCAATCAGGGCATCGAGCTCCTTCTGGTAATTACGTTTGTTCATGAAACAGCCTCAAAATCGGTTGGGATTGCCACGTCGCTTGCGCTCCTCGCAATGACAATTTATATATGCTCTCGCGATGACGTTAACAGAGCGGTCAGGTACCTACAGTTCTTCGCTGATCACGGCGATCAGCTCCCCGGCGGTGTCGACGATGCAGTCGGCGCCTGCCTGTCGGAGTTCCCCGGCACCGCGGAAGCCCCAGCTCACACCGCAGACCTTCACGCCCGCGTTATGGGCAAAGTTCACATCCACGTTGCTGTCGCCGACATAGAGGACGTCGGCGGGATCGACGCCGCAGAGCGTCATCAGCCGTAAAAGTGCGTCAGGGGCAGGCTTGCGGGCAACACCCTCCTGCTGACCCCAAGCGTAAACAAAGCGATGGTCGGGATAGAGTCGGTCAAGGATGCGCGGAACAAAGGTATCGGGCTTATTGGAGATCACGGCAGTCTGCAAGCCGAGGGCGGAGATACGGCTCAGCGCCTCCCCCATCCCCTCGTATGCGGATGTGTTATCGAGGTAATGCTCGCTGTAGTAGGCGGTGAAGCCTGCTTTCACCCTTGCAGCCCCTTCGGGCGTATAGGCGTCAGCCATGGTCACCTTCACGAGGTTGTCGATGCCGTTGCCGACGAACTGTCGGTAATCCGCTACGGGATATGTTCCGAGCCCTTCCGCCGCTAATGCGGCGTTCATCGCGTGGGCGAGATCGGCGAGGGTATCGGCGAGGGTGCCGTCCAGATCAAAGGCGATCAGCTTCATCGGTCGTCACCTCACTGTCTGTATCGGGCTTCGCGGGAGCCTCGGGCTGTTGTTCTGATATAACGGGCTCCGCGGGTGTTTCAGCCGTTTCGGGAGCATGGACTGTATCGGTCTCGAATTCATCCCCTTCGGAACCGTCGCCGTAGACCTTGCGGCTCAGATCCTCCAGCTCCTTAGCACGGATATCATTCTTACGATTTTCAAGGGAATCCCGGCGGATGCGTTCCTCGACCTCCTTGTTGATCTCGTCCACATATTTCTTGTTGCGGGCGAGAGCGCCCAGCTCGAAGATGCTGAAGGTCGTGGTCTGATCAAGAGCGGCGGGCTTCTCTTCCTCGCTGTCATCGGAATAATCGACCTTTTCAGCCTTATCCAGACGATCGTTATCGTCGAAGGGCAGATCGGTAAACGCCTCGGGATTATTCAGCGGATCGGGAGCGGGCTTGCGGCGGCGCTTCGGCTTAACGAGCATGATTGCGACGACAGAGGTCAGACCCAGCAGCGATACGCCGACGAGAATGTAGATGATGATATGGGAGGTGATCGGGATGTTGCCGTGGTATTCTACGGTGGCGGTACCGTTCTTGATCGGCAGTGAGTTGGCGCCGCGCTCGACATAAGCTGTCTCAGCGCCGTCAACCGAGACGGAAACGATGTTCTCGCCGCCCTCGGAACTGACGTAGTAGGTCATGGGGCGGTTGGCGTTACCGGAATTGAGCATATAGCCGAGGTTGACGTAATCGGAGAGCTCGGTCTTGACGGTCAGCGCCATCAGGCCCTCGCGGCTGCGATACGCCATGAAGTTACCGCTGCCGAACAGCTTAACCAGCATATCGGTGATCTCCTCGGTAGTACCCTCGCAGTTCACCCGGCAGATCAGATTCTCTTCATCCTCGGTAACGGAGCTGTCGGCTCCCTTCTTGAGGAAATAACTGTTGGCGTAGATCATTCCGTCATGACCGTCGGTCTTGGAATATAAAAAGTCGGTGGTACGGCGGAAGCGGGAGTTCCCCAGGCTGGTCAGATAGAAGTTGATGCCGTTGATCGCGTACTGGATGCCGTCGGGAACACGCACGCGAACCGCGCCGGTATCGAGCGAAAGCTTATAGACGCCTTCTTCCCAAGCGCCCTTCGTCACCCACTTGCCGTCCTCAAAGACGGAACCGTCGCCGTGGGTGGTGCTGGTAGGCAGAGAATAGGAATACTCGAGCTTCGGGAAGCCCTCGTCGGGACCGATGAAGGAGAAGGTATCGAGGCTCTCCTCGTACGCCATACCCTCGGAGAGAGGTGTAGAAGCGTTATCGCGGTCGCCGTAGAAGATATCGACGCTGTCGGTATCAAGCAGCATCGCGGTCAGCTTCACGAGGTTCTCGCGGTCGAGCCCCTCATAAATGACCGTATAGATCATGTTGGAGCCCTCGGGACTCCAGCCCGAATACTTCGCGTCGGGAGATGTATTGGTAAGAAAATACTGCTCGATCGCCTCGCGGTCATGCAGGTAAGTATCATTCGGAAGAGTGAAGGTAAAGGTGCGGTTGAAGTTTCCCTCCTTGTCGTTGGAGGTTTTGACGGAGATCGTGCTGATCCGGCTGCCCTTGCAGTCGTTCACCTTGGCGGTTGAGCCTGTCTCATACTCCTGATTGGCGATACGGACAAGGTTGGCGCTATAGGAGAAGTCCATGCCGGAGGTCGCCTTCTCGGCGGCGGTATCCCGAACGATCCATGCGATCAGCTCGCTGACGTCGAAATCCTCCTCCATGCGGGTTCCCTTGGTGAGAGCGGTATTTTTCTGAGAGAGGAAAACCTCGGCGCTTCTGCCGATCAGATCGCTGATGATCTCCTCGTATTTCTGCTTGTTCTCAAAATTCAGACTCAGTTCAAAACAGAAGCCCTCCTCCTGCACACCGATGTAGCTGAACTCCGCTCCGTCGATATCGGCTGTGGGGCTGTCCTCAACGAGCTTCTGATTCAGCGCTTCGATATTCACCGACGACGGATAGACGACCGTCACCGTACGCTTGCCCGAGAAGCTGCCGTTGATATCCAGCACGGATTTTACCGCTACGCTCGGTTTATCGCAGCCCGTCAGCCCGATGCACAGGCTCAAACATAATATCATGATCAGAAAAATTGCTGTCAGTCTCTTCATCATAAACCTCATTTTCGGGAAAAGTAGAAACAAATTCCCAATTCCTAATTCCTAACTGTCCTCAATAGCCCTTCGGCTCGCGCATCAGCACGGCACGGCAGGGAGAAGCCTCCACATCTTTCATTTTGAGCGGAAAAGCGGCGAGCGTATATTCTCCGTCCTCGACTCCCTCCAGAAACAGTCCTTCGAGCACGGCGACATTGGCTCGCGCGAGCTCCAGATGGGGCATATCCTCATCAAAGGGCGGAGCGATGGACATCGCGTCGGTACCAACCAGGAGCAGCTTGCTGTCGGCGATCACGCGGGCGGCGGAGGTGCTCAGGAATGCCTTGCCGGAGGAATGGAGGATCAAACGCTTATGACAGCGGGGCAACAGACGTTCCATATCCTCGCCCGTCAGCACGCCGCTGATGGACACGACGGTGCATTTTCCGTAGAACTGCGACAGCTTCATCGAGCCGATATCCGCGCCTTCCTCATCGTAATGCAGAGGGGCGTCGATATGGGTTCCGGCATGGGCGCTCACCGACAGCTCCGTCAAATTATAGGGGCTGTCATCGCCAATCCTGTTCAGGAAGGTATGGCGCGGGCGGGGATCGCCCGGGTATACCGGCGCCGAGAACAACTCGCGGGTGATATCGTACAACAGCATAAGCTCTCCTCCTCTTTCTCTCGTAATACTACATATTTCTCCATATTATAGGTTATTATACCACATCCTGTGGAAAAATAAAGTCTATTTTGTAAACAATACAGCCGTCATAACAGTAAAAGAAAAAGCCCCACCATAAGGTGAGGCTTGAATCTTACATAATGAGATCATCGCAGCGCGAAAAGCACCTCGTGATGAAATCTCTATCAGATCAGCTCGATGATCGCCATCTCGGCAGCGTCGCCGCGACGGGGACCGATCTTGGTGATGCGGGTGTAGCCGCCGTTGCGGTCGGCATACTTAGGCGCGATCTCCTTGAACAGCTTGGTCGCGACGTCCTCCTTGGTGACGAACGCCATGACCTGTCTCTTATTCGCGAGAGTGTCCTTCTTCGCGATAGTGATCATCTTCTCCGCCATGGAAGCAGTCTCCTTGGCGCGGGTAAGGGTAGTCTCGATCTTACCGTTCTCCAGTAAGAAGGTAACGAGAGCTCTCAGCATCGCAAGACGCGCGTCGGTAGCTCTGCCCAGCTTTCTTGTACCCGGCATTGTATTCACTCCTTTCGGGATCTTTCTTTACAGACTTTAGAGAGGTCTGTAAAGATATAGTAATTAATTCAAATCATTCGTCCTCTTTGCGAAGACTGAAGCCTAATGTATCAAGCTTGAATACGACTTCCTCGAGCGACTTGCGGCCGAGGTTACGAACCTTCATCATATCCTCTTCGGACTTAGAGATCAGGTCCTCAACGGTGTTGATACCCGCACGCTTGAGGCAGTTGAAGGAACGTACGGAGAGGTCGAGCTCTTCGATGGTCATCTCGAGCACCTTCTCCTTACCCTTGTCGTCCTTTTCCACCATGATCTCAGTGTTGTAGCCTCTGTCGGAGAGGTTGACAAAGAGATTGAGGTGTTCGGTCAGGACCTTAGCTGCCAGCGATACAGCCTCCTGCGCGTTGATAACGCCGTTGGTCCATACGCTGAGGGTCAGCTTGTCATAGTCGGTGATCTGGCCGACGCGGGTGTTGTCAACGGTATAGTTGACCTTGAGGACAGGGGTGTAGATCGAGTCGATCGGAAGCACGCCGATGATCTCGTTGCCGGCGATCAGCTTGTTCTTCTCGGCGGGGACATAGCCTCTGCCCTTATCGAGGGTGATCTCCATATTGAGCTGGGCGCCGTCCGCGAGGGTGGCGATATGCAGCTCGGGGTTGAGGATCTCTACCTCGCTGTCACACTTGATACTCTCGGCAGTGACCACACAGGGGCCCTCAGCCGAAATCTCAACGACCTTGGGACCGTTGGAATGGAGTTTTGCTACCAAGCTCTTCATGTTCAGAACGATCTCGGTAACGTCTTCCTTGACGCCGGGAACGGTAGAGAACTCATGAAGAACTCCGTCTATCTTGATTGACGTAACGGCGACGCCCTCTAAGGAAGAGAGCAGCACGCGGCGCAGAGAGTTGCCCAGAGTGTTGCCGAAGCCTCTCTCAAGGGGCTCCACTACAAATCTGCCGTACTTACCGTCCGAAGATAATTCTTCTGTATCAATTCTGGGTTTTTCTATCTCTATCATTAGCGTTTTCCTCCTTAATTTTTTAGCTGCACTTCCGGCACGAACGCCGGAGGTGATACCCGCGCTGTATCAGGCTGCAAAAGGAGCTGAGTCCTTCTTTACCGGACAGACAGCGGCGGGCACGATGCCGGGGATGACCCGGCCGGCGTACAAATTACTTGGAGTACAACTCGACGATGAGGTGTTCCTCAACGGGATAGTCGATATCGTCACGCTGGGGCAGCGCGATAACCTTACCGCTGAGCTTGTCGGTCTTCTCGAGCCACTTCGGAACGAGAGTGGTACCGTCAGCCTCGGCGATCGCCTTGAAGCGGTTGGTGTCCTTGGAACCGTCGGCTACAGCGATGACATCGCCTTCCTTGATGATGTAGGAGGGGATGTTGCACTTCTTGCCGTTGACGGTGAAGTGAGCGTGGTTAACGAGCTGACGCGCCTCGCGGCGGGTGGAGCAGAGACCCAGACGATAAACAACGTTATCCAGTCTGCGCTCAACTAAGGACAGCAGGTTCTCACCGGCCTTGCCCTCCATCTTCTCTGCCTTCTCATAGTACATACGGAACTGCTTCTCGAGGATGCCGTAGATGAACTTCACCTTCTGCTTCTCGGTCAGCTGGATGCCGTATTCGCTCTGCTTTCTTCTCATCTTGCCGCCGGGGTTACGGTTAGAAGTCTTCTTGGAGTAACCCATAACAGCGGGCGAAATGCCCAGCGCTCTGCAACGCTTAGCGATAGGCTGTTGATTCTTAGCCATAGTCTATATCCTCCTTTATCTTTTATACACGTCTTCTCTTGGGAGGACGGCATCCGTTGTGCGGGATGGGGGTAACGTCTTTGATCATGGTGACCTCGAGACCTGCGGTCTGCAGAGCACGGATAGCCGCCTCACGACCCTGACCGGGACCCTTGACGAAAACTTCTACGCTCTTGAGGCCGTGCTCCATCGCAGCCTTGGCGGCTGTCTCAGCAGCGCTCTGCGCAGCGAAGGGAGTGGACTTACGGGAGCCGCGGAAGCCGAGCTCGCCGGCACTTGCCCACGAGATCGCGTTGCCCTGTGTATCGGATATAGTAACGATTGTGTTATTAAAGGTAGACTGGATATGCGCCGAGCCCTTCTCGATATTCTTTCTCTCGCGGCGGCGGCGGATAGGAGCCTTCTTACCTGTTTTAACTGCCATTTATATGCCCTCCTTACTTCTTCTTGTTAGCCATCGTCTTACGCGGACCCTTACGGGTACGGGCGTTGGTCTTGGAGCGCTGACCTCTTACGGGCAGACCCTTTCTGTGACGGACACCGCGATAGCTGCCGATTTCGATAAGACGCTTGATGTCGAACGCGATATCACGGCGGAGATCACCTTCAACGCGGCAGTTATGGTCAATATATTCTCTGAGCTTAGAAACATCTTCTTCGGTGAGATCACGAACACGCGTGTCGGGATTTACACCGGTTGCAGCAATAATGTCTGTAGCGGTTTTACGACCGATACCGTAGATATAAGTGAGTCCGATTTCAACTCGCTTGTCACGGGGTAAGTCAACACCTGCTATACGAGCCATTTAAGTGCACCTCCATAATTATAATAATAAATTCATTTGTATGAAAAGTTTGTCGTGATTGGTGAACGGTGACCGGTGAACCATTTAAACGGGTGAGGGCGAAGCCCTCCCTTCACCGTCTCCGTTAACCGGAAACGTTAAGCGATCAGCCCTGTCTCTGCTTATGCTTGGGGTTCTCGCAGATTACCATAACCTTACCGTGGCGCTTGATAACCTTGCACTTTTCACACATTTTCTTTACTGAAGGTCTGACTTTCATAATATCATTCCTTTCCTTGTTAGTGAACGTTGGTGCTCCGAAGGGAGCGTGCATACGGGCTGCCTCGTTTTTCGGGACGTCGAGGCGCCGTCCCCTACCGAAATAGGATTATTTTGTTCTCCACGTAATGCGTCCTCTTGTGAGGTCGTACGCGTGCGTATTATCACACAGCGACTGACCGCAGTGACGCATTGCAGCGTATTATTTCGTACGCCAGGTAATGCGTCCTCTTGTCAGGTCGTAAGGCGACATCTCGACGGTCACCTTATCGCCCGGGAGGATGCGGATGAAGTTCATTCTCAGCTTGCCTGAGATGACGGCCAGGATCTTGTGGCCGTTGGGGAGCTCTACGGTGAACTGTGCGTTCGGCAGAGCGTCGGTGACGATACCCTCGATTTCGATAACATCCTGTTTTGACATGACTTAAGCCTCCTGTGAAAATTCTTTTAGAAAAGTTCGTAACTGTCGGTTTGTAGTGTCGCAATCGACGACGGTTTTGGTCGCTTGCAGGTGAATGACGTTCTTGCGCTTGGGTCGCTCGAGAGGACGGCGCTTACCGTCCGCGATCAGCGCGGTGCGCGGGTCGATCAGCTCGACGACCGCGAACGCCTTTCCCTTGTCGCGTCCCGCCTTAGCGATGACGACTGAGCCCTTTACGATCTCCATATCAGACCTCAATCAAGCTTGGTCATGATACGGGGGCCGTCGGGCGTGATACAGACGGTGTGCTCGAAGTGAGCCGCCAGCGATCCGTCCACCGTAACGGTGGTCCAGTCGTCGTCCAGTACCCTGACCCGATAGGAGCCCATCGTGATCATCGGTTCGATTGCGATAGTCATGCCCGGGATGAGGCGAGGGCCTCGTCCGGGCGTACCGTAGTTCGGTACGCTTGGATCTTCATGCAGCTTCGTGCCTACGCCGTGGCCGGTGAAATCCCGTACCACCCCGTAACCACGAGGTTCGACATACCTCTGCACAGCGCTGCCGATATCGCCTATGCGATTACCTGCCTGCGCCGCCTTGATTCCCTCATAAAGACTCTCCTCGGTCGCCTTCAGCAGAGCTTCTGCTTCCTTGCTGATATCGCCGCAGGGGTAGGTATAGGCGTTGTCGCCGTGATACCCGTGCATGCCCGCCATGATATCGATGCTTACGATATCGCCCCGGCGGAGGATCGTCTTTTTGCTCGGTATGCCATGGACTACCACGCTGTTCACGGAGATACAGGTGGAAGCCGGGTAGCCGTTGTAACCGAGGGTGGAGGGCACGCCGCCCTCACCCTCGATAAACTTACGGACTGCGGTGTCGATCTCGAGAGTCGACACGCCCGGTTCGACCATCTCTCCGGCGAGCTTTAACGCCCGCGCGGACAGCGTACACGCGTCCTGCATTTTCAAAAGTTCACGTGCGGTCTTGACTACGATCATGCTTACGCCTCAAGCGCCTCAAAGGTCAGTCGGGTCGTCTCTTCGACGGAGCTTGCGCCCTCGACGATATAGAGCTTACCCTGCTTCTCATAATAGCCCTTGAGCGGCTCGGTCTCCTTGTGATAGATATCAAGGCGAGCCTTGACCGTATCAGGATGGTCGTCCTTGCGCTGAATAAGGGCGCCCGCGCAATCATCGCAGATACCCTCGACCTTGGGCTTTAAGCTCTCGGTGTGGTAGGGTCTGCCGCATTTCTCGCACACGCGGCGTCCGGACAGACGATTGACGATCACATCGTCGGCTACCTCGATGTCGATAACCTTGTCGATGTTGATGCCCATCTCGTCCAGAGCCTCGGCCTGAGGGATGGTACGGGGGAAGCCGTCGAGGATGAAGCCGTCCTTGCAGTCGTCTTCAACCAGGCGCTCCTTGATGATGCCGATAACGACCTCATCGGGAACGAGCTGACCCGCGTCGATGAAGGACTTCGCCTTCAAGCCCATCTCTGTACCGCTCTTCAGCGCTGCACGGATGATGTTACCCGTGCTGATTTGGGGAATATTCAAACGCTCGCTGATGACAGCGGCCTGAGTGCCTTTGCCTGCACCGGGAGCGCCTAAAAGGATAAGTTTCATAATCTACACCTCAATAGGGTTGCGATCAGTCAAGGAAGCCCTTGTAGTGACGCATCATCATCTGGGACTCGAGCTGCTTAGCGGTATCCAGAGCGACGCCGACGATAATGATGACGGAGGTACCGCCCATCGACAGGCCTCTGAGGCCTGAGAAGTCAGCATACAGGATCGGGAGCAGCGCGATAACCGCGAGGAAGAGCGCACCGATAAGGGTGATTCTCGACAGGATCTTGGCGATAAAGTCGGATGTAGGTCTGCCCGGACGGATGCCGGGGATGGTGCCGTTGTTCTGCTTGAGATTGTTCGCCATCTCAATGGGGTTATACTGGATGGTGGTGTAGAAATAAGCGAACGCCAAAATCAGAACGAAGTAGAGAACGGCGTACAGCCAGCCGGAGGTGGAGAAAGCGTCGAAGAAGCTCTTCCAGAAGCCCTCCTTGGGCTGAGTGAACATCTGGATGGTGCTGGGGATGGAGAGGATCGAGGACGCGAAGATGATGGGCATTACGCCGCCCAGCGCTACCTTGATCGGCAGGTGAGTGGACTGACCGCCGTACATCTTGCGGCCGACCACGCGCTTCGCGTACTGGATCGGGATACGTCTCTCGGCATCCTGCATGAAGGTGATGACCCACATAACAGCAAGGAAGAGGACGATCCACAGCGGAACCAGGATGTAATACTGGGTGCTGCCCTGAGAGCCGAGGTTCCAGTACTCTGCGAGCAGGTTGACGGTGAAGGGCAGACGCGCGATGATACCGGCGAAGAGCAGGATAGAGATACCGTTGCCGATACCGTTCTTGTTGATCTGCTCACCGAGCCACATGATCAGCGCGGTACCTGCGGTGAACGCGAGGATGATAACGATGGCTGCGAATACAGCGCTGAAGCCGTTATCGTACATGGCGATACGGGTGCCGTTGTCATCTCTGGAGTTCAGCAGGAAGAAGTAGTAAGCGGTACCCTGGATCAGACCCAGGCCGACCGTTACATAACGGGTGATGGCAGCGATCTTCTTTCTGCCCTCTTCGCCCTCTTTACTGAGGCGCTCGAGGGGCGGGATCGCTACGCACAGCAGCTGCATGATAATGGAGCTGTTGATGTAGGGGGTGATACCCATGGCGAAAATGGTCGCGTTGGAGAACGCGCCGCCGGAGAGGGTGTTCAGGTAGCCGACGAGAGTATCGTCAACGCCCTGAGCGTTACCCATGACGTTTGCCAGAGCATCCATATTCAGGAACGGAACCGGGATAACGGAACCGATTCTGAAGATAACAACAATTAAAAGCGTAAAGAGAATTTTCTTACGCAGGTCAGCGATCGACCAAGCATTTTTAATTGTCTCAAACAATTAAATCACCTCAGCCTTTCCGCCGGCAGCCTCGATCTTAGCGGCAGCGCCCTTAGAGAACGCATTCGCCTTGACGGTAAGCTTTTTTGAAAGTGTGCCGTTGGAAAGAATCTTTACGCTGTCAAAGGAGTTCTTCACAATACCCTTCTCAGTGAGCGCAGCGATATCTACAACCGCACCGTCCTCAAACTTGTTGAGTGTACCGACATTGATAGCAACAACCTTCTTTGCGAAAATGTTGTTGAAGCCACGCTTCGGGATACGGCGCTGCAGCGGCATCTGACCGCCTTCAAAACCTACGCGCATACCCTTACCGGCTCTTGCTTTCTGACCCTTGTGACCCTTACCGGCTGTCTTGCCCTGACCTGAGCCATGGCCGCGGCCGATTCTCTTTACTTCCTTCTTGGAACCCTCAGCGGGGGATAATTCATAAAGTTTCATTTACTCGCACCTCCTTAGTCTTTCTCAACCGCTACGAGGTGGATGATCTTCTGTACCTTACCCTTGGTAGCCGCGTTATCGGGCTGCTCGGTGATATCACCGATCTTCTTCAAGCCGAGGGAATAAGCGGTGGCGATCTGATCCTTCTTGGAGCCGATCAGGCTCTTAACCAATTTAATCTTCATCTTGCCGCCTCCTTACAGAATCTCTTTTACGGACTTACCGCGAACGCGGGCGACCTCCTCAGCGGTGCGCAGAGCGCCCAGACCCTGGAGAGTAGCGCGAACTACGTTGCAGGGGTTGTTAGAGCGGAGAGCCTTTGTACGGATGTCCTTGATGCCGACTGCCTCAACAACGGCACGAACGGGACCGCCTGCGATAACACCGGTACCGGGAGCGGCAGGCTTCATCAGAACTCTGCCGGCGCCGTATGCACCGATAATCTCGTGGGGGATGGTCGTACCCTTGAGGGCAACTTTCATGAGGTGCTTCTTAGCGTCCTCGATTCCCTTGCGGATCGCGTCGGGAACTTCACCGGCCTTGCCGATACCGAAGCCTACGATGCCGTTGCCGTCGCCGACAACTACCAGCGCGGCGAACTTCATCACGCGGCCGCCCTTGACGGTCTTAGATACGCGGTTGATCGCTACAACGCGCTCGGTAAGCTCCAGTGTAGATGCGTCAATAATATTAGCCAAAGTAATTCCTCCAATCCTTAGAAATTGAGGCCGCCCTCACGGGCGCCTTCGGCCAACGCTTGTACACGGCCGTGATAAATGTTACCGCCTCTGTCGAAAACGACGTCGGTGATGTTCTTTTCCTTAGCGCGCTCGGCGATGAGCTTGCCGACTGCCTTAGCAGCTTCCTTGTTGCCGCCGCCCTCTATGGTCTTATCGAGAGACGAAGCGCTGCACAGGGTAACACCCTTGACGTCGTCGATGATCTGAGCATAGATGTTGTTAGTGGAGCGGAAAACACAAAGGCGAGGACACTCGGCTGTGCCGCTTAACTTACCGCGTACTCTCTTGTGTCTTCTGACACGAGCAGCTTTGGAATCAGGTCTACTTACCATTGTTCATTTCACTCCTTTAATTAAGCCTTACCGGTCTTGCCTTCCTTACGGCGGATATATTCGCCGGCATACTTGATGCCCTTACCCTTGTAAGGCTCCGGCGGGCGTTTCTCTCTAACCTCGGCAGCAAACTGACCTACCTTTTGCTTATCAATGCCGTGGATGATGATGCTGTTGGGGTTGGGGACCTCGATAGTGATGTCCTCGGTATCCTCCATGATGACCTGGTGGCTGTAGCCGATATTCATAACGAGCTGCTTGCCCTGCTTCTGAACACGGTAGCCGACGCCGTTGACCTCGAGCTCCTTCTTGTAGCCCTCGGTAACGCCGATCACCATATTGTGGATGATTGTACGGGTAAGTCCGTGCAGAGAGCGGTTGAGCTTCTCATCGTTCGGACGCTTTACCTCGATTACTGCCCCGTTGATTTCGACAGCCATGTTGGGGTTGATCTTCTGGGTGAGCTCACCCTTGGGACCCTTGACTGTGATAACGCCGTTTTCGAACTTCGCTTCGACACCGGCGGGAATATTTATAGGTTTTCTTCCAATTCGAGACATAGTCGCACCTCCTCTTTACCAAATAAACGCGAGAACCTCGCCGCCGACGTTCTGCTTACGAGCTTCACGGTCGGTCATCACACCCTTGGAGGTGGAGATGATGGCGATACCCAGGCCCTTCATGACCTTGGGCATATCCTCAACGCTGCTGTAGATACGCAGGCCGGGCTTACTAACACGTCTGAGGCCCTGGATGACGGGGGTCTTGCCCTCGAGATACTTGAGGGTGACAGTGATGACGCCCTGCTTGCCGTCCTCTTCTACAGTGAACTTCTTGATGTAACCCTCGTCCAGCAGGATCTGGCAGATAGCCTTCTTCATGTTGGATGCAGGGATCTGAACGGTATCATGCTTCGCTGAGTTAGCATTACGGATTCGTGTCAGTAAATCAGCGATAGTATCAGTAATTTGCATAACTTAAATCCTCCTTGCTTACCAGCTTGCTTTCTTTACGCCCGGGATCTCGCCCTTGTAAGCGAGCTCACGGAAACAAATACGGCATACGCCAAACTTACGAAGGTAGGCGTGTGGTCTACCGCATATCTTGCAACGTGTATACTCACGAGTAGAGAACTTCTGCTTTCTCTGCTGCTTGTTCTTCATAGCAGTCTTTGCCACAACAATCCCTCCTTACTTCTCGAACGGAGCGCCCATCAGGGTGAGCAGCTCACGCGCTTCTTCATCGTTGGTCGCAGTGGTAACGAAAACGATATCCATACCGCGAACCTTATCAATCTTGTCGTAGTCGATCTCGGGGAAGATCAGCTGCTCCTTAAGACCCAGCGCATAGTTGCCGCGTCCGTCAAAGGAGTTAGGGTTGATACCGCGGAAGTCACGTACACGGGGCAGAGCAACGTTGAAGAGTCTGTCGAGGAACTCATACATACGCTCGCCGCGCAGGGTGACCTTCGCGCCGATGGGCATACCTTCACGCAGCTTGAAGTTCGCAACGGACTTGCGAGCCTTACAGATGTGAGCCTTCTGACCGGTGATCTGAGCCAGATCGGAGAGGATCGCATCCATCGCCTTGGCGTTGTCCTTGACCTCGCCGGCGCCTACGTTGACTACGATTTTGTCGAGCTTCGGGATCTGCATCACACTCTTGTAAGAGAACTTCTTCATCAGAGCAGGTGCAACTTCCTCAGTATAAAACTTCTTAAGTCTTGCCATTTCTTCAGTCCTCCTTACAGTGCTTCGCCGCACTTGACGCAGATACGGCTCTTGGTACCGTCCTCGTAGATCTTATGACCTACGCGGGTCGGCTGCTTGCAGCGGGGGCAGATGATCTGGACCTTAGACGCGTACATAGCGCCCTCAGCCTTGATGATGCCGCCGGGCTCGCCCATACGGCGGGGCTTGACGTGCTTGGAGACGATGTTGATCTTCTCCACGATGACCTTACCCTCCTTGGGGGATACGGCGAGCACCTTGCCCTTCTTGCCCTTGTCCTTACCGCTTAAAACGACTACGGTGTCACCGGTTTTAACATGAACTTTATTCATTTATGACACCTCCATTAAAGTACTTCCGGAGCGAGGGAGAGGATCTTCATGTAATCCTTGTCACGAAGCTCTCTTGCTACGGGTCCGAAGATACGAGTACCGCGCGGGTTCTTATCTTCCTTGATGATAACGGCTGCGTTCTCATCGAAGCGGATATAGGTGCCGTCCTCGCGGCGAACGCCCTTAGCGGAGCGAACGACAACCGCGCGGACAACGTCGCCCTTCTTGACTACGCCGCCGGGCGCGGCCTTCTTGACGGATGCTACGATAACGTCGCCGATGTTGGCATATCTTCTCCTGGTACCGCCGAGTACACGAATGCACATAAGTTCCTTTGCACCGGTGTTGTCGGCGACCTTGAGATAAGTTTGCTGTTGAATCATTGGTTAATCTCCTCTCAAGAACTTATTTTGCTTTCTCTACGATCTCGACGAGTCTCCATCTCTTGTCCTTGGACAGGGGACGGGTCTCCATGATCTTAACGCGGTCACCCACACGAGCCTCATTCTTCTCATCATGAGCCTTGAAGCGGATGGTGCGCTTGATAACCTTGTTGTAAAGCTTATGCTTTACGCTGTCCTCGATCGCTACGACGATGGTCTTATCCATCTTGTCGGAAACGACGCGACCGATGAGGGTCTTTCTCATATTTCTTTCGCTCATGGCTTACCTCCTTATGCTTCCTGGTCGGCGAGCTCACGCATAACGGTGGAAACGCGCGCGATATCTCTCTTGACCTTTGTAATACGCATCGGGTTGTCGAGCTGGTTGATAGCAAGCTGGAAGCGAAGATTGAAGAGCTCCTGCTTGAGGTTCTTCAGCTTAAGCTCGAGCTCGTTCTTGGGTAATTCTCTTAAAGCCTTAGCGCTATTATCCTTATCAGCCATTGCTTAAACCTCCTCTTCCTTCTTGATGAACTTGCACTTAATCGGCAGCTTGGCGGCAGCAAGGCGCATAGCCTCTCGTGCTGTCTCCTCAGGTACGCCGGCGATCTCAAACATGACTCTGTCGGGCTTGACAACTGCTACCCAGTACTCGGGCGAGCCTTTACCGGAACCCATTCGGGTCTCAGCAGGCTTCGCGGTAACGGGCTTGTCGGGGAAGATCTTGATCCAGACCTTACCGAATCTCTTGCAGTAACGGGTCATGGCGACACGGGCTGCTTCGATCTGGTTACTGGTGATCCATGCAGGCTCTAATGCCTGCAGACCGTACTCGCCGTAGGTAACCTTGTTGCCTCTGTAGGCGCGGCCTGTCATTCTGCCTCTGTGAACTCTTCTGTACTTCACACGCTTAGGCATCAGCATTATTTTCTGCCCCCTTCCCTATTGTCTCTGCGAGGACGTCTGTTCTCGCGGTTGTTGTTATCGCGTCTGTCGCCGCGGCGCTCACGGCGCTCACGTCTCTCGCGACGCTGCTCGGAGCCGGCGTTGTCACGCAGGACCTCACCGCGATACAGCCAAACCTTTACGCCGATCTTACCGTAGGTGGTGTTCGCCTCGGCAAAGCCGTAGTCGATGTCAGCGCGCAGGGTCTGCAGCGGGATGGTACCCTCGTGGTACTGTTCGCTCCGAGCGATCTCGGCGCCGCCCAGACGACCGGAGCACTGGGTCTTGATACCCTTAGCGCCCAGACGCATGGCTCTGCCGATGGACTGCTTCATCGCACGACGGAAGGAGATTCTTCTCTCGAGCTGAGAAGCGATGGACTCAGCAACCAGCTGAGCGTTCAGGTCGGGGTTCTTGACCTCGACGATATTGATAGCGACGGGCTTGCCGAGCTTCTTCTCACACTGCTGGCGGAGCTTCTCGATCTCCGCGCCGCCCTTACCGATGATCATACCGGGCTTAGCGCAGTGGATGTGAATACGAACCTTCTTGCCGTCTCTCTCGATTTCGATCTTGGGAACGCCGGCAGCATAGAGCTGCTTCTTGAGGTCGCGGCGGAGGTTATAGTCCTCTACCAGCGTGTCGCCGAAATGCTTCTTGTCGGCGAACCAGCGGGAATCCCAATCCTTGATGATACCTACACGTAAACCGTGCGGATTAACTTTCT
>CAMVDB010000028.1 GCA_947166135.1 uncultured Clostridia bacterium | reverse complement strand
AAGCCAAGACCATCCACCGCATGCTCGAGGTCAGCTACGATATCGAGGACAAGCCGGTATTCAAGCGCAACGAACGCAATATGCTGAACACCGACGCGCTGATCGTTGACGAGGTCAGTATGGTCGATACCGCCCTGCTCGAATCTCTCCTTCGCGCCCTGCCGCTGACCTGCCGTCTGATCTTGGTCGGCGACAGCAATCAACTTCCCTCCGTCGGCGCAGGAAACGTCCTCTACGACCTGATCGCTTCGAGAACCATTCCCGTTATCACGCTCAATGAGATATTCCGTCAGTCGATGCAGAGTCTGATCGTCACCTCCGCTCACCGTATCATCAACGGTGAGATGCCCGATATACGCGCGCGTGACAGCGACTTCTTCTTCATGAGTGATTACAATATGGAAAGCATCGCACACACCATCGGCGATCTCTGCGCCCGCAGACTGAAAAATGCTTTCGGCTACGATCTGCACGAGCATATCCAGGTGCTGTCCCCTACCCGCAAGGGTATCTTAGGCACTTATGAACTGAACAATCGTTTGCAGGCACTGGTCAACCCCAATCCCTCCCGCGGCGTGAAGGTCGGCTATTACACGCTGAACGAAGGCGATAAGGTCATGCAGAGCCGTAATAACTATGACATTCTGTGGGAACGTGACGACGGCGAGATGGGCGAAGGCGTATTCAACGGCGATATCGGCGTGATGGTCGAGGTGAACAACGCTTCCAAACTATACAAGGTGCGTTTTGACGACAGGATCGCCACCTACGACAGTGACAGCGTCGGTGATCTGGAGCTTGCCTATGCCTGTACCGTACACAAAAGTCAGGGCAACGAGTTCGAGTGCGTGGTCATGCCGATGTACCGCGGCGCGCCACAGCTGATGTACCGCAACCTGCTCTATACCGCCGTCACCAGAGCGAAGAAGCTGTTGATCTTAGTCGGCGACGAGAAAGCGTTACAGTATATGGTGGAGAATAATCGCCGTATCCTGCGCTATACAGGGTTAAAAACGTTTTTGATCCGCTCATAAAACTATTGAAATTTCTTAATTAGCATTATATAATAGGTTGAGATTGTCGCAGCTCTATCGAGCTTCGCAATAACATTTGTAATAAGGAGCAAGTATATGGATATTGCTTTGGACTTAGGTACTGCGAATTCACGCCTCAGAATCAATGATAACGGGAACGCTATCGACGAGCCCTCGGTCATCGCCTATAACCGTGATAATAACGAGATCCTTGCGACAGGCTCGGAGGCTTACGCCATGCTCGGCAAGACCTCCAGCCGGATCGACGTCGTATTCCCGCTTGAAGGCGGCGTGATCGCCCAGTCGGGACTGGTGGAGGAGCTGGTCAACATCTTCATGTGTGAGGTTTGCACCAGCCGCGTCGTCATGCCCCGCGTCGTCGCTTGTATCCCCGGTGAGATCACCGAGGTCGAGAAGCGCGCGATCGTCGGCGCGATCTCGAGCTTCGGCGTACGCAGAGTACTGCTGATCGAATCCACCAAGGCGGCTGCTTTCGGCATGGGCGTCGATATTATGACGCCTCACGGCTCGATGGTCGTTGATATGGGCGCAGGAACCGTCGATATCGCGGTCATGTCGCTGGGCGGTATCTCGGTCAGCAAGACCCTCAAAACCGCCGGCAACAGCATGGATGAAGAGATCGCACGCTACATCCGCCGTCAGCACGGTCTGATCATCGGTAAAGCGATGGCGCAGAATTGTAAAGAAGCGATCACCTGCGCGATCAAGCCTGAGACGGAGCTGACCTTTCGCGCAAAAGGCAGAGACAGCCTCCGAGGTCTGCCGAGAGCGGTCGAGATCACCTCGACGGAGCTGATGGAGCCCCTCGCGGATATCACGCGCAATATCATCGGCGCGATCACCGACGTTCTCGAAGAAACACCGCCCGAGCTTCTCGGCGATATCCAGGTGGACGGTATCATGCTGTCGGGAGGACTCGCTCAGCTAAAGGGTATGGCGGAGTTGATCGAGCAGGAAACGGGTATCACCGTTCATGTTGCCAAGCGCCCGTCCGACTGCGTAGTCGCGGGTTGTTTCAAGGCGACCGCCTTCATCGAGGAGGCGGAGGCACAGAGAGCGAACCTCAACCCCCTGATGACCGTATATTAAGAGAAAAACAGCGCTTGCGGACTTTTTGCCGTAAGCGCTGTCATATTTATCGTTCGTTTTTCCTGCGCTGAAAACCGTAAGCAATCTTCAGCATGGTTTTCTCCGAGAGGAACTTGCGGAAGAACAGCCCCGCTTTCAGCATAGCGCCGGGGATGATGACCGGCTTGCCCTGCAGGGTTCCGTCGATCGCGACCTTCGCACAAAACTCGGAAGAGATACCGTCGACCGCGAATTTCACCTTCGCGACCTTATTGAACTCGGTGTTCACAGGTCCGGGACAGAGCGCGCTGATGCGGACGTGACTTCCCTTGCGGCGAAGCTCCTCATAGATTGCCTCGGTCAGACGCAGGACATAGTTCTTTGTCGCGTAATAGGTCGAGAGCAGCGGCCCGGCCATAAAGCCCGCTGAAGAAGCGACGTTGAGGATAAAGCCGCGGTCACGCGCAACAAAATCACGCAGAAACAGCTTCGTCAGGATATGCACTGCCTTGATATTGACGTCGATCATGTTCAGCTCCGTGTCCAGATCGGCTCGAACATATTCGCCAGCGAGTCCGAATCCGGCGTTATTGATCAACATATCGACACCGTCGGTCTTCGTCAGCTCATACAGACGGTAGCAGTCCTCCGCCCGTCCGACATCCAGCGTGATACAGCGGACGTCAACATCCTTGAGCTCCTTTTGTAATTCGCGGATCCTGTCCTCTCTGCGAGCGACTAAGATCAGATCCCAGCCCTTCTGCGCCAGATATCGCGCCATATCGCGTCCGATCCCGGAGGACGCACCCGTGACCAAAGCTTTCATCAAAGCACCTCTTTCATTACCGATCGCCGATCCAAGGATGAAAGCCCGCGACGATCAGGGATAATCCAAAGAATAAGTTTATTAAAAGTTTACATCTAACCTCTTGTATTTGTCAACCGTTTTTTATAAGATAATCCTATCATCAGTATTGGCGGTGAATCCATGAAAAAAATTACTAATTTCTGGGATACGCTGACTCAAAGTGTGATCAAGTACCTGCCCGACCTCGGAGCGGCGCTGATCATCGCGTTGGTCGGGATCCTGATCGCTTTTATCGTAGTGCGCGTGACCCGCAAGGCGCTGTCGCGGCATAAGGTCGACCCGTCTCTTGCGTCCTTCGTATGTCGGACGGTACGCATCATGATCTATATCTTTACCCTTTTCGCGGCGATGTCAAGCATGCATATCTCGATCACGGGTCTGGTCGCCTTCTTCTCGGCGGCTGCGGCTGCTGTCGCCTTAGCGCTGCAGGGACGGCTTTCGGATATCGCGAGCGGTATCATCCTTTTGTTTACTAAGCCGTTTGTCACGGGTGACTTCATTGAATTCGGCAAGTATCAGGGCTTTGTTCAGAAAATCGACATTATCCATACCGATATCCTCACCTACGACGGAACCAACGTCATCATTCCCAATTCCGTGATCGCGGGAGCGGAGATCAACAACTACACCGCTCATCCGCAGGTTCGTGTGACCGTGAATGTTCCGATCCCCTACGACGTCGATATCGAGAAGGTCAAGGGCGTGCTCCTTGATGTGATGGCAAATACCGATCATATCCTGCATGACGAGCAGTACGCGCCGAAGGTACGGCTCGAAAAATTCGGCGAAAGCGCACTGGAGTTCACGACGCGATGCTTCTGTGACTACAAGGATTATTGGACGGTTTATTATTCTTTAACAGAAAATATCAAGAACGCACTTGACAAAAACGGTATCACCATCCCGTTCAATCAGCTCGATGTTCACCTTGATAATTAAGAAAGAAGATAAAGAAAACGGCTGCGTGAACAGCCGTTTTCTTTATGCTATGAGGAAATTGATCAGATCAGCTTGACAGCGGTTCCGTAGACCATGATTTCTGCGGCGCCCTGCATGATCTCAGCCGAAGAGAATCGAACGCTGACGATCGCGTCGGCGCCGTAACCTGCCGCCTGCTCCATCATACGCTGCATAGCGAGATCACGGGCTTTACCCATCATCTCATTATACTTTTTCAGCTCGCCTCCGACCAATGTCTTGAAGCTTGCGCCGATATCACGGAGCGCGTTGACGGTCTGAACGGTACTGCCCGAGACCAGTCCGATGGTCTGGTAGCTTCTGCCTGAAATGCTTTCGGTAGTGGTAATGATCATGATTAAACCTCCTAAGTTTTATACGGGTATTATATCAAAGTTAATAAGAGAAATCAAGGCTTTCGCTTGACTTGTTTATCCGAAAGTATTATTATATATGGTAATGTTTGGCACAACAGCCATGATATGAAAGGAAATCATCATGAAACTCGATCCGATCGTTATATCGTTACTCGACACCGACCTGTACAAGTTCAACATGGATCAGGTCATCTTCCATAAACACACCGATCTGTGCGGTAAATACTACTTCAAGTGCCGCAATAAGGACGTGAAGTTCACGCCCGAGATGCTCGAGGAGATCAATTCTCAGATCGACCATCTCTGTACCCTGCGCTTTCGCAAGGATGAACTTGATTATCTGCGCTCCATCCGCTTCATCAAAAACGACTATGTCGAATTTCTCCGACTGTGGCATCCCATCCGCGAGTATGTCACTACCTCGCTGAATAAGAACGGCGAACTGTCCATCATTGTCGAAGGTCCGCTGTTCTCTGCGATGCAGTTTGAGATTCATCTGCTGGAGATCGTCAACGAAGTCTACTTCCGCATGTCCTATGACTATGATACACTTCTGAAAGCGGCGGAAGAAAAGCTGAACAAGAAGATCGAAGCGCTGAACAACGGCACCTATACCTTCACCTTCGCCGAGTTCGGCTGCCGCCGCAGACTGTCCCGCGAGTGGGAGGATGTCGTGGTACGCAGACTCGCGACCGAGACCAAGAGCTGTACCGGTACCTCCAACGTCTATCTCGCGATGAAGTACAACCTAAAGCCTATCGGTACTTATGCGCATGAATTTGTGCAGATGTATCAGGGCATCGACCGTTACCCTCTCGCCTACACCAACCACTATGCGATGCGTGACTGGTACGACGAGTATGACGGCGATAACGGTACGGCGCTGACCGACACCATCACCACCGACCTCTTCCTGATGGACTTCAACCGTTCTATGGTCAACAACTACAACGGCGTTCGCCATGACTCCGGCGATCCGTATGAGTGGGGCGAGAAGATCATACGCCACTACGAGAGCTACGGCGTCGATCCGCGTACCAAGCTCCTGCTGTTCTCCGACAGCCTTGACTTTGACCGCGCTCAAAAGCTCTATGACTATTTCAAAGGCAGAACGAAGGTCAGCTTCGGCATCGGCACCTTCTGCTCCAACGATACCAACGTCGACCCGCTGAACATCGTCATCAAGCTGCAGTATGTCAACGATAAGCCGGTTGCAAAGCTCAGCGATAACCCTGAGAAGAGCATGTGCCACGACGAGGAATACTTAAAATACCTCAAGCGCTCCGTTGCCTTCCGTTTAAAAAGAGAAAATCTGTAAAAAACACAGCACTTCTGATTCATTAATCGGAGGTGCTGTTTTAATAGTATTCACAGAATCGGATAAATTGCACTATGTATGGGTACCCAATCAAGATGACACAGATTAGAAGCTATTGCTATGCTAAGAGCGACACATATATGGTTGCAGTGAATTGAAAGTAGTTTCTCCCTTCGGACAAACAATTAATGCAATTCCTTACCCTCGTCGTCGCTCGCCTTCGAGTCCCCCTGCCGGCACTTTGCTTGTAAAAATATAGAGAGCATCACAGCGTGATACTCTCTATGGTGCCGGTAGTGGGACTCGAACCCACACGTCCGCGAAGACAACAGATTTTGAGTCTGCCTCGTCTGCCAATTCCGACATACCGGCGGCTACAAATGATATTATACAACAAAGCGGCTGATAAATCAAGGTTTATTTTTAAGGCAGATCAGCTATGAAACCGTATTTGTACACAATTTGTTCATTTGACTTTAGGGTACAATGGCGGTATAATAGAGAAAAGATGACCGAAAGGAGTTTTAACTATGTCAGATTTAAAGAAAGCATGGAAGCAGACCGCGAAGTCATTCATTCTCGCGTTCAATGATCTCGGCGCTTCTGTTATTGATTCCGTCAAGGCGGGCAAAGATATCGCCGTAGAATGGGCACGCAAGGACAACCCTCACGTCGAGAACGATCAGCCTGTCGAAGCCGAGGGCGTTGAGGTTACCGAGGGAGCAGCTCCCGCAGAAGAAGCCGCTCCTGCTGAGAATACCGCCGAATAAATATTTCGCATGACTAAAGCCGCCTTCCGAAGGGAAAGCGGCTTTTCGCTTATTACTTAGCTTTTGTTTCGGGAACAGTCGCAGCTTCGGTCGCCTCTTCGAGAGGCGCATCCTTCCAGACGCCGTTCTCATTGACCTCGTGCTTAGCAAGCTTGTTGTCACTATTGTAAGTATACTTCTCGATAGCGTAGCCCTTATCATCATACAGTGTACGGGTCGCGCCATCCATCATGGTATAGTAGCCCTTCTCGACCATGGCATCCTTATCGTTATAGGTATAGGTGTAATAATACTCACCGATACCGTCGGCACGATAGGTTGTCTCCTTGACAAGACGATTTTTTTCATCGTATTCATACAGGATGTAATGATCGTATTTCTCGTTCTTATCATAAACATCGAGTCGGGAGATATCGCCGTTATCGTTAAAATACTTGCGCTCATAACCGATGATGTTACCGCCGTCGGTGGTGATCTTGTTCAGCTTACCTTCCTCATCCTCGGTAGCAGAACCGCCCTCACCGCAGGCACACAGTGAAAGGATTATCAAAGCAGTAATCAATAACGAAGCGATTCGAGTGATACTATTCATCTTCATCATTTGGTCTTGGAATGCAGCTTTACGGTACTGCCGCGCTTGTCAACGGATACCTCACCGACAACGTCCGTGCCGTAGATACGGTCGCCGGCGTCTCCCAGACCGGGGAGAATGTAGCAATTCTCGTTGAGTCTTTCATCCTTCGCAGCACAGAACAGCTCGACGTCGGGATGCGCCTTGGTCAGTACGTCGATACCCTCGGGAGCGGCGATAATGCACAGGAATTTGATGGAACGGGGATTGGAGCGCTTGATGATCTGGATCGCGTCTACTGCGCTGCCGCCGGTAGCCAGCATCGGGTCGAGAACGAATACATCTCTCTCCTCGATATCGCCGGGGAGCTTATTGTAGTACTCAACGGGCTTATGGGTGATCTCATCTCTGTACAGACCGATATGACCGACCTTTGCGGAAGGTACCATCGTGAGCATCGCGTCGAGCATACCGCAGCCGGCACGCAGAATCGGAACGAAAGCAAGCTTTCTTCCGGCGATCTTCTTCGCGATCATCTTAGCCATAGGGGTCTTGATCTCGACATCCTCGAGCGGGAGGTCGCGGGTCGCTTCATAGCACATCAGCATGGAGATCTCGGAGATCAGCTCACGGAATTCCTTGGTCGGGGTATTTTCATCACGGAGGATCGCCAGCTTGTGCTGGATCAGCGGATGGTCGAAAATAGTTACTTTGCTCATAATATATCCTTCTTTCTTTGATTTACAATTTGATTAAGCTTCGAATGTGCCGTTTTCGATTGCATTGATCATGTTGACGCGGTTCTCATGTCTTCCGCCGTCGAAGGGAGTATTCAGGAAGATGGAGGCAAGCTTGACAGCCTTCTCCTCGCTGATGACTCTTCCGCCCATGCACATGATATTGGCATTGTTATGACGGCGGGTCATCTCGGCGCAGAAATCATCAGTACAAACCGCTGCGCGGATGCCCTTGACCTTGTTCGCTGCCATCGAAACGCCGATACCGGTACCGCAGCAGATGATACCGAGCTCTGCGTCTTTATCGGCGACGCATTTTGCTACCTTATAAGCGTACTCGGGGTAATCGACGCTGTCGGTCGTATAACAGCCGAAGTCGTGATACTCGATATTGTTCTCCTTCATATACTCGATGACGGCGTTCTTGATATTGATACCACCGTGGTCACAGCCAATTGCAATCATAATCATATTCCTTTCTGTTTGGCGTTTCTTTCTCTCTCAGCCTGAGAAAGGCGGAGATAAGACGGCATGAGCGCCGCCGGAGAGAGGACCTCTCCCCTGTTATATGCTTCAAGAGCTGCTGCCGCTGTGGAAGCTGCTCGTTGAAAACGGATTTGTTCGGGTGCGAGCACGATATGATCGCTCTGTACCGCTCGGGATACAAGCTCAGCGCCGTCACCGACAAGCATGGTCTGTTCATCATACATATTGAGATCGGTGATCAGTTCTTCTATCGAGATCGCCCTGTCCTCGGTCAATCGTTCGACCTCCATCCCGCGGACGCGGAAAACAGCGTTGTACACCTGCTGACGACGCGCGTCCATACACGCGCAGACGATACAATGATCTCCAAGGCAGTTATACGCCATACTGAGCAAAGTGGATACCGCGATACAGGGTCTGTCCTTCGCAAACGCCATCCCTTTCACGGCGCTGACGCCGATCCTGACGCCCGTAAAGGAACCGGGACCGTTGTTCACGGCATATACGTCGATTTCTTCAGCCTTTTTACCGCTGATATTAAGGACGGATTCCGTCATCGCCATCAACGTCTGGCTGTGTGTAAAGCCTGTATTCAGATAATAGTCGGCGATGATCTTGCCGTCCTCTGTCAGACAAACCGAGGCGGGAGCGGCGGAGGAATCAACAGATAACATCAGCATACGCGTCCAACCCCTCTATCGTAAAGATTCTTTCATTTTCATGATCGGTTTTACCGATCGTGATACGGATACAGTCGGGTTCAAGCTCATCCTCGATATTCTCGCTCCACTCGATGATAATAATGCCCTGACCGAGATAATCATAAAAGCCGGTCGCAAAGAGATCGTCAGCGCACGTGATACGGTACATATCGAAGTGATAAACGGGATATTTACCGTCGTAGGCGTTCACGATCGCAAACGTCGGACTGCTTACACCCTCACCGATCCCGAGTCCCGCACATAATCCGCGGGTAAAAGCGGTCTTGCCAGCGCCGAGATCGCCGAACATCGCGATCTCCTCCTGTCCCTTCAGAACGGAAGCGACGCGAGAGCCAAGCGCTTCTGTATCCTGTGTTGATTGAGATACAAACTGAATCATAACACTCTCCAAATTCTTCTAATATGTTATTGTAACACATGCGTCAGGAATCATAATGCCACAGAGGAATATTGAATCAATGTATTTACTCCGGTTACAAAGATTTATCTTGTAATTACAAGGCAGTTTTACTATAATAGATTTCAGAACAGAATCGAAAGGATAACTATGACGGATTTTATAAAAGGACTGAAGAAATTCTTCACCAAATCCGACCTGATCCTGTGGCTGTTGGCGATATCTACATCGATATACAGCTTGATGCTGATCAACTCCATGCAGCGCGCGTATGAATACAGCTTCATGACGCCGCAGATCCTGGCGCTGGGAATCGGCTATCTGGCGGCGGTCGTGCTGACCTTTATCGATTACGAGCATATCGCGAAGCTATGGTGGTTCTTGATAGGACTGTCGCTTGCGTTGCTGACGCTGGTCTTCATCATCGGACGGAACGTCAGCGGTACGGACGATACCGCGTGGATCACCCTGCCGGGCGGTTTATCGTTCCAGCCGTCGGAGCTGGTCAAGATCTTCTTCATCATCACATTCTCAAAGCACCTGCTAACACTTCGTGACAACGAACTGCTGCATACACCGGCAGGCGTGATCACCCTCCTGGTCCATATGGCGATACCGGTCGTGCTGATCCACATGCAGGGCGACGACGGTACGGTACTGATCTTCCTGTTCATGTTCCTGATCATGGCTTTTGTCGGCGGTGTACAGCTGAGATATTTCCTGATCATGCTTCTGCTGCTCGCCGCAGGCATTCCGATCATCTGGACGTACTTCCTCAACGATGAACACAAGAACCGCTTTACGGCGATCTTTGACATCGACGGTAACGCGATGACCAATTACGGATGGCAGCAATACCAGGGCAAGGTATCGGTCGCCTCGGGCGGACTCACAGGTACGGGACTCGGCAACGGCGCACGCGTCGCTTCGGGGATCGTTCCGGAGCAGGAAAACGACTTTATCTTTACCGTTGCGGGTGAGGAACTCGGCTTCATCGGTTGTATACTGCTCTTGTTCCTGCTACTCGCGATCTGCATCAAGCTGATCATGGACGCGACTAAGGCGAGAGACTATCTGGGCAAGATGATCTGCGTAGGCGTCTTCTCAATGATCGGCGTACAGACGATCATCAACGTCGGCATGGTACTGGGACTCCTACCGGTCGTCGGTATCACCCTCCCCTTCTTCTCGTCGGGCGGTACCTCGCTGATGTCGGTACTGATCGGTATCGGATTGGTACAGAGCGTCTATTTCCACAAGGACACTGCGGACGCGCCTGAGGGAAGGCTCAGGAACAACCGCTATAAGTATATGACGCGTTCCTATTACAACTGAAACATGCACATAAAATGGGCTGTTACAGCGATCGCTGTGACAGCCCTTCTTGTTATATTCAGCTCTTTTTTGATACGCTTGCCTGAGTGGTATAGGAATTAAAGATCCAACAGTCGGAATAATCACTCGACAGCGATATCTTCAAGGGTACGGTCAGCTGCATCGTCTTATTCTCGACGTTATCAAGCATACCGGTGAAGTCGGCGATCGCGGTGATACCGGAGGCGGTGATCGCCTCAAGCTTATCCTCGGGACCGATCAGCGTGATATCGACGGTGTTAGACGCAAACTCAGCGTTATAGGCGGTCGCATCGATGCGGTTGGAGATCGTCGCCGTGACGATCCTCTGGCTGTAGTCGGACAGATCGACCGAGACCTGCGCTTCCTTGTTCTCAGAAACGACCTTACAGCCGGTCGGCGCCTTGATACTGATCTTCTTGTTCTGTTTTCTATTATCAAGCTCGCTGAAATTCAGTGAATCAATGATGATCGTATCGTTACTGATCGCCTGAAGGGTATCCGACGGACCGGCGATGGTGACGGTCTTGGGTGAGATGGTGATCTCGGGAACGCTCTTAGTCGGACCGTTAACGGGCTTTACGGCGAGATTGACGGTTTTTGTCGGGAGTGCCGTGACCTTGACCTCGACCTCATTGACGTCTTTCTTGATCATTTCCAGATCCTGATCGGTAAGCTCCTTGCCTGCTTCATCATAGAACAGCAGCTTTTCGGTGAACGTCTTGTCGTAATTTGCGTCAACCGCGGTAACAGTATCGACGATCGCGACGCTGTCGATTCGGGAGACCTGCGACGTCGGACCGGACACACTGACTGTTGCGGTAGAGAGAGCATAGTCTACGCTCAGTTTATCTTTATTATCTTTATCCTTGAATTCAGCGGATATCTTATTATCGATGGTGAATTCTCTCTCCAGCTCACTGTCTACAAAACATTCGATGCTGGGAGGATCGATGGACTCGATCGAGAATCCTGAGGTCAGACTCGCAGGCGAAGCGGTCAGATCAAGCGTATAGGAACCCGAAGCGGTCAGCTGACTGGACTGTTTAGAGGTGACCTTGATACTCTCCTCCGTGAGGTACGCAACCTCAACACGGCTGCCCTTGACCTTGACGGAAACCTTCTCGTCGCCGCCTTTAAAGAGCTTCAGATCCTGATTGACCGCAGCTTCGGGGAGTTCGATCGTTACGGGAACATCCTTGATGACTGCGGTGGAATCAGTCTCGTCATTGGTCTTGATCAAAAGCCACGCGCTGAATGACAGGATAAACGCCAGCACCAACAGTACGATATTATGTGAAAAGATTCGAGTTAAAAAGGATTGATTACGATTCATGATTCTTCTCCTTTTTACTCTTGAATAACGACGAGAAGAGGTTTGAGCGCTCCTGTACCTCTTCGATCAAAAGCTCGGAGAGCCTGTCATAGAGCTGATTGCGGCTGAGTCCGCGGGAAAGCTTTCCGTTGAGAGCAACAGAGATCGCGCCCGTTTCTTCGGAGACGACAACGATGACCGCGTCTGTCTCCTCACTCATACCGATCGCCGCGCGATGACGGGTACCGAGCGACTGGCTCACGTTCAGACTCTTGGTCAGAGGCAGAATACAACCCGCAGCAAGAATCTTACCGTTACGGATAATGCAAGCGCCGTCATGCAGAGGCGCCTTATTGAAGAAAATGTTGCCAAGCAGAGCGGGCGACGTATCGCTGTTGAGCATCGTGCCCGTTCCCGCAATCTCGTTGAGAAGTCCGTCGCGCTCAAACACGATCAGCGCACCGGTCTTAGTGCTCGAGAATACAGAGCAGGCGTCGGAAACATCGCTGATCGCCTTGGTGACGTCTGTCTCGTCGTTTTGATTTGACGGATAGGAAACGATATTCTTGAGCGTTTTGTTTCTACCCAGTCGCTCCAAGCCCTGTCTGAGCTCCGGCTGGAAGATCACGACCAACATGATCGCAGCGAACTGGAAAAGTGAGTGAAGGATATAGTGAAGCATCGTCAGGTTTATGATCGAAGCGATCGCATAAGCGACGAGCAGAACGACCATACCCTTTACCAACTGACCGGAACGGCTTTGGCGAAAGAGCTTAAACAGATAATATAAAATCAGTGCGATGACGATGATGTCGATCGCGTCATTCACATGAAAATCTTTCAGTGAACTGATGATTCGTTGCCACAAAGTTGCCATATTGCACCCTTTTCATTATCGCACCGGCGATAATACCACATAGTATAGACTTATTGTAGCACAGGGAACTTTTGATTGCAAGAAGATTAACGGATTTTTCTCAAAGAATTGACCAGTAAAAGCCTGTCATTTTCAGTCGAAAAGATCGACGGCGCGATCCTGACTGTTCCCGTTTCGGATGTCTCCATCGTTTGATGTGCGAGAGGCGCACAATGCAAGCCGCCTCGAACGCTGATGTCATAGCTTTCTCCGAGGATTCGAGCGATCTCTTCGCTATCCTTTCCGTTTACTGTAAAAGAGAGAACGGGGGCGTTACGATCAAGCTTTGATTCCTCTGTATATAATTTGATGGATGTAATCGACGAAAGCTGACGATAAAGCTGACGGATCCACGCGGATTCCGAACGGTATATCCTGTCGATTCCCCTGCGTGAAACGAAACTGAGTCCCGCTCCGAGACCGATGATACCCGGTACGTTCAGCGTACCCGCCTCCATACGGTCGGGATAATACCGCGGCATTTCGAAGGACGACGACTCGCTGCCGGTACCGCCCTCTCTGAGGGTATCAATGATCCTATCATTCCCCAAAAGCAGCAGACCTATTCCCATCGGGCCGTAGAGGTACTTATGACCGGCACAGCAGACAAAATCATAACCGTCACGACTGAGATCAATATCGAATATGCCTGCGCTTTGAGCTGCGTCAAGACAGAAAAGGATGCCGTTGCTGTGAGCGAGGGCGCAGAGTCTCTCAACAGGCAGGCGTGTGCCGAAAACGTTGGATGCATGCGTGCAGATCATAAGACGGGTGTGACTGTTGATTTTTTCTCTGAATTTTTGCAGCGTTTCTTCATCGTTCTTGCCCGATTCGGCAACAGAATAGGTAATGATCCCCTGTTCCTTGAGTCGATACAGCGGACGGACGACGGCATTATGCTCCAAGGAAGATATCACGACATGATCGCCCTTATGCAAAACACCCTTGATGACCGTATTCAGCGCATCGGTACAGCCGGAGGTGAAGATCACACCCGTCTCATCATAAACTCCGAAAAATTCCTTCGCCTTTGTTCGGACGTTGTATATCTTTTCCGCTGTTTTGAGTGACTGACGGTAACCGCCTCGTCCGGGGTTAAAACCATATCGGGACGACGCTTCGTGAACTGCGCGGATCACCTGTGGCGGTTTCGGATAGGTCGTCGCGGAATTATCGAGATAGATCATGGCTGCTCCCGTTCGGCTCTGCCGAGGACACGGATGCCGTTACTGCGAAGGATCGTTTCCGCTTCATCGGTTTTACTCGGCACATAAAGGCAGTAACCGCAGGAACGGACGGCGGCTGACTTAGGGGTACGCTGGATATAGGCACGGATATGCTTGTTATCTAAAATACTCTTTGCCTTCATCGCGTAAGTCACGGAAGGCAGGAGTATGAGTTCTTTCTTCATAATAAAACACCTCTGTTCCCTATCAGTTTATGACAGGAAAACAAAGGTGTTCATTGGTTAATATGAGAATGATTATGCTTCTTTCAGCAGATCGGACATGCTGTACAGTCCGGCAGGCTTGTCCTTCAGATAGACTGCCGCGTTCACGGCGCCGGCGGCAAAAACGCCTCTTGACTGTGCTTGATGCTTGATCGATACAACTTCGTCATGACCGGCGAAGATGACCTCATGCTCGCCGACGATGGTACCGCCGCGAACGGAATGGATGCCGATCTCGCTGTGCTCGCGTTTCTTACGATAAGCGTGACGGTCATAGACATACTGCGTGTCACCTGCGACCTCAGAGATCGCGTCGGCGATCATCAGCGCCGTACCCGAGGGTGCGTCAAGCTTACGGTGATGGTGCTTCTCGATGATCTCGATATCAAAAGTACTGCTCAGCGCTTTCGCCGCCATCTTAGACAGCTCGATCAGGACATTGATACCCAGCGACATGTTACCGGAATAGAAAACGGGGATCAAATTCGATGTATCTTTGATCTTTTGTACCTGATTCTCGGAAAAACCGGTCGTACAGATAATGACGGGTGTATTGTTTTTGACAGCGAAATCCAGCATATCATCCAGCACCAGCGGATTGGAAAAGTCGATAATAACGTCAGGCTTCTCTTGTACATCGACAAAGCAGGTATAGACAGGATACAAGCGCTCGCCCTCGGCAATATCCACGCCGCAGGAGATCATCACGTCGTCACGTTCATTGACGCAATCTTCAATATTCTGTCCCATCTTACCGAGACAGCCGTTCAGTAATACTTTCAACATTATTCTTTCCCCCTATAAGACAACAGGGCGATCGCTCGCCCTGTGTTAAATCATGCGTATTTGCCGATCAGATTATACTTCTGCAGGCAATCCTTAAGATCGTGATAACCGGAATAGCTCATCGGAACCAGAGGCAGACGGCATTCGCCGGCATTGAAGCCGATCAGATTCATCGCGGTCTTGACCGGGATCGGATTGACGTCGGAGAACATGATATCCATCAGCTCAACATAGTGGAAATTGAGCTTCGCCGCCTCGACAAAGTTATTGTTCAGGCAGAGCTCGCAGATCTCGTGCATCTCCTTCGGGCAGAAGTTGGAGAATACGGAGATAACACCGAGAGCGCCCAGCGACATGAAGGGCACGGTCTGGTCGTCGTTACCTGAGTAAATATCCAGCTTGTCGCCGCACAGAGAACGGGTCTGGGAAACGGAAGAGATATCGCCGTTCGCTTCTTTGGTCGCGACGATATTCTCATGCTTGCACAGCTCCGCGTAGGTCTTAGGCTTGATGTTACAGCCGGTACGGGACGGAACATTGTACAGGATCAGCGGCAGATCGATATTATCCGCGATCGTGGTGAAGTGACGGATCAGACCTGTCTGGGAAGTTTTATTATAATAGGGCGTGACGGAAAGCAGTGCGTCGGCACCGGAAGCCTCAGCGGACTTACTCAGCTCAATCGCGGTATTGGTATCGTTGGAGCCGGTACCTGCGATAACGGGGATACGTCCGTTGATACGCTCGCAGACGAACGACAGCACCTCGCAGTGCTCCTTAACGGTCAGGGTAGCCGCCTCGCCGGTCGTACCACAGGCGATGATCGCGTCGGTACCGTTCTCGACCTGGAACTCGAGCAGACGCGCCAACTCCTCGTAGTTGACGGAGCCGTCGGAATGCATCGGAGTGATCAGCGCAACACCTGCGCCCTTGAAGATAGGCTTTTTCATCAGAATTCCTCCAAGAAATTATGTTGAACTCAATTATCAGTCCATGTAGCCCTCTGCACACAGCAGCTCAGCCATCAGGACTGCGCCGCCTGCAGCACCGCGGAGGGTATTGTGGGACATACATACGAATTTCATATCATACTGGGTATCGGGTCTGAGTCTGCCGACGGATATCGCCATGCCGCCTTCTAGATTACGCTCGGACTTGATCTGGGGTCTGTCGGGCTCAGTGAAGTAATGCAGGAACTGCTTGGGAGCGGAGGGAAGCTCGAGCTCCTGTGCTCTGCCCTTGTAGTTGTTCCATACCTCGATGATCTCTTCAACAGAGGGCTTCTCGTCTACGCCGAAGCTCATGAATACCGCAGCGGTATGACCGTCGGAGACGGGAACACGCAGACACTGAGAGGTGATCGCGATGTCGTCGGCGTTTACGATCTTATCGCCTTCGATATGACCCCACAGCTTCAGGGGCTCCTGCTCGCTCTTCTCTTCCTCGCCGCCGATATACGGGATGAGGTTATCGACCATCTCGGGCCAGCGCTCAAAGGTCTTGCCTGCACCGGAGATCGCCTGGTAGGTACACGCGAGAACCTTGTTGACTTTATACTTTTCCTTTAAGGGATGGATCGCGGGAACATAGCTCTGCAGGGAGCAGTTGGACTTAACGGCGATGAAGCCGCGCTTGGTGCCCAAACGCTTGCGCTGAGCGTGGATGATCTCGGCGTGATCGGGATTGATCTCGGGAACGATCATCGGGACATCGGGTGTACCGCGATTCGCGGAGTTATTGGATACGACGGGGCACTCAGCCTTCGCGTACGCTTCCTCGAGCGCCTTGATCTCGTCCTTCTTCATATCGACAGCGCAGAATACGAAGTCGACCTTCGCGGCGACTGCCTCTACATCAGCGGCATCCATCATGACCATATCCTTGATATTTTCGGGGATCGGAGCGGTCATCGCCCATCTGCCCTCTACCGCCTCAGCATAGGTCTTGCCCGCGGAACGCTTGGAAGCAGCGATAGCGGTCACCTTGAACCAAGGGTGATTTTCAAGCAGCAGCGAGAAGCGCTGACCTACCATACCGGTGGCACCGATGATGCCGACGTTATAAGTTTTCATCATAAATTCCTCCCAAATTTCAAAAAACAGTTGTCTTTTCATTCATAATAATATATTATATGACTGGTGAAAAGATACTTTGAATCAACCTTACTCAACCTATAATATACCATTCATCGGCACATTTGTCAATTTCAAATGTGTAATCTTATGAAATAATTGCATGTAGAGGTCCATTGCATGAAAACCAGTGATTTTTTCTATGAGCTGCCTCAGGAGCAGATCGCACAGACGCCGATCGAGCCGCGGGATCACTCCCGCCTGATGGTACTGCACCGTGACAGCGACAGCATTGAACATAAGCATTTCTATGATATCATCGATTATCTGAACGAAGGCGATACGCTGATCGTCAACGACAGCCGCGTTATCCCCGCCCGGATCTACGGATACAAAGAGGATACAGGCGCTAAAATTGAATTTCTCCTGCTCCGACAGCTCGACGGTAAACGTTGGGAAACGCTTGTTAAGCCCGGAAAGAAAGCAAAGCCCGGTACCCGCTTCATCTTCGGCGACGGGCTGTTGACTGCCGAGGTCATTGAAGTTGCTGATGACGGAAACCGTATCGTTGAGCTGAACAGCGAAGAGAATATCTATGCAACTCTCGACAAGATCGGTCAGATGCCTCTCCCCCCTTATATCACCGAGAAACTCGAAGATCAGGAGCGATACCAGACGGTATATTCCCATGAGCTGGGCTCCGCCGCCGCTCCGACGGCGGGTCTGCACTTTACAAATGAACTGCTTGACAAAATCCGAGAGAAAGGCGTCAACATTGGATATGTCACCTTACACGTGGGACTCGGTACATTCCGTCCAGTGAAGGTGGATGATGTAACAAAGCACAAGATGCACAGCGAGCATTATGAGATACCTTCCGAGACTGCAGAATTAATCAAGCGCACCAAAGCATCAGGCAAGCGTGTGATCGCGGTCGGTACGACCTCCTGTCGTACACTAGAGAGCGTAGCGGCTCAGGGAGAGCTGCGCGCCTGCGACGGATTCACGGATATCTTCATTTATCCCGGCTTTAAGTTTAAAGTACTCGACGGCTTGATCACAAACTTCCATCTGCCCGAAAGTACGCTGATTATGTTGGTCTCCGCTTTCTACGGTTATGACAAAACTATGCGTGCCTACGATATTGCCGTCAAGGAAAACTACCGCTTCTTCTCCTTCGGCGACGCGATGGCGATTCTGTAAATCACTTTGTTAAGATAAGGAATCATTATGTATAAGCTGATTAAAATAGAAGGAAATGCACGACGCGGCGAATTCACCACCGTTCACGGTACGGTGCAAATGCCTGCGTTTATGAACGTTGCGACCTGCGGGGCGATCAAAGGCGGACTCTCTGCTTATGATCTGCAAAACATCAAAACCCAGGTCATGCTGAGTAACACCTATCACCTGCATCTTCGTCCGGGAGATGAGATAGTTCGAAAGCTCGGCGGACTGCACAAGATGACAGGCTGGAACGGCGTGATCCTCACTGATTCCGGCGGATTCCAGGTCTTTTCGCTTGCGAAGCTGAACAATATCAAGGAAGAAGGCGTAATCTTCAACTCCCATATCGACGGCAGACGTATTTTTATGGGTCCTGAAGAAAGCATGCGTATCCAGTCGAACCTCGGCTCGACGATCGCGATGGCGTTTGACGAATGTGTTGAAAACCCCGCTCCATACGAATATGCGAAGGCTTCGGTCAAGCGTACCACCAACTGGCTCAAGCGCTGCAAGGCGGAGATGGACAGGCTGAACTCTCTTGAGGACACGATCAATCCGCATCAGATGCTCTTCGGCATCAACCAGGGCGCGACGTACCGCGATCTGAGAATCGACCACATGAAGGAGATCGCGGAGCTCGGACTGGACGGCTACGCCATCGGCGGGTTAGCGGTCGGTGAACCGGCTGAAACGATGTACGAGATCATCGAGGCGGTCGAACCCTTCGCTCCTGTTGACAAGCCGCGGTATCTGATGGGCGTCGGTACGCCGGTCAACATTCTGGAGGCTGTATATCGCGGCGTAGATCTCTTCGACTGCGTGATGCCCTCGCGTAACGCAAGACACGGTCATCTCTTCACTTGGAGCGGTGTGATCAATATCAACAACGCGAAATATGAGCTTGACGACAATCCCATTGACAGCACCTGTGACTGTCCCGTGTGTCAGCGACATTCCCGTGCCTATATCCGCCATCTGTTCAAAGCCAAGGAAATGCTCGGAATGAGGCTCGCGGTCATGCACAACCTCTACTTCTATAACACCCTGATGGAGCTTATTCGCGAACATCTCGATAACGGAAGTTTTACACAGTTCTACCGCGAAAACCGAGAGATTCTCGATAAACGTATTTAGGGCTTGCAAAATCAGTAAAATGCTGTTATAATAATTTGGTATTCTTATCAGAAAGGATGTTTTATATATGTTTAATGGTCAAGGCGGCGGTAATATCTGGATGATGGTCCTGATGTGGGGCGGTCTGTTGGTAGTATTCTATTTCCTGCTGATCCGTCCGAATTCGAAGAAGCAGAAGCGTGAGCAGGAAATGCGTAATAATATCCAGATCGGCGACGAGATCACCACCATCGGCGGTATCCAGGGTCGTATCATCGCAGTTAAGGAGAATGAAGACGCTTTCGTCATCGAGACCGGTCCCGACCGTACGAAGATGAAGTTCAAGAAGTGGGCTATCTCCAGTAACGATACTGCGGCAGCAGCGCAGGAACAGACCAAGGCTGACAAGCTTCAGGAGCTCAAGGAGAAGCGTGCCGCGAAGAAGGCTGCCAAAGAAGCCGCTAAGGAAGCTGCTAAGGAAGAAAAGAACAATCAGTTATAATCTCATAAAAGCTTTCACCCCTGCATACGGTATACAGGGGTGATTTTTTATGTCCTTTTTTAAAGAAAACAACGGTAGATTACTGAAAGCAAGCATTATCGGCATCCTGTCAGTCGCTGTTATTACAGCGGTTCTGCTGTGTGTCGGTGCAGTTGTACTCAATTATATGTCGGGTATCCCCTACGGGCTCCTCGATTATCTGACATTAGCTTGTTTGGCGATCGGCGTTTTGATCGGATCGTATATTGCCGCGGCAATCATGAAAAGCGGCGGATTGATGATCGGACTGATCGTCGGAGCGGTCATCCTGTTGATTACTCTTGCGTTCGGATTCGGTTTCGGCGACGGAAATATCGGAATACTTACCGCGATCCGTACAGGCGTATTACTGCTGTGCGGTGCAGCGGGCGGGATCAAGGGTGTTAACCGCAAGGAACGGATCCGAATCAAGTGAGGATCTCTGAAAATTCTGTCGGAATTTCACTTTTGATACAAATTGCAGAGTGTGTATCGGAATGACGGAACTTAACTTCGGCACAGTGGAGCGCTTGTCTTTTGATATATCTCAGGCTGCCGCCGTAAAGGTCATCACCGGCAAGCGGATATCCAAGATGACTCATATGACAGCGGATCTGATGCGTTCTGCCTGTTTCTATCGCCACGCGACAAAGGGTATGACCGTTTCCGAAACAAATCGGCTCATAATGCGTGATCGCACGGTCACCGTTCTCGCGTACACAACGCTTGATACTGCTGTTTACTTCAAGCGTGATCGGCATATCGACCGTACCCGACTCTCGGATAATTCCTTCACAAACCGCATAATATACCTTTTGAACGGTAGGCTGAACGAGCGAATAGGTCACGCGATCCTTGACGATCAGGACGATACCTGAGGTATCTTTATCCAATCGGTTCAGCGCGCGGAAGGTATACGCCTCTCCCTTTTGTTTCTGATATGCCGCTACGATGTTCGCGAGCGTATCGAGCTGATGAATCTTCGTAGGATGTACGGGCATTGATGAAGGCTTATTGACAATCAGCAACCGATCATCCTCGAAGAGAATATTCAGATCACCCGCAACAGGCTCGATCAAATTTTCTTCATGCGGTAAATTGATAACGACAACATCATCGGTATGCAGGATATCATGTGCTCGAAGCTCGACGCCTCTGCGTGTGATTCCCGTTCCGGCATACTTCAACACGGTCATAGATCGGGCTGATAAGCCGATCTCTCGTCTGAAATAGGTCTTGACCGTCTGACCGTTATGCTCGAAGGATATCCGGAACTTATAAACGCCTATAGCCATAGATGTTTCACCAAAAGGAAAGCCGCGACCTGAGCGATAAAGACCAGCGGAATACCTACCATGAACAACGGTTTGCGGGTTTTATGGTGAATCGTGAGCATCGTCAGATACATAAGGGGCGCCCCGCCTAATCCGGAGATCAGCATCAAGGTGCGTTCTTTGACACGCCATGAACCGCGCTGAGCGGCGTTCTTGTCATGTACGGTGACGATTACAGCAATCAAATTAATGATAAACAGGTATAAATAAAAGTATTTCAAAACAACCTCGGAGTGATTTAATGTTGATAAAAAGGATATTGCCGATATTATTATCGTTCCTGTTCCTCACGGGAGCGATACTGTTTGTCGCGGGCAAGCGAACACAGCCGCCTAAAAACGATCGAAAAATGACCGCTACGGCAGATGAAGTTAGAAAGCCGCAGGAAATGCGCGGTATCTGGGTTACATATATGACACTCGACGTCGAGAATGAAGCGGACAAGGAGGATGCGTTCAAGACGAAGATCGATAAGATAATCAAGGATATGGAAAACGCGGTGCTGAATACGATGGTAGTTCAGATCCGCCCGTTTTCCGACGCGCTTTATCCCTCGCGCTACTATCCGTGGTCCCATATCCTAACGGGAACTCAAGGTAAAGATCCCGGGTATGATCCGCTCGACTACATCGTGACACAGGCACATGAGCATCATATCGCCGTACACGCATGGCTCAACCCTTACCGGGTCGCAACACAAAATACGCCCGATGAACTCAGTAATGATAATCCTTATTCGAAGGATCCGTCGATCGGCGTAGAGGTCGGAGGTGAATTATACCTGAATCCCGCCTCAGACAAAGCGCAGGAGCTGATCGTCAACGGTGCGCGGGAGATCGCGGAGAATTACGATGTAGACGGTATACAGTTTGACGATTACTTCTACCCGCCCGACTGCGGAAACTTCGACAGCGAGGATTACGAACGATACAAAAATACTACCGCTTCTCCCCTGTCCTTGGAGGAATTTCGTAAGGAGAATGTTAACATGATGATCCGGGAAGTGTATCAAGCAGTCCATGATGCGAATCCGAACACGGTATTCGGTATATCGCCGCAGGGTAATCTCGATAATAACGCGGGATTATATGCGGATGTTGTGAAATGGTGTACCGAGGAGGGTTACCTCGACTATATCTGTCCTCAGATATACTTCTCACTTGACAATCCCGCGCTGACATTCGAGGACGGCTTGCAGGATTGGCTCGAGCTGAAATACGCAAAGGATGTTGCCTTATATATCGGTTTACCCGCCTATAAAGCGGGTACCGACGCCGACAGCGGAACATGGCTCGATAACAACGATATCTTGAAAACAGAAATCGAGATCTGCCGAGAAAAAAAGACCGGCGGATTCATGCTGTACAGCTATGACAGCGTACATAATGAAGAAAACGCGGAGGAGATAGAGAACGTCATGCGTTATCTGACGACTTCTCCGACACAGTAATCATCGCAGGCTTCGGTAATACGAACTTCGGTCAGCTCACCGCTGTGTACAGTGTTATCATATACCTTAATCTTTGTATAGTTCTTGGTATAGCCCTCCACAGAGCCGTCCTTCGCCTTTGACTCAAACAGAACGGATTCAACAAGTCCGACCTGAGACTGCATGAAGCGCTTCTGCTCCTCCAATGTATGAGTGATCATGATATCTGCGCGATCATGCTTGATACGCTCGTCGATATGACCGTCCATCTTATCAGCAACGGTACCTTTACGGCGTGAATACGGAAAAACATGGGCTTTCGCAAAACCGATTTGGTCACAAAAAGCGACCGAATCAGCAAAATCTTCCTCTGTCTCCCCCACAAAACCGACCATGACATCGGTCGTGACAGAGGGATTTCTGAACAGACGGCGGATATCACCGACAATACGCGCATACTCTGCGGTATCGTAATGGCGGTGCATACGCTTCAGAGTATTGTCACAGCCCGCTTGAAGGCTGAGATGGAAATGCGGGCAGAACTTAGGCTCATCTGCCAAGCGACGAAGGATATCCTCCGTCATACGCTCGGGTTCGATCGAACCGAGGCGAACGCGCTCGATCCCATCGATCTTGCAAACGGCATGAACAGCGTCGTCGATACCCAGACCGAGTTCCTGACCGTAGGCACTGAGATTGATACCCACCAGCACGACTTCCTTAAAGCCGTTCTTCGCAAGCGTCACTGCCTCTTCTCGCAGAGTATCCAGCGTCTTTGATCTCACGCGACCGCGAGCATACGGGATGATGCAGTAGGTGCAGAAACGGTTACAGCCGTCCTGGATCTTGATACAAGCGCGGGTCCGTTCGTTGAACGCTGAGATCTTCATCGGCTCGAACGCTTCATCCTTCTTGTGCTCACCGATACGAATGATCGGTTCACGGTTCATGAGATATTCTTCGATCAAAGGGACGATCTCGCGGCGGGCTGTATTGCCCATAACGATATCACAGCCGCGGAACAGCTCCGTCTGATCTGCAAACGCTTGAGGCATACAGCCGCAAAGCACGATGATACAGTCCGGATTCTCACGCCTTACACGGTTGATGTACTTGCGATTTTTCGCGTCTCCGGTAGAAGTCACGGTACAGGAATTGATGATGCAGATATCGCTGTCAGTGTAATCGGTCGCTTTCTGATAGCCGCTTGCAGTCAGCAGCTCCGCCATCAGCTCTGATTCATACTGATTCACCTTACAGCCTAAGGTAATGATATAAAATTTCAAATAAAATCACCACGAAAAATGTAGAAATATTCAGCGCTTTTGCTGTTGATAAAGTACGGAATTCGTGCTAATATAGTAGCGTTCAAAAATTTGGAGGCGTTACTATGTACAGCACGAAAATCATGATCCACGGCGTAGACGCGGCGAGAGCCTTTGTCGCCATGACCGCAAAATACCCCAAGGTCAAGATCGTTCTCAACCATAATGAGTATTCTATCGACGCTCATTCGATCATCGGCGTCTTATCCCTCGATCTCACCAAGCCGATCGACATCGAAGCGGACGGTGAAAACCTGGACAGCTTCATCGAGGATTTAAAGACCTTTACAGTATAATGATTTTTGCGTAAAATGTCAAATCACCCGGGCGTTATGCTCGGGTGATTCTTTATAATAAAAAGTTAGGGGCAGAACGAAGTCTGCCCCTGTTTTGGTTATTAATCAAGCAATAGATGAATCAACAGATCAATCCCAAGCAGTTACGAGATAATGACCTAAATCATTCTTAGAGCCACTCATCCAATAGCCTGTATGACTGAAATCGGTGATATCTTCTGTCTGAGCGCCATTGCCGTTGTTCAGGATAACGCCGGTAGCGCCTGCGGGAACGTGGCATACGAACTGAGTCTCGCCGTAGTCGTTAACCTGAGTTTCAGCCTGAGCGGAACCCGGCCATGCGCCGTTCATTTCGTTGCCGTTGTCGTCCCAAGCATAGACGTAAGCAGTACCCCAACCGAAGTTATCAGTCAGAAGGAAGGTGTGCTCGGTCTGATCGCCGCCCTCGGTAGGAGTATCGTCGCCGCCGGTAAAGGTGGTGAAGCCGACTTCATAGTGACCAAGCTCATTCTGAGTGCTCAGCGGATAGACACAACCGCCGCCTGCAACGATCTCAGCGACCGTGCAGTCAACAGTCTGACCGCCGGAACCGTTGAAGATAACGGAATCATACTCAGCGGTATCGATAGTCATGCTGTAATAGTTACCGGAAACCTTGGTTGCCGGAAGACCGGGCCACTCGGTAGAGCCGCCGGCACCGTTCCACATATGAGCATTAACGGAGCTCCAGTTCTTATCGTTACGGAAGTAAACGGTAACGGTCTCGCTGACAGCCTGAGTAGGCTCAACGATCGCCTGAGTAGGCTGAGGAGCGGTAGTGGGCTGAGGAGCAGTAGTAGGATCTACAACCTCACCGCTGCCGGTATAGAAGTACTCGTTAATATGATAGGTATTAGCACCGATGCTGGAGAGATATCTCTGGAGATAAGTAACGTCGGGAATATCCAGACCGTCCTTACCGTCA
>CAMVDB010000027.1 GCA_947166135.1 uncultured Clostridia bacterium | reverse complement strand
GCAACGGTGAGTGGAGCGCATTCGGCGGCTTCATGTATATCGAAGGCGGCAACGGTGGTAACACTGATCCCACTCAGGGCGGCAGCGACACCACCGAGCACACCTTCCTGCTGACTGATAACTTCGGTTGGGGTACTGCTTACGTCTACGCTTGGGATGACGACGGCAACGAGATGAACGGCTCATGGCCGGGTTCCGCTCAGGCTGAGACTCAGGTCAATGATTATGGCGAGACTCAGTTCGTATGCCACGTTCCCGCAGGTGCTACCGGCGTTATTTTGAGCAACGGCAACGGTGCTCAGACTGAAGATATCAAAGACTTCAGTCACGCAGGCTATTGGATGAATGGCGACAAGAACTCTCTTGGTCATTATCTCGTAACCGCATGGGATTGATCTACACTGATATAATAACAGGGAGCAGACTTCGGTCTGCTCCCTTTACTATAGAACGGAGGTTTCTATGCATATTCCTTCCTCTGATACAAAAGATATCGACGTTTTGACTTTTGCTGATGCTATGATCAGCACGAATGATTCATACGATAAAGTTAAGTGGCTGTATGTTCCTGATTTCTACAGTGAATACCGTTATATCCTCGGTACAAGAGGGAAGAAGCCGCTGATCTGTATCGGTATCAACCCTTCGACCGCGGAACCGGATCATCTCGACAACACGCTCAAGTCGGTTGAACGGATCGCGCATGCGAATGGCTATGACAGCTTTATTATGTTCAATGTCTATGCCCAGCGTGCTACAAATCCCGACGATATGGAGATGGAATGTAACGAGCATCTTCATTCTGAGAATATGAAGGCGTTTGAATATGTGCTTGGTCTAAGCAAAGCCCCTGCGGTTTGGGCAGCTTGGGGTAATATTATTGAAAAACGCTCTTATCTCCGTGCTTGTGTTCAGTCAATGATTGAACTTGGGGAGAAGTACAACGCAGCATGGTATTCTGCCGGGAAAATCTCGAAGAAAGGTCACCCGCATCATCCGCTCTATCTTCGCAAAGATACACCGCTTGATTCTTTTGATATCAGCAATTATATCGATCATCTTTCATAAGAAATCGCTCGTTGCCGCACAGAGACAACTGAGTGAGCATATATATTATTTACTCTATGAGAAACGATCGGTTTCTCATAAAGTAAAAAACCCGCCGGATAAAGGCGGGTTTTTTTGATTGATTTAAAGATCAAAGCTTGGACATATCCTCTTCGTTGACCAGCTTGATACCGTTTTCTGTCAGGATTCGCTCAGCCTCTTCGTTTTCAGCAACACGCAGGACAACATAAGCGAACTGCTTGGAAACAGTGATGAACGCATACATATACTCGATATTGATGTTATGATCGGCAAGGATCTTCACGACCTTAGCCAGCGCACCGGGTTCATCCTGAACAGCGACGCCGACGACCTCAGTGATGGACACGAAAGCGTTCGCCTCATCCAGCGCCTTCTTCGCTTTGTCGACATCGGTGACGATCAGGCGGAAAATACCGAAATCATTGGTATCGGCTACGCTCATTGCGCGGATATCGACGCCTGCTTTTGCGATGGCGTCGGTCACGGTGACCAGCGTACCTTCGCGGTTTTCTACAAAAATGGATAATTGTTTGATAGCCATTCGTAATCCTCCTTTTATACGTTAATACCGAGTTTCTTTCGGTTATCGATTACTCTTACGGCTTTGCCCTCGCTGCGAGCGATGGACTTGGGCGCGACCAGTCGGATGGTGGGATTGATGCCGAGCATCTCCTTCATAGCGCTCTGGAGCTTCTTTTCTTTCTTTGTAATCAGCTTCGGTGTATCTGAGAAGTCCTCAGGCAGCATCTCGACCTGTATTTCAAAGGTATCGGTGTTGTTCACGCGGTCGACCAGAATCAGATAGTTCGGCGCGTATCCGTTGTTGAGCAGCACAGCCTCGATCTGGCTGGGGAAGACGTTGACGCCGCGGATGATCATCATATCATCGGAACGACCCATCGGCTTGTGCATCCTTACGAAGGTTCTTCCGCAGGAGCACTTCTCTCTTGAGAGAACCGTGATATCGCGTGTGCGGTAACGGATCAGCGGGAACGCCTCTTTATCCAGCGAGGTGAATACCAGCTCGCCTTTACTGCCCTCGGGAAGTACCTCACCGGTATCGGGGTCGATGATCTCAGCGTAGAAGTGATCCTCGTTGATGTGCATACCGTTCTGCTCACAGCACTCAAACGCGACGCCGGGACCGCTTGATTCAGTCAGACCGTAGATATCATACGCCTTGATCCCTAAGCTGTTTTCGATATCCTTACGCATTTCCTCCGTCCAGGGTTCCGCGCCGAAGATACCTGCCTTCAGGCTGTTGTAGCCCGGCTTGTAGCCTTTTTCTTTCAATGTTTCGCCGATATAGGCGGCATAGGAAGGGGTACAGCAAAGGATGGTCGATTTCAGATCCATCATGAACTGGATCTGGCGATTAGTGTTGCCGCTGGACATCGGAAGTGTCAGACAGCCGACCTTATGAGAGCCGCCGTGCAGACCCGCGCCGCCGGTAAACAGACCATAGCCGTAGGCGACCTGTACGACGTCGCCTTTGTCGCCGCCTGCAGCGACGATCGCTCTGGCGCAGCAGTCCTCCCACATATCAACATCGTTCTGTGTATAGAATGCAACGACGCGCTTACCGGTTGTACCGGAGGTAGAGTGGATACGGACACAGTTTTTGAGGTCAGTCGCAAGCATGCCGTAGGGATACGCTTCACGAAGATCCGCTTTACTGAGGAACGGCAGCTTGCTGATATCGGCAAGACAGGTGATATCCTCGGGCTTTACGCCTTTTTCATCCATCAGATTACGATAATACTCTACATGCTCGTAGACGTAGCGCACCTGACGGATCAGCTTGTACTCTTGGAGCTTCTTGATCTCGTTGACCGGCATGGTCTCAGCTTCAGGCTGGTAGAATTTTTTCTGCATGGGGCTTCATCCTTTCATCTTTATTTTTCATATACCAACTGCTCGATCAGCAGTTATATCCAAGTTCAAAAGCCTTTTTATTGATTTCTACAAACTGAGGCTTGACGCATTTTTCGATCGCAGCGATCCATTTTTCTTTCGGCATATCGAAGTATTTCGCAAGTCTGCCCATCAGGACGATGTTGCACGCCTTAGAAGAACCGGCTTCGTTCGCCATCGACAGTGCGTCGATATCATCTACATGGATGCCCTTGCTCTTCATCTCATTGATGATGTCAGCAGGATAGGTTGCGGAACCGATAATAACGGGCATCGGATCAATCTGCTGGGTGTTGACGATGATGATACCGTCTTTTTTCAGATTCTGTACATAACGGGCTGCTTCGATCTTCTCGAATGATACGATGAAATCAGCCTCACCGTCCTCGATAACAGGGGAGTAGACCTTATCGCCGAAGCGTACATAGGTGACAACGGAACCGCCGCGCTGGCTCATACCGTGTACCTCGGATACCTTGACGTCATAGCCTTCATCGACCAGCAGTCTGCCGAGCAGCTTACTCGCGAGCAGCGATCCCTGACCGCCAACGCCTACGATCATGATATTCTTAGTCATTTGCGGGCACCTCACTTTCAAAAGCATCAAAGGGACAGAGCTGAGCGCATACACCGCAGCCTACGCATAGAGTCTCGTCGACAACTGCGTGACCGTCACGGAAGGAGATCGACGGACAGCCGAACTTCATGCATTTTTTGCAGCCGCGGCACTTCTCGGGATTGACCCACAGCGGTTTTTTCGGCTTGACATACTTGAGCAGTACGCACGGTCTGCGGGAAATAATGACGGAAGGCTCGTTCTTCGCAAGCTCCTCCTTCAGTACTCTTTCGCACTCCTCGAGTTTATAAGGATCGACGACTCGAACTGAGTTGATACCGATACTGTGACACAGATCCTCCAGATTTACCTTGCCGGCAGGATCGCCCTTGATGGAATATCCGGTGGTCGGGTTCTGCTGGTGACCGGTCATACCGGTGATGGAGTTGTCGAGAATAATAACGGTCGAATTGCTTTGATTATACGCGATATTGATCAAACCGGTAACGCCGGAATGCATGAAGGTCGAATCACCGATCACGCATACGGTCTTGTTCTCGGTCTCTTCGCCGCCTGCTTTGTTATAGCCGTGTATGCCGGAGACGGAAGCGCCCATGCACAGCGTCATATCGAGCGCGTTCAAAGGCGGCGCAGCACCTAAGGTATAACAGCCGATATCGCCTAAAACGGTGATCTTGTTCTTTGCGAGTACATAGTACATGCCTCTGTGGGGGCAGCCTGAGCACATCATCGGAGGACGTACCGGAATATCGGTATCAAGCGCGAATACGGTCTTATCCGCCATCTCAAACGCCTGCTCGATGCTCTTCTGGCTGAATTCGCCGAGGATAGAGAACTTATCCTTGCCGATAACGTCAACACCGATGTTTTTGCAGTGAGTTTCCACGATCGGGTCGAGCTCCTCGATGACGTAGACCTTTCCGACCTTTGCGGCGAAGTCCTTGATCAGCTTAACGGGCAGCGGATTGATCATGCCGAGCTTGAGGACGGATACACTGTCACCGAAAGCTTCCTTAACATACTGATAGGAGGTAGAAGAAGTGATGATACCGAAATCATGACTGCCGTCGCCTTCCTCGATACGGTTGAGGGGAGAGGTCTCTGCGTATTCGGTCAGCTTCTTGGTACGTTCCTCGACAAAGGGATGACGGCGGATCGCGTTACCGGGGGTCATAATGTATTTCTGAGGATTCTTGGTATACTCCTTGGTGATCTCCTGACGCTCGCCGAGTGCGACAATGCTCTGGGAATGAGCAACGCGCGTACACATTTTCAGCAAAACGGGCGTATCATACTCCTCAGAGATCTCGTAAGCAAGCTTTGCAAAGTCCAGCGCCTCCTGACTGTCGGAGGGCTCGAGCATCGGCAGCTTCGCCGCAATCGCATAATGGCGCGAATCCTGCTCATTCTGTGAGCTGTGCATACCGGGATCATCCGCAACGCATATCACGATACCTGCATTCACGCCGGTATAGGACATGGTAAAAAGCGGATCAGCGGCAACATTCAGACCGACATGCTTCATACAGCAAGCGGAGCGCTTGCCTCTGAGGGCTGAGCCGAAGGCAGCTTCCATCGCGACCTTCTCGTTCGGCGCCCACTCGGAGTAGACGTCGTCATATTTGGAGAAGAACTCAGTGATCTCCGTACTGGGGGTACCGGGATAGCTGGAGATGACCGCACAGCCTGCTTCGTACAGACCGCGCGCTACCGCAGCGTTACCGATCAATAAATCTTTCATTGTGTTTCACCTTAATTATCTATAGTCTTTTCGAATCCTGAAAGGATATTTGTAATTATGTCGTTGATAGTGTCAATTACTGATTTCTCAGGTCAACGATCCTCTTCGCTTTACCCTGGAAACGTTCGAGTGTCTTGGGAGCGACCAGTGTGACCTTGGTTCTCAGACCGAGGATCGACTGGAGCTTTGCTTCGATCTTCTTCTTGAGGTTATCGAGCATCTGGTAATTGTCGAGGAGCGTCTCGTTGATGACCTCGACCTTGATCTCTAAGCTGTCGCGATAGTTCTGACGGGTAATGTAAAGCATGTAATGGGGAGCGATATCCGGAATGTTGATCAGGATGTTCTCGATCTGGGTGGGGAAGACGTTAACACCCTTGATGATCAGCATATCGTCGGTTCTGCCCATGGTTTTCGCCATACGGCAGTGGGTACGACCGCAGGAGCAGGGCTGATAGTTCAGCTTGGTGATATCCTTGGTGCGATATCTGAGTACCGGCATACCGTTACGGGTCAGTGTAGTGACGACCAGCTCGCCGACCTCGCCTTCGCCTAAGCGCTTTCCGGTATCAGTATCGATGATCTCGGGCAGGAAGTGATCCTCAGCGAAGTGCATACCGTCTCTCGCTTCACAGTCGCCGGATACGCCGGGACCGCCCAGCTCCGTCATGCCGTAGTTATCGGATACTCGGATATTGAAGTTGCGCTCGATCTGCTCGCGCATAGATACGGTACAGGGCTCGGAACCGAGGATACCTAAACGCAAGGTGTAATCGGAGAGGGGATAGCCGGCTTCCTTGATTGCCTCAGAGAGATACAGCGCATAGGAGGGAGTAGCGACAAGACCCGTGACGCCCCAGTCGCGCAGCATCATCAGCTGCTTCTGCGTATTACCGGAGGAAGCAGGGATAACGGTCGCGCCGAGCTTCTCCATACCGTAATGCAGACCCAGAGCGCCGGTAAACAGACCGTAGCCGAAGCTGATCTGGATGATATCATCGGGAGTGACGCCGCCCGCGCATGCAACGCGCGCTACGCAATCCGACCAGATATCGAGGTCGTTCTTGGTATAAACGCCGGTGGTGGGCTTGCCGGTAGTACCGGATGACGCATGGATACGAACAATATCCTTCATATCCGCAGCCATTAAGCCAAAGGGGTAATTATCTCTGAAATCATCCTTGGTGGTGAAGGGGATGTACTGGATGTCGGAGAGCTCTTTAATCTTAGAGCCGTCGAGAACGCCGCAATCCGTCAGCCTCTGGTGATACAGAGGTACATTGTCGTAGCAATACTTGACGACCCATTTGAGTCGTTCGAGTTGGATCGCGTCGATTTCTTTTCTCGGTAGAGTTTCAATGTCCTTTTGAAAAATCATTTTTACAAATCCTCTTTTCGTTTTTGTACATAGTTGAAGTGTACATACATCTTAATTATAGCGCAAAAGAAGTCTAAAGGCAAGTGTTCTTTAGACTTCTTTCGATATTCTTTAGACTTCTTTCGATATTATTTGATATTATTTTGACGTGCTCAAGATTCGTCGATCGAATGCTTGGAACTGACGGTATGCTTCTTGTTGTAGCACTCGAAGATCGCGTCGACTCTTTCTTTATCCTTCGAGGGCGCGATTCCCGCGATGATCGGCGTGATGATGATGCCTAGGATCATCGCAAGCATACCCGCGTTGATCGGAGACTGGAAGTAAGTGAGTACAGGACTCGAAAATTTTACGCCGGTCATATTGCAGATGAAGGATGCAAGAGAGATTCCGACGCCTAAGATGAAGTTGACCCATACTGCGATCTTCGGTACGCGCTTCATATACAGACCGTACATGAACGGTCCGAGGAATGCGCCTGCCAGCGCGCCCCAGGATACGCCCATCATCTGTGAGATGAACATGACGGGAGAGCTCGCCTGGATGATCGCGATAACAGCGGACAGGGCGATGAAGAAGACGATGAAGATTCGCATAATAAAGACCTTCTTCTTCTCATCCATGCCCTTCTTCTTGTAGAATACGGGATCGATGAAGTCAATGGTCAGAACGGAGCTGGAGGTCAGTACCAGACTTGACAGGGTACTCATTGACGCGGACAGTACCAGGATCACGACGATACCGATCAGCACAGGGGAGAGGTTCTCGAGCATCGCAGGGATAACGGAGTCGAAGCCGCCGACAGGCTTGCCGTCAGCACCGGCAGTACCGAACAGTCTGCCAAATCCGCCGAGGAAGTAACAACCACCCGCAACGATGATCGCAAATACGGTAGAAACGATGGTACCGGTGCTGATGGATTTCTCGCTCTTGATCGCGTAGAACTTCTGAACCATCTGGGGCAGTCCCCATGTACCGAGAGAGGTCAGCAGGACAACGCCGATCAGTCCGAAGATATCAGGACCGAAGAAGGATGTGAAGGCGCCCTGCATATCGGTACCCTCCGCCTTGATTTTGGAAAGCAGGGTCATGGTGGAACCTAATCCGCCGTTGACTCTCAGCACTGCCCAGATTACGGCAACGATACCGAACAGCATGATGATACCCTGAATGAAGTCGTTGATCGCTGTCGCCATGTAACCGCCGATAACAACGTAGATACCGGTCAGAACCGCCATCGCGATGACGCAGTAGGAATAGGGGATACCGAACGCCATTCCGAACAGACGGGATAAGCCGTTGTACAGAGAAGCGGTATAAGGAATCAGGAAGATGAAGATGATGATCGCCGCCGCGATCTTTAACGCCATGGAATCATAACGTTTTGCAAAGAAGTCAGGCATCGTGGCAGTGTCCAGGTGCTGCGACATGACGCGCGTACGTCTGCCGAGGATGTTCCACGCCAGGAGCGAGCCGATGAAGGCGTTGCCAAGACCGATCCAAGTTGAAGCTATACCGAATTTCCAACCGAACTGACCTGCATAACCAACGAAGATAACAGCCGAGAAATACGAGGTACCGAAAGCAAACGCAGTCAGCCAGGGACCGACAGATCGATTGCCGAGGACGAATCCGTTGACGTCGGTGCTTTGCTTTCTGCAGTAGATGCCAACGCCGATCATAATGGCGAAGAATACGACAAGAAAAGCGATTTTGATGAACATATCCATTGTTTTGAACTCCTTTTCGGAAATTGTTTATTCGGTAATACCGAGCAGCTTTTGTGCATTGCCGCCGAGTATCATTTCCTTTTCGATATCGGTTAACCCTTTGAGCGCTTTGAAGCGTTCAACATAAGCCTTCTGATCATTCCACGGCGAATCCGTCGCGAACAGGATCTTATCGGCGCCGTGATGCTTGATGATCCTGATGATCTCTTCATCTGTTGATGTACTGAAATTACCGAGATCGCTGAATGAACAGCTGATATCGATGTAGCACGGTTGACCGACGAGATATTTCTCAACGTCTTTCTGGAGATGGTTACCTCCGAGGTGTGCGAAGATGAAGAACGGTTCATCGAACGGAGCACGCTCCTGCACCAGATCGAGCATTTTCCTGCCTTTCTCCGGCGGACAGTGTATCGTGCTGTAGGCGGGGTCTTTACCTGCGTGGGTGATGACCAACAGTCCGAGCTTATGGGCTTCGGCGATGATATTGATGTATCTTTCATCATCGATGAAGGTCTCGGTGTAGTCGGGATGGATCTTGATTCCTATAAAATCTTTATTCTTTAAATATTGAAGTTTTTCAGTGATATCATCGTCATCGGGGTGTAAACCGCCGAAAGAGATAAGATCATCAAAGGATTCGTTGATGTGTTGAGCGAATTTCGTGATCGAGTCAAATTGTCCTTTTCTGGTGTTCACAGGGAGTATAACGCTCTTATCGATCCCGGCTCGCTTCATGCTGTCGCAAAGGGCATTCAGCGTTCCGGCTGTATGAGCTTCAACGCCGTCGAATCGGCTTAAAGCTGCCATGATACGTTCGGCGAGAGCGTCGGGATATACATGGGTATGAAAATCTATGATCATAATATAAATTCCTTTTCTGATTGCAGCTCCATCATTTTACCACTTCAACGTTTTAAAGTCAAGAAGATTTAAAGAATAAAAGTGATAATTTTTTATTTAACAAATATTCGTCAAGAATACATTGATTTTTTTCTCAAATATGATAATATTAAGAAGTAAGATTAATTATTTAAGGAGCGATTTAATATGGCTATTAATTATCGTAAAGTTGCGATTGTAGGCTGCGGCTTCGTCGGTTCTGCGACTGCGTTCGCGCTGATGCAGAGCGGCTTGTTCTCTGAGATCGTGATGCTTGACGCCGACATGGCTAAGGCGGAGGGTGAAGCGCTGGATATTTCTCACGGCGTTCCGTTCTCTAAACCCTGCGATATTCATGCGGGCGATTATGATGATGTTGCGGATTCATCCATTATTATTGTGACTGCCGGCGCAGCTCAGAAGCCCGGCGAGACCCGTCTCGATTTAATCAAGAAGAATGTCGGCATCTTCAAGTCGATCATCCCCGAGATCAGCAAGCGTAATTTCAAGGGTATCCTGCTGATCGTTGCGAATCCTGTCGATATCCTGACCTATGCCGCAAAACAGCTCTCCGGTTTACCGGATAACCGTGTATTCGGTTCCGGTACCGTTCTCGATTCTGCTCGTCTGCGCTTTAACCTCAGCGAGCACCTCGGTGTCGATCCCCGCTCGATCCATGCCTTTATTATCGGTGAGCACGGCGACAGCGAGTTTGCGGCTTGGAGCAGCGCAAATGTTTCCGGCGTAGAGATCAGCCGCTTCTGTGAGATGCGCGGCTACTTCCACGATCACGACGTCGCAAAGGATAATATCGCCGATGAGGTCAAGAATGCCGCTTATGACATTATCAGCAAGAAGCGCGCGACCTATTACGGCGTTGCGATGGCGACGAAGCGTATTTGTGAAGCGATCATTCGTGATGAAAAGAGTATTCTCCCGGTTACTTCCATCCAGCACGGTCGTTTCGGTTTGAATGACGTCGCGCTTTCGATCCCCGTGATCGTCGGCAAGGACGGTATCGAGAGCGAGATCCCCTTCTCCTTGAATGACGAGGAGATGAAAAAGCTTCGCGATTCCGCCAAAACCTTAAAGGAAGTCATCAAGTCCTGTGATCTTGATATTTCAGAAGAGTGATCATTTCATTTGTCACAAAGATGCAGCCCACCAATTCGGTGAGCTGCATTTCTATTATATATGTTATTTATCGTTTCTCCATGATTTTCTGCGCAACATATACGCCGCTCGCAGAAGCATGGGAGAGGGAATGGGTAACGCCGGAACCGTCGCCGATGACATATAAGCCCTCGTACTTTGTCATCAGGTTTTCATCCAGCGCGACTTCCATATTATAGAACTTGACCTCAACGCCGTAGAGCAGAGTATCGTCGTTCGCGGTACCGGGAGCGATCTTATCGAGAGCGTAGATCATCTCGATGATGTCGTCGAGGATTCGCTTCGGGAGAACCAGACTCAGATCGCCGGGAGTCGCCTGCAGGGTCGGTCTTACGGTGCTTTCCTCGATTCGATTGTGGTTAGAGCGTCTTCCGCGCTCCAGATCGCCGAAGCGCTGTACGATTACGCCGCCTCCGAGCATGTTGCTCAGCATGGCAATACTCTCGCCGTAGCCGTTGCTGTCCTCAAAAGGCTCGGAAAAGTGCTTAGATACTAACAGAGCAAAGTTGGTGTTTTCGGTTTTTTTCGAAGGATCCTCAAAGCTGTGACCGTTGACCGTGACGATACCGTTGGTGTTCTCGTTAACGACGATACCGTTGGGGTTCATGCAGAAGGTACGGACGTTATCCTCAAATTTCTCGGTACGGTAAACGATCTTGCTCTCGTACAGCTCATCGGTCAGATGCGAGAAGATGACCGCGGGAAGCTCTACGCGAACGCCGATATCCACACGGTTGGATTTCGTCGCAATATCAAGCTCCTCACAGACTTTTTCCATCCATTTGGAGCCGGAACGACCGACGGATACGATACATTCGTCACAGTCATCATAACCATTCTTGTGATGGATACGATAGCCGCCGTCGATGATCTCGATATGCTCGACGGGAGTATTGAAGTGGAAATCGACGGTCTTTGATATACGATCATAGATATTGCCGAGCACAATGTAGTTGATATCAGTACCCAGATGACGGACAGAAGCGTCGAGCAGCTGCAGTTTATGCTGGGTGCAGATCTTTTTGAAAGCGGTACCCGCGGTAGAATAGAGCTTCGTTTCGGCGCCGCCGTTCTCAACATTGATCTGATCGACATAGTGCATCAGCTGCAACGCCTTATCACGTCCGATATACTCATGCATCGTACCACCGAAGTCGTTGGTGATATTGTACTTTCCGTCCGAAAAAGCGCCGGCTCCTCCGAAGCCGCTCATGATCGCACAGGTCTTGCATTTGATGCAGGACTTCACCTTGTCGCCGTCGATGGGGCACTTTCTCTTTTCCAAAGCGTTGCCGGTCTCAAAGACTGCGACCTTTAAGTCGGGTCTTTTGGTAGCGAATTCATATGCCGAGAAAATGCCTCCCGGACCTGCACCGATGATTATGATATCATATTTCATTGTTTTTCTCCTGTATGTATTAGAATGTTGCTTCAACAATTTGTTGTTTATTTACGTCGATCAACCCTTTGCCGTTCAGACGAAGTACCGGGATGACCGGCAGACTGACGAACGCGAGCGTCATGAACGGATCGATATCGTCCGAAGCGCCGAGTTGTTTTGCTGCCTCTTTTAATCTCCTGAGCTTTTCATCCACCTCATGGATCGGCAGAGGACTCATGAGTCCCGCGATCGGAAGCGCCAGTTCTTCAACGACCTTACCGTGTTCGACTACAACTAATCCGCCGCCGAGCTTTCTGACCGCTTCAGCTGCCGCGGCGATTTCCTCATCACTTACGCCGACAACGATCAGATTGTGCGAATCATGCGCTACGCTCGTTGCGATCGCACCGCTTTTGATGCCGTAGCCGTTGATAAAGCCTAATCCGATATGACCCGTATTATGGTGTCGTTCAAAGACCGCCGCTTTCAGAATATCTCGCTCGAGATCTACGCCACCGTTCTTGATCGCGTTTTTTGTCGGCTGTATGATCAGCTCGTCTGTCAGCAGCTCACGGCGTTTCATTCCGATGACGCGCTGACGTTCCCTGATTTCGGGATAGTTTATTAAATCCGCTGTGACCGCCTGCATATGGAAAGAGTGCAGGATTTTATCGTTATCCGGCAGTGTTGCCTTCGTACTGTTCAGCGCATTACCGTTCTCCGCCGCAAGCTCACCGTTGACGAATACTTTCTCGATATTGAAATTCTCGAAGCTGTCAACGACCGCGATATCCGCTTTGTATCCGGGCGCGATTGCTCCGGCATCCTTCAAGCCGAAGTAGGTCGCGGTATTCAGCGTACACATTTTGACTGCTATTACGGGATCGACACCCCATGCAATCGCCTTGCGGATGATCGCGTCCATGTGACCTTCGCGCAACAGATCTTCGGGATGCCTGTCGTCGGTACAGAACATCGCCCGATAACAGTAAGGAGGACGACAGAGGGGGAGAAGCGCTCTCAGGTTTTTCGCGGCTGTTCCTTCCCGTATCATGATCCATTGACCGCGGCTGAGCTTTTCCAGTCCTTCCTGTTCGTTGGTGCACTCATGGTCAGACCGAATACCTGCCGCTATATATGCATTCAGATCTTTACCGCCTAAGAACGGCGCATGACCGTCAATGATCCTGTCTGCATCCTTCGCGTCGATAATCTTTTGCAGTAGCTTTTCATCGCCTTCGGTAACGCCGACGGAGTTCATCACTTCCGCGAGCCCGAGCACGTTTTCATATTGATAATAAGGCTTTAAGTCCTCCGCTTCCAGTGTTTCACCGCTTTCTTCCAAGGGAGCGGCAGGTACACACGACGGCAGGTTGAAGTAGACGTGCATCATCAGATCCTTGCATAAAGACATCATATAATCGATGCCTTCGGTACCGGCAACGTTGCCGATCTCGTGCGGATCAGCCATGACGGCGACCGTTCCGCGCGGCAGTACCGTCCGCTCGAATTCCGCGGGAGTCAGGAGAGTGGATTCGATATGGATATGACCGTCCATCAGCCCCGGTATCACGATTTTACCGCTTACGTCGATCTCACGATCGCCCTCATACAGCCCAATGCCGACGATGATTCCGTCACAGACGGCGATATCCTTCATCTCAAGCTGCTCCGTAAACACATTCAGTACCTGGCCGCCCTTGAGTACCAGATCAGCCTTGCGCCGACCCATCGCGGTATCGATCAGCTTTTTGAGATCCATCGAATCCCTCCTTTTTGTCGTTTTTGTTTCTACAGTTAACTATAGCACATATAAAGTGATGAATCAAACATTATTTATGAATTCTAACAAATTTTTTGATATTAATTTTCGGATTCATCAAATTTAGATATTGACATTTTAAATTTTTAATGTTATAATTCGACTGTTCGATATGCGAGCGTGCTGGAATAGGCAGACAGGCACGTTTGAGGGGCGTGTGTCTTTGACGTACGGGTTCAAGTCCCGTCGCTCGCACCAGAGGAGTATCCGTGAGGATGCTCCTTTTTTTGTAAATTGGTCTTTATATTACTGTATCTGTTGAATTATTTGTGAAATACAAATAATAATGCTTTACTTTTTAATAACTGTTGTATATAATGTAGAGTGATAAGGAGGCTCAATTATGCACAGAAAATTATTTTATACAATCGTCGCATTGTTGATTGTTGCGTCAATGACATTTGCTCCTCTGGCTTCTGCCGCTGAAGTGGATGAGATCGCAGTCGTGGCGGATGACCCGACTGAGGCTGTTGATTACAGCGTCAAGGTCACGAAGGTCGACAATACGATCGACGGTACGACTATCACATGGAAAGCGGTTCCTAATGCCGCATCCTACACTCTGTATCTTTATAACGGCAGTGAATGGGTCGAGCTTGTATCTACCAATAAGCTCACCTATACTCATAAGCCACTGTTGAACAACAACACTTATAAGTACAGCATTATCGCACATGATAAGAACGGCAATTTTCTCAGTCCCTTTGATTATGAAGGATTTGAGAACACCTTCCTTGCAGCTCCCGTAATTTCCGACCTTACAGCGAGCTACGACGGCGTTGTTGTTGAGTGGCACGAGTTGCCCGGTGCCGAGCGTTACCGTGTGTACCGCAAGGAGGATAACACTTCATGGAAACGCATCGGTGAGACAGACGGCAACACTTTCGTCGATGAAACTGCCGAATCCGGAAAGACCTACAGCTACACCGTCAGATGTATCAGCGCTGACGGGAAGCGTTTTACCAGCTTCCATAACAGCGGCAAGGCGCTTGAGTATATCGCATCTCCGAAGATCACCTCTATCAACAACACCGCAACCGGCGCTAAGCTTACATGGGGCGCATGCAAGGGCGTAGATCGTTACAGAGTTTATCTGTGGGACGGTACCAAGTGGGACAAGCTCGGTGATTCCATCACTAACAGCTATACGCATGACGGCCTTGAGACAGGTAAGTCCTACACTTATACTGTCAGAGGTATTCTCGGCGATAACTTCGTCAATGATTTCAACCATGACGGTTGGACCAACACCTTCATCGAGCCGCCTGTCATCACTGCACTTGATTGTGATGATAACGGCATCAATATCACATGGAACGCACTTGAAGGCGCTGAGAAGTATCGCGTCTATTATCGCAGCGCGGATGGCTGGAAGAAGCTGACTGAAACGACTGAGAATCATTGTTTGGTTTCGAATGTCTCCTCCGGCAGCACCTACACCTTTACTGTCAGATGTATCAGCGGAGACGGCACCCGCTTCATGAGTTTCCATAATGACGGTAAGTCGGTTAAGTATACCGGTGCACCGAAGATCACTTCCTTCAGCAATACCCTTACCGGTACAACTATCAGTTGGCCCAAGACCGCTTCCGGCGTCAGAACACGCGTCTACTATAAGAATGGAGAGAACTGGGTTCGTATCGGCGAGACCGCTGAGAACAGCCTTGTTCATGATAACCTGACCTCGGGTGATACCTATACATATACCATCCGTAACGTTGACAACAACGGTAAATTTATCTCTAACTTTAACCGTGAAGGCTGGACGAATACCTTTGTCGAAGCGCCTGTCATCACTGGCTTTGAGTGTACCGAAAGCGGTGTTAAGATCACCTGGTCTAAGCCTGCAGGTGCTGAGAAGTACCGCCTGTATTTCCGTGGTTCTAAGGGTTGGACCCGACTGACCGATACGGAGGAGAACTCCTGTACGGTCAGCAATCTGAAGAAGGGCAGCAGCTATACCTTCACCGTCAGATGTATCAATTCCGATGCGACAGCTTTTACCAGCTACCACACTTCCGGTAAGACCGTCAAGTATGAACTGCCACCGCAGATTACCGGCTTCACGAATTCCAATACCGGTACCCTTGTTACATGGGAGAAGTTCACCGGCGCGGTGAAATATCGCCTCTATTACAAGGACGGCAGCGGCTGGAAGCGTATCGCCGAGACCACCGGCACCTCCGCTCTGCATGAAGGACTGAAGGACGGCGACACCTTCACCTATACCGTCAGATGTCTTGACGCGAAGGGTCAGTTCTGCTCTGATTTTGATCACAACGGCTGGGACCATACCTTTATGGCTCCTCCCGAGTTTACGAGTGTTTCCAAGACGGATGACGGTACTGTACTGACTTGGGCGGCGGATGAAGATGCCGCAGGCTACAGAGTATACCGCAAGCCTTTCAAGGGCTCCTGGGGCAGAATCGTCGACGCGGTTACCGAAACCACCTTCACCGATACGACCGCTGAGGCTGATAAGCTCTACGCTTACACTCTTCGTTGTCTTGACGGTGAGGGTAACCTGATCACCGGTTATATCGACAGCAACGTTTATTATGTCAACGGCGTTCCCGTTGACGGCGATTTTACTGTCGATGGTACTAAATATCATTTCGAAAACGGTTCACTCCGCAGCGGTTATCTGACTGAGAACGGAAAAACCTATTATTACGACCAAGACGGCAAGGTCATGAAGAGCGCTATCGTCGGTAACGCGACTGACGGCTACTGCTATGCAGGCAGCACCGGCGCGATCGACTACGGCTATTGTAACGGTGTTTCCTACAAGGGAGAGAACTGGAACGTCATCAACGGCAAGGCGACCAAGGTCAGCGGCGAATCCTCCAAGACCCTGCATAAGGCACTCAAGCTCGTTGCGAAGGTCACCACCAGCAGCATGACCAAGGAGCAGAAGCTCAGGAAGATGTTCGATTACATCAGGAGCAACTATACCGAGAAAAATCCCCGCATCCCGCACTATCACGGCGCGGATTGGCCGATCATCTACGCGAACGATATCCTCGATAACGGCGTCGGCAACTGCTTCAGCTATGCCTCGACCTTTGCGTACTGTGCTGTCGCTATCGGCTATACCAACGTATATGCCTGCAACAGCAGCGGTCACGGTTGGGCTGAGATCGACGGTAAGGTCTATGATCCCGAGTGGAGCAGACATCGTTTCAGCTACTCTTATTATGGTATGAGCTACAACGAACCCTGCGACGTCAACTATAAGGCGGGTATTGCGCCGGGTTACTCTTGGATGCACGTCAAGATCCAGTAATACCCTTAATATCGATGGGGCTGTCTGAGGACAGCCCCTGATTATTTACCTGATTAACTTGCGTTTTTCGATATTATCGTTTATAATATATTCCATTCTTTATTGATAACGGGATGAGGTATTTATGTTTCATGTATCGTTTCCGGGCTTGGGGATCAACGACCTGCCCGTTAACCGCGTAGCCTTCTCGATAGGCTCGTTCAATGTGTACTGGTACGGTATCCTGATCGCGACCGGTCTGATGCTCGCTGTGCTGTATGCGTATTTCAATGCGCATCGCTATGACGTCGATCGCAACAAGCTGATTGACTGTGTGATCGTCGGTATTATTACTGCTGTCATCGGCGCACGTGCTTATTACGTCGCTTTTCGGTGGGATTATTTCTCCGCACATCCTGCGGAGATCATCGATATCCGTGACGGCGGCATCGCGATCTACGGCTCAATCATCGGCGCGCTGATCGGCGGTCTTGTTGTTGCTAAGATACGGAAGATGAAGTTTTTGCCCGTGCTGGATATCACGATGACCGGTTTTCTGATCGGTCAGGCGATCGGGCGCTGGGGAAACTTCTTTAACCAGGAAGCTTTCGGTACGCCGACTGACAGTATTTTCCGTATGGTCAGCGAGAACACCGGCGGGGTAGGGGTACACCCCTGCTTTTTGTACGAGTCTGTATGGTGTGCGCTTGGTTTTGTACTCTTATTCATCATCAATCGCAAGTATCAGCGTTATCACGGTCAGATATTATATACCTATATGGTATGGTACGGCTTCGAGCGTATGATCGTCGAGGGACTGCGTACCGACAGCCTGTATCTGCCCTTTAAGCTGTTCGGGTATGATATCCGTGTTTCACAGCTTTTATCGGCGATTCTGGTGTTGGCGGGCGTGATCCTGCTGATCGTAAACCGCAATAAGAACGACGGTATGCAGGGCCGTAAATTCACGAAAACGTATAAGAAATCCAAGAAAAGAGGTTAATATATGTATCAGCTGATTGACGGAAAGCTCGTTTCTCAGAGCGTAAAGGACAGGATCCGCGACGAGGTCGCACAGCTCAAGGAGCAGGGTAAGGAGATCACCCTCGCGGTCATCATTGTCGGTGATGACCCCGCATCCCGCGTTTATGTAAATAATAAGAAGAAAGCCTGCGAGTATGTCGGCTTCCGTTCTCTGGAGTATGCTTTACCCGCCGAGACCACGCAGGAGGAGCTGATCGCGCTGATCGAGGAGCTGAACAACAGGGATGACGTCAACGGTATCCTCTGTCAGCTTCCTGTTCCGAAGCATATCGACGATAAAGCGGTGATCGCCGCTATTTCCGTGGAAAAGGACGTCGACGCCTTTTCTTCCTACAATGTCGGCAAGATCATGATCGGCGACTACGATTTTCTGCCCTGTACGCCGGCAGGCGTGATGGAGATGCTGCATTATTACGATATCGCGGTCGAGGGCAAGAACTGCGTCGTGATCGGCAGAAGCAATATCGTCGGTAAGCCGATGTCCATGCTCCTGCTGCATGAGAACGGTACCGTTACCATCACTCATAGCCGCACTAAGAACCTTGCCGAGATCACGAAACAGGCTGATATCCTTGTCGCCGCAGTCGGCAGAGCGAAGTTTGTCACTTCGGATATGGTGAAGGACGGCGCTGTCGTGATCGACGTCGGTATGAACCGCGACGAGAACGGAAAGCTCTGCGGTGATGTTGATTTTAATTCTGTTGCAGAAAAATGCTCCTATATTACCCCTGTCCCCGGCGGCGTAGGTCCCATGACCATCGCCATGCTGATGCAGAATACTTTAAAGGCGTATCATATCCAGAACGATTGATAATTATGCTGCGCTGAATTGTACTGCAACAGATTTCTGATTTCTTTTGTAGGATTTAAATAGGAAAAGAATATGGTAGTTTTTTATCCGAAAGTCAGAGATAGATACTGGTTGTATGGTCGAAAGAATCGTACTTTCGTTTTGTTTCTCTCTATTACCATATTTTTGATCGGTGTAGCTTTTATTGGTTATTATTATTGGTCGGCAATGGATTATAACAGAGCAGAATATAAAGCGGATGTAACAGCGACGCTTGTCAGAATATCAGATGACAAACAACCAGTTTATGAGTATTACTGGAAATATGAGATTAACAGTAACACCGATTATTGGTGCAGCATTTCATCTGACGCAACAGCATATAGTATCGGCGATAAGATTGATTTGCGTTTATGGAGCGACGATGGCGTTACCTACTATCGAACTTATTACACCTCTCTTACAACAGCGTATTATTTTGCGGTAACATCAATCGTAATCGCTTTGTTTTTGATTTTGAGATGTATCATTATTGAGAAACGTCTTGCCGTAGTCGGAAAGAAAAAGAAGTGAAAACGTTATTCCGGTAATGACTCTGTAAATAATTCTTGACAAGCAACACCCTTTATGATATAGTATATAAGCCGCATACTGTGGGTTTATTAAGTGCGCGTAAATTGCGTTTACTGTTATATGGTAAAACTGCTTCGTTGCCACCCAAGAGTAGCGAGTCTATGTAAAAGGAATGATAAAATGTTCGCAGTAATCGAGACCGGCGGTAAGCAGTACAAGGTCGAGAAGGGTGACGTCATCTTTGTCGAGAAGCTCGACGCAGAGAACGGCGCTACCGTAGAGTTCGACGTTGTCGCTGTATCTACCGACGACGGTATCAAGGCCGGCACACCTTATGTTGACGGCGCTAAGGTCTCCGCTGAGGTCATCAAGACCGATAAGGCGAAGAAGATCTATGTATCCACCTACAAGCCCAAGAAGGGTGAGAAGCGTAAGATGGGTCACCGTCAGCCTTACACTAAGGTTGAGATCAAGGCGATCAACGCCTGATGATTAAAGTCGAATTTTTCGGTACTGAGCCTTCCTACGGCTTCTGTATCTCTGGTCATTCGGATATGAATCCCGGAGGTCCCGAGATACTCTGCGCGGCTGTCAGCAGCGTGGCGTATATGATGGCGAATACCATCACCGATGTGATCGGCTTCAATCCTTCTCTGGAGGTTGCCGATGGCTATATGTACCTGAAATTACAGACTGAAAGCGAAGCGATCCGCTGCCGTGATATCATGAGCGGCATGATGCTTCATCTAAGCTCCCTTATGGAGCAGTATCCTAAGTATCTAACAATAACATATTCGGAGGTGTAAGGTAATGCTTAAAATAAATCTGCAGTTGTTCGCTCATAAAAAAGGTATGGGTTCAACTAAGAACGGTCGTGACAGCGAGTCTAAGCGCCTCGGCGTTAAGCGTGCTGACGGTCAGTTCGTCTTAGCCGGCAACATTCTTGTTAAGCAGAGAGGTACTCACATCCACCCCGGCAACAATGTCGGCCGCGGTTCCGATGATTCTCTCTTCGCTAAGGTAGACGGCGTTGTCCGTTTCGAGCGTGTTGGCAAGGACAGAAAGCGCGCCAGCGTTTATCCTGTTGAGCAGTAATTGACTTTTGGGGCGGTTAGTTTAACCGCCCTTTTTGTTTATCACCCGTAGGGGCGATTGTTGATCGTCCGCGGGCGGTTGATGACCACACTCATTTGTATCGTTCAACTACTGAAACGAGGTTTTAGCATGTTTGTAGATAAAGCGAAAATTTTGATTAAAGCCGGTGACGGCGGCGACGGTGCTGTCGCGTTTCACCGTGAAAAATATGTTGCCTCGGGCGGTCCCGACGGCGGCGACGGGGGAAAGGGCGGCGATGTGATCTTTGTTGCTGACTCGAATCTCTCTACGCTTGCCGACTTCCGCTATAAGCGAAAGTTCGAGGCGAAAAAGGGCAATAACGGCTCCGGCGGCAGAAAGTACGGCAAGGCAGCCGAGGATCTGATCGTCAAGGTCCCCGTCGGCACCATCGTTAAAGAAGCGGCGACCGGTCGTATTATGGCTGATCTCTCCGGTAATGAGCCCGTAGTCGTCGCGAAAGGCGGTAAAGGCGGATGGGGCAATAAGCATTTCGCAACTCCGACCCGTCAGGCGCCGCGATTCGCCAAGCCCGGTATGCCCGGCGAGGAATTTGAGGTAACATTGGAGCTGAAGCTCCTTGCGGATGTCGGCTTGGTCGGCTTTCCGAACGTCGGTAAATCAACGCTAATTTCGGTCGTATCGCAGGCGAAGCCCCAGATCGCGAATTACCACTTCACCACGATCAATCCGACCTTAGGTGTCGTGTCGATGGGTGACGGCGTATCGTTTGTCATGGCGGATATCCCGGGGCTGATCGAGGGCGCCGCCGACGGTTCGGGACTGGGTCATCAGTTCCTGCGCCATGTGGAGCGCTGCCGATTGCTGGTTCATATCGTGGATGTATCCGGTTCCGAGGCACGCGATCCGAAGGAGGATTTCCGCATCATCAACGAGGAGCTTCATAAGTTCAACCCCGAGCTTGCCGAGCGCCCGATGCTGGTCGTCGGCAATAAATGCGATCTTGCGACCGATGAACAGATCGCCGATTTCAAGGCTTGGATCGAGGATCAGGGCTATCAATTCTTCCCGATCATGGCTGCGATCCGTTATGACGTCGATCCGTTGCTCAATCAGATCATCGAGGAGCTTTCCAAGCTCCCGCCGATCAAGGTGTATGAGCCCGAACCGATGCCCGAGATCGAGGAAGAATCTTTCGGCGATGTTAAAATCACCGTACAGGACGGTGTATACATGGTTGAGGGCAAGTGGTTACTGCGCGTTCTCCGCGGCGTTAATTTTGATGACTATGAAGGCCTTTCGTACTTCGAGCGTCTGCTCCAGACCTCCGGTGTGATCGATAAGCTGCGTGAAGCCGGCTGTCAGGAGGGCGACACCGTATCGATCTATGACCTTGAATTTGATTTTATTGAGTGATGTGTATGGATGACAGAACGCTGAATGCTGTCCCGACCTTGAATCTCGCATTCATCGGCGACGGCGTGTATGATCTATTGGTGCGTGAGCATCTTGTCAAGACCAGCTCCGCCCATGTCGGCGAGCTGAATCATAAAAAGGTCTCGATGGTCAACTGTAAAAGTCAGGCGGCATATGTAAAGGAACTTCTTCCTTTGCTGTCCGAAGAAGAGGCTGAGGTCTATAAGCGCGGCAGGAACTCCAAGGTGAACTCCGCCTCTAAGCACTCGACCTTATCCGACTATCATGCGGCGACCGGACTGGAGGCTCTTTTTGGCTGGCTGTACCTCAAGGGCAAACAGGAGCGAATAAACGAGCTTTTCGCGCAGATAATAAGCAGTGATGTTCCCGCGTTTGAGGGATAATTCTGCAAAGGCGTGATTGGATGAAACTGACCGACAGAGTAAAGAGCTATACTGCGGATCTTTTGATAACGATCCTCGGAGCAGCTCTGTATGCTCTGTCGGTTGATTGCTTTACGGCGCCTAATGATATTGCTCCCGGCGGCGTTACCGGTCTTGCGACGCTGCTGAACAGCCTGATCCATACGCCGATCGGCGCAGTTTCTCTTTTATTGAACGCTCCGCTGTTTATTTGGGGTGCCTTAGAGAGCGGGAAGCATTTTATTGTGAGAACCGTTATCGCTGTCGTCATCGTATCCCTGATGATTGACAGCTTTACATTATTCGGTCTTGTCTATACAGGTGACAGGATGATCGCATCGATCTTCGGCGGTATACTCTCCGGTGTGGGTTTGGGTCTGATCCTGCTTCGTGGCGGCAGTACGGGTGGTACGGATATTATCGCGCGTAACCTGCATCGCCGTTTCCCATATCTGAGCGTCGGACGAATCGTGTTTCTATCGGACGCAGTCGTTATCATTTTATCTGCTGTAGTCTACAGCAGTATCGAAAATGCTTTGTATGCCGTTATCACGATATTTGTTTCGACGAAGCTGATCGATACGGTCATTATCGGCTTTTCCCGAGATAACGGCAAGTTGATGATGATCGTTACCTCTGTTCCGTCATCGGTTCGTGATACGATTACGATACGCGAGGACAGGGGAGTGACCTTGCTGAATGCTCGGGGAGGCTACAGTCATCTGCCGCTTGGCGTCATCATGTGTGCCGTAAGATCTCATGACGTCTATCGCATCAAGAATGCCGTACTCAGCGTAGATGATAATGCGTTTATCGTAATCATGACAGCCGGAACAATCGCCGGTAACGGTTTTCAGGGCAGTGAACTGAATTAATTCGTTATAATTCTTTGAAAGTAGAATCCGGTCACTTTTTGTGTTATACTATAATTCCTAACTTTAGTAAAGGAAGATACTATGACTTTTTCGATCAATCTCGGAGTGTGGGGAAGCGTTTTCGCAGTACCCGCCTGCGTTGTCGATAAACATATCAAGCTCGCAAGCGAAGCACAACTCAAGGTGCTGCTGTACATACTGCGCCATGCAGAGGATGAAAACAGCGCCGATACTCTTTGCGCCGCTTTGAAGCTGTCAAGGGAAGAAGCGGAGAACGCATTATCCTTTTGGGTCGAGCGCGGTGTGCTCACGGAGAGCAACGGTGTACTCGAGCCCGCAAAAGCGACTGAAAAGGCGGTTAGCACTGAACCGGTCGTTCCGAAGCCCCCCGAGCCTGTCAAAAAGTCTCATACCACAGTGTCCCGTGCGCGCAGACCGGATTCACAGTTTGTCGCAAAGCTTTTGAAGGAAGACGCGTTGCTCGCCGGATTGTTGGAAGAAGCACAGACCGTACTGAAGAAACCGCTGTCCTCCGGCGATACCGCTACGCTCGTCATGCTTTATGATACCTTTGGACTGCCGTGTGAGGTCATTGCGATGATGATGAATTACCTGGCTTCCGTCGGCAATGCCAATATGCGCGCGGTCGAACGCCTCGGCATCCGCTGGTCGGATGATGGCATCAAGACCGCTGTTGACGCGGAGCGCGAGATCGAACGCCTGACCAATTCACGTGAAGCATGGGGGAGAGTGTCATCTCTGCTCGGTATCCGCAATATCGGTAAGCCGACCGCGTCTCAGCTGGAGCATGCCGATAGATGGCTGAACGAATGGAGCTTTAATGATGAGATGATCACCGAGGCTTACGAACGCTGCGTCAATACCAAGGGCGCATATGATATCCGCTATATCAACGCGATCTTAAAGCGCTGGAACAACAGCGGTATCAAGTCGCTCGATACGCTCCATGCACAGGAAAGCGCTGCCAAAAACAAGACAACTGTAAAGAAGAACAACAGCTCGAAGGGGTCTGTTTTTTCAACGGACGGTGCGTCCTTTGATATTTCTCAATACGAAAACACTTCTTTATTTGACGATTAAACGGAGGTACACATGCCTTATTCCAACGAAGTATTCAATATCGCCAAGGATCGCCTTGCCGAACGCCGTACTCAGGCGCTTAGGACGGCTGATACGAAGCGCGAACAGCTCTATGATCAATTTCCGAGGCTTCGCGAGATCAATTCGGAATTGCTGTCTATCGGCGCCGCAATTGCGAAGTGTGTGGTGAAGGACAGTGATAAGGACGCGATCAAGAAGCTCAGTGAACGCAGTCTGGCACTGCAGGAGGAGCAGGATCGTCTGCTCACCGATAATCACATTTCTCCGTCTGTTGCTGAGCCGCATTTTCATTGTCAGAAGTGTGAGGATACCGGCTATATCGAACTCGATAATCATACCGCTGTATGTGATTGCTTCTATCAGCTGATGGCGGATGTCGCCGGCGAAGAGTTGAACGCGTCTTTACCGCTCGATCGTTGTACGTTTGAGAATTTCTCTCTTGATTTCTACAGTACAACTCCCGATGAAAACGGCAAGATTCCCTTTAACCGTATGTCGAATATCTACAATCACTGCCGAGAATACGCCGATACGTTCTCTGTTCACAGTAAGAATCTCCTGCTCCGCGGTGCGACAGGACTCGGCAAGACCCATCTGAGCCTTGCAATCGCCAACGAAGTGATCCGCAAGGGTATGTCGGTTATCTATGTTTCTGCTCCACAGATCCTGTCACGTCTGGAACGTGAGCATTTTACATATAAATATGATCAGCAGGAGGATACCTTCAATTCTCTCTTGAAATGCGATCTTCTGATCCTCGACGATCTCGGTACCGAGTTCAGTACCCAGTTCACGGTCTCCTGCGTCTATAATCTGTTCAATTCCCGCCTTCTGGAGGGTAAGCCGATCATCATCAGCACCAATCTCTCAATGACCGAATTGCTGACCACATACTCCCAGCGCTTTGCTTCACGATTGATCGGTTCCTGTGATACGATGGAGTTTATCGGCCATGATGTCAGAACCGCGAAAAGAGAAAGATAAAATATTTTAAAATCTTCTATTTCCCCTTGACAAATCTCGTTTTTTGTATATAATAATAAAAGTGCGATGCGGAATTGTGTAAGGGTAGCACAGCAGACTCTGACTCTGTATGTCTGGGTTCGAATCCTAGTTCCGCAGCCAATGGCCCCGATTCTCGTCGGGGCTGTTTTTTCGAGGTGTGGCGCAGTTTGGTAGCGCGCTTCGTTCGGGACGAAGAGGTCGCAGGTTCAAATCCTGTCACCTCGACCAGTATGAGTGTTCATAACGGATTTACGTTATGGACACTCATTCTTTATTCAATTTCATCCGATTTGTATGTAGTGAGCTGGTTTTGTGCCTGCTCACTTTTGTTTATGCGGACTTTATTGGTGGTATTTGTGTGATACCATATTTAAGAGCTTGATTTTCTATGCCTATTTTCAATAAAATAATAATTCGTCCGCACTTTTTGAGCAAAATATGTTGGGCAAAATATGTTGATATAATTTGGATTTATATGTATAATGGAAGAGTACGTTACAACATAATCAGCATTATGTTGCATAATTATTTGTGCGGAGTGGTGATATGAAATCTGCGGCAAAAAACTATGGATGTATATTGAGGGAATTAATGGATTATTACTCATACTATATTCTGTATTTGTTTTCTCAACGTCTGTAATTATAGGCAATCATTTTTCAAAGTATTATTTTGTGATTGCTGAATAAATTATTATAGCGTTATCCGTACTATCATTCCCGTTCCTTCATTTAGGATTCTTGCACTTGATACTAATCGTTTCCGTATTATCAAAATGCAAGCTGAATAAGATTAAGGATTGGAAGAAAATCCTTTTTATCATACCTGTATTTGCTTATAACTTTGGTACGACTATTTTTTGCTGACAGGGATTGATGATGCTACAAGGTTTTTCTTCTATACATATTTATT
>CAMVDB010000026.1 GCA_947166135.1 uncultured Clostridia bacterium | reverse complement strand
CCGGCAAGGGCGGCGTAGGCAAGAGCCTCGTCACCTCCGCAATGGCGGTCGAGCTCAACCGCCGCGGCCACAAGACCGCGATCCTCGACGCCGATATCACCGGCCCGTCGATCCCCAAGGCGTTCGGTATCACCGCCCGCGCCAAGGGCTCGGAGTTCGGCATCATCCCTGAGACTACCAAGACCGGCATCGACATCATGTCGATCAACCTGCTGCTCGAGCATACCACCGACCCCGTCGTCTGGCGCGGTCCCGTGATCTCCGGTACCGTCAAGCAGTTCTGGACGGACGTGATCTGGAAGGATGTCGACTACATGTTCGTCGATATGCCCCCGGGCACCGGCGACGTGCCGCTGACCGTGTTCCAGAGCCTGCCGCTGGACGGTATCATCGTCGTCACCTCGCCTCAGGAGTTGGTCTCCATGATTGTCGGCAAGGCGGTCAAGATGGCGGAGCTGATGAACGTCCCGATCCTCGGTCTGGTAGAGAACATGAGCTATTTCAAGTGTCCCGACTGCGGCAAGGAGCATAAGATTTTCGGCGACAGCCATATCGACGAGATCGCCGCTCAGTACGGCACCCGCGTGCTCGCGAAGGTTCCGATGGACGCCGACCTCGCGAAGTCGGTCGATACCGGCACGGTCGAGCTCTTCGTCGGCGATTACTTCGAGAACGCGACCAACACCATCGAGGACGAACTGAAGGTCTGATCGAAATAGTATATTTATTACGCAAAAGGAAACGCACCCGCTGAAGGGTGCGTTTTTTGCTGTCTTACAAGTATTTATACTAATCCTTAATAAAAACCTTTATCATCTATTGCGCTATATTTCGTATAGCTTTGTTGGGCTCCTTGACAGGCGCCAGCCTGTCTGCGTCTCCCGTCGCGCTATCCGAAATATATCACTAATATCTGATTAAATCTTTTTATCAAGGATTAGTATTATTTCACGATGACGGACGCTTCAAAGTCGCCTGTCTGTTTTAACGCCGTCTGCATCTTCTGCGAGCCGGTCTTGTCCTCTATGATCCCCATACCGGTCGGGTATTGGATATAGGTCGAATAGTAATCGTCACCGCCGAGATAATGTGCGAAGGGGAGCACCATGTAGCTGTCCTCGGGCATGACGCTCAGGATCTCACATAAGTAACCGTCCGAACCGGTCTCCGGATGGTCATGATTGTAGGCTTCAAAGAAGAAGAAGCCGTTTTCGGATTTCTCATAGACCCAGTTTTTGGGAACATCCGCGGTAAATCGTCCGAAGTCGACGGTCGTATACGGCGCATCGGGATCGGTACCGCCTACAAATACCTTGCGGCTTGATATACCGTCTACGGTCGGTATATCGGCGAGAAAGCATTGTACAAAGGTCGCGTCACAGACCGTGACATCGTCGTCGCGATCGATGTCGGCAGCCTCTTCGATACCGTTTTCCGACGGGATCATGGCGGAAAATCGCCGGATCGTCACAGCGTCACAGATATCGATCTCGCCGCTGCCGTCCGCGTCACCGAGGAGGTATTGTTCGGGCAGCTTGACGAAGGGTATCTCATAGAACAGCGCGAAATCGTGTACATTCTCCGACTTGGAGAAAAGAGTCAGGGACGGACACTCCTCAAATGCGCCGTAGCTGATATCGACAACGGAGAGCGGAAGGGTCAAACTTCTCAGCGACGAGCAGAAACCGAACGCCTGAGAGCCGAGCTTCTCGATTCCGCTGCCCATTCTAACGTCTGTCAATACGCTGCACCCGCGGAAAGCCCAATCGCCGATCGTCCTGACCGAATCGGGGATATAGACGGTACGGGGTCCCGAATATCGCGAAACATAGAAGATACCGCCCGCGATACCGAGCGTACCGTCCGAAAAGCGGATCTCTTCATCGTTGAGATCTCCCTTGTAGCGGTAAGCCACCTTGCCGATGTAGACGAAGGAGTCGTCCTCACGCAGATTCTGCAGATTCGTTTCATAAAAAGCCGACTGACCGATCTCGGTGACCGAATCGGGTACGGTAATGTTCGTCAGATTACTGCAGCCCCAAAAAGCTCCTTCTCCGATCGCTGTAACGGTATCGGGGAGGGTCACACTTTTGACATGCGTGCAATTCTCGAAGGCGCGTTTGCCGATAGCGGTGACAGGATAAGTGCCGAAGTCGGTGTTGAGCTGTGACGGTATATTTACATTTGTATACGAGCCATGGTACGAGGTGATGCGGATCGTGTTATCGTAATTTACGACATAATCGAACATGTTGTTGCTGTAGGCGTTGACGGGAATGATCATCAGAGCGCTCATCAGCACCGCCGCGATCAGTATACACAGCACTTTTTTCATAAGGACACTCCCTGCTGAAAAATCGTATGTTGAGAGAAATCAGTAGTTTACAATGAATTCCGCGATCGCCTTGATCGAGCGCTTGGCGGCGAGCTCGCGGAACTGCATGAAGTCCATGTAATCGTTGTTGTTGAAGTCGTCCGAGATACTGCGCAGGATGGCGAAGGGGACGCCGTTGCGGAAGCATACGGTGCCTACCGCCGCGCCCTCCATCTCGCACGCGAGAGCGTTGAAGGTATCGGCGACCGTCTGTCGGCGATCATGCGCCGAGATGAAGATATCGCCCGAGGCGATACGTCCGCGGAATACATGGATATCGGGCAGGGTCAGACAGGCTTCATACAGGCTGTCGGCGGTTTTCTTGTCGGCGGGGAAGTAGATGCGTTTTTCATCATTGAACTGTACCTCGCCGGGCAGATCGCCCATCTCGGTGCCGTCCATGTCGTGCTGGACGCAGTCGTCGCTGACGACGATATCGCCGATGCGGATATCTCCCGACAGCGAGCCGGCGATGCCGCTGTTGATGATGACGTCGGGGTGGTAGAGATCGATCATCAGCTGGGTGCTCATGGCGGCGTTGACCTTGCCGATGCCGCACTCACAGCACACGACCTTTTTTCCGCCGATCTCACCCTGATGGTAGGTGATCTTCGCGACGGTCTGTTCACTCTTGTTCTCCATCATGCCGACGATGCCCTCGACCTCGATCGACAGGGCGCAGATAAATCCAAGCATAGTTAATCTCCTTTTTCTTCATGAAAGTATTGATACACGCTCACGGCGGCGGGATGGGTCATCCCGGGAGCCTGTTCGAGCTCCTCGACCGTGGAGGTGGATATCTTCCTGATCGTGCGGAAGAAGCGCATCAGCTCCTTCGCACGCTTTTTCCCGATACCGGGGATCTCCTCCAGTGTCGAGCCTAAGACGCGCTTGCGCTGCTGGCGGTTGAAGCCGATCGCGTAGCGGTGGACCTCGTCCTGGATGTTGGTGACAAAGGTGAATACCGCGCGGTTGGGACGGATGGCAATCTCGCCCGCATCGCTGACGATGGCTCGGGTACGGTGATGGTCGTCCTTGACCATGCCGAATACGGGGATATCGAGTCCGGTGCTCGCCACAACAGGCAGTACCGCGCCGACCTGTCCCTTGCCGCCGTCAAGCAGGATCAGATCGGGGAGCCTGCCGAAGCCGGTGTCGATCCCTTCCTCCTGCGCCTTCTTGTACTCATTCAGGCGGCGGGTCAGTACCTCCGCCATCGAGCCGTAGTCGTCCTGACCGCTGAACGATTTGATCTTGAACTTGCGGTAGGCGCTCTTTAAGGGGCGCGCGTTCTCAAATACGACCATGCCAGCGACGTTGTCTGCGCCCGCGAGGTTACTGATGTCGTAGCTCTCGATGTATTCGGGGAGCTTATCAAGTCCGAGCAGGTTCTTCAGCTCGTCGAGCACGCTGAGCTGTCTGCCCGTTACGCCGCGCTGCTGTCCGAGCGCTTCAAAGGCATTTTTACGGCACATATCGACCAGGTTTTTCTGAACGCCGCGCTGCGGTACGGTCAGATAAACGCGCTTGCCTTTTTTGTCGCTGAGCCAGTGCTCGGTGTTCTCGGAGTCGTCGATCTCGCCGTCCAGCGCGATGTGCGAGGGGATCTCGCCGCGCAGGGTGTAGTAACGCAGGATGAACTGGGAGCGGAAATCGACCTCGTCGTCTACGTCGTCGATGATGAAGTTCTCGGTATCGTACAGCCGCGATTCGTTGAACCGCAATACCGTGGCGCTGCCCTTGTTCCCCTCGAGCGCGACGGCGATGACGTCCAGCTCGTCGAGGCGGATATCGACGACCTTCTGTTTGTCGCGGAGCTTCTTCATCGAGGCGATCTGGTCGCGGTATCGCGCCGCCCGCTCAAAGTCCAGCGTCTCCGCGGCGGCGGTCATGCGATCCTGCAGCTCCTTCATCATCGCGGAGCTGTCGCCGGATAGAAACTCCAGCGCCGCGTCGACCCGCTCATTGTAGTCCCTGAGCTTGACCCTGCCCGTGCAGGGAGCACAGCACTGCTTGATGTGGAAGTTCAGACACGGTCTGCCGCGTCCGAAATCCTCGGGGAAGCGGCGGTTACAGGTCGGGAGCCCGAAGATCTTGTTCGCCTCCTCGACGGAGGACTTGACGTAATAGCTCGACTTGTAGGGCCCGATGTAGCGCGCGCCGTCGTCCGCCTTCTGCAGGACGTAGCTCAGCCGCCGCCACTCTTCGTCGGTCACGCGGATGTAGCTGTAGCCCTTATCATCCTTTAGGAGGATGTTGTATTTCGGCGTGTGCTGTTTGATCAGCGAACATTCGAGGATCAGACACTCGAACTCGCTGTCGGTGATGATGTACTCGAAGTCGTCGACGTTGTCGACCATGCGGCGCACCTTCTCGGTGTGATTGTTCTGAGAGCCGAAGTACTGGCTGACGCGGTTCTTGAGCTTCTTCGCCTTGCCGATGTAGATGATGTCGCCGCGGCTGTTCTTCATGATATAAACGCCCGGCTGCAGCGGCAGCGCCATCGCTTTCGCGCGGAGCTCCTTCATTTTCGGATTCATCGCGTCACCCCCTTGGTCGGAATATATTGTATATCATACACTATTTTCACCGATTTTGCAACAGAAATGCCCGCCGTATCGCTACGACGGGCATATACTATGGTATGATCGATCAAATCTCGGACTTCATCGCTTCGCGACGGTTCTTGGTGGTGAATTTGATCACGAGCAGGGTTCCGATCATTAGAGCAATGCCGACAGGCAGGCAGATATACCAGCTCTGGACAAAGCCCGCGATGATGAAGCTGACAAAGGATACCGCCGCAACGGTGATCGCATAGGGCAGCTGGGTACTGACGTGGTTGATGTGGTTGCACTGTGCGCCCGCGGAGGACATGATGGTGGTGTCGGAGATGGGGGAGCAGTGGTCGCCGCAGACAGCGCCCGCAAGGCACGCGGAGATACCGATGACCTGCAGCTCGCCGGTCGGGAAGATCGACAGGACGATCGGGATGAGGATGCCGAAGGTACCCCAGGAGGTGCCGGTCGCGAACGCGAGCAGGCAGGCTACCAGGAAGATGATCGCGGGCAGGAAGTTCTGCAGAGAAGCAGCCGCGCCGCTCATCATATCAGCAACAAAGTACTTCGCGCCCATCATGGTGGTCATATTCTTGAGGGCGGTAGCGAAGGTGAGGATGAGGATGGGAGGAACCATAGCGAAGAAGCCCTTCGGAACCTGCTCCATCGCTTCCTTGAAGTTGACGATCTTGCGGAGCATCAGGTAAACGATGGTGAATACCAGCGCGATCGCGCCTGCCCAGGGCAGACCGACAGTCGCGTCGGTGTTGCCGAACGCGTCGATGAAGGACGCGCCCTCGAGAATTCCGCCGTTATAGACCAGCGCGAATACGGAAACGCCGATCAGGACGAGTACGGGCAGAATCAGGTCGATGACCTTGCCGTTCTCATTGACGCCCTCGTTCTCGAGCTCGGTATCAACTCTGTCGCCGGTGGTGTAGAGGTCGTCCTTGTATATGGCGTTGAATTCATGGATCGCCATGGAGCCGTAATCGAAGCTCATGACGCAGATTCCGATGATGAACACGAAGGTCAAGAGGGAATAGAAATTGTAGGGGATCGCATTGATGAAGAGCTTGAGGCCCTGACCCTCATCCGCATAAGAGGCGACAGCCGCCGCCCAGGAGGATACCGGGGCGATCATGCAGACGGGAGCCGCGGTCGCGTCGATCAGGTACGCGAGCTTCGCGCGGGAGACCTTGTGGCCGTCGGTTACAGGCTTCATGACGGAGCCGACCGTCAGACAGTTGAAGTAGTCGTCGATGAAGATCAGCACGCCCAGTACGAAGGTCGCGAGCATCGCGCCGGTACGGGTCTTGATGTGCTTTGCCGCCCATTTACCGAAGGCGCGCGAGCCGCCCGCCTTGTTGATCAAAGCGACGATGATGCCCAGCTCGACGAGGAAGATGAAGATACCCGCCGTATCGCTCACGGCAGAGATCAAACCGTCGGAGGTGATGGCGTCCATCGCCTTGAGGAAGTTGAAGTTCGAGTACATCAGACCGCCTACGACGATACCGACAGCAAGCGAGGAATAGACCTCCTTGGTGATCAGCGCCAAGCCGATGGCGATGATGGGAGGCAGAAGTGCCCACGCGGAGCCGCGTACAGCGCCTTCGCCGCCGCAGGTCTCGCAGTCAGCGCCGTCGATGAGACCGGTGCCGCCGCAGTCCTGACACTTGATGGTGCCCAGCGCGCCGCCCGATACGGCGACATAGATCAGCAGACCGACGATAACGACAGCCGCGATCGCGAGCACGATTTTGTTAGTCTTTGACATTTGTTTTCTCTCCTTAATTTATTTGGAAATATCAAAAGCCGCAGGGAGTACCCGCGGCTCGGAAAACAAAGCTTTTCGAATAGCACTCCGTTAAGAAACGACAGTACCACGCATCTTCTGCGTGATCCCGGCAGATGTACGTCGGGAAACGTACAGGAACCTCGGCGGTATCCCCTTTCACCGGCACATTCCCGTGCGTTATCCGGCTACTGATGAAGCCCGCGCCTCTATTACTAAAGTGTATTATAGTACTGTTGACCTGTTTTCGTCAACAGTTTTTTACATTTTTTGCAATTTTGTAAGGATTTCCTGCATTTTGATCATCATTACGAAGCGCTGCAGGGAGCGCGGTAATCCCAAACGCTTATTCATTGTTATTGCAGGCGCATACAAATCGTCGCTGCGAGGGGCGCAAAGGCTAAAGTTGAGATTGCCGCGTCGGAACCATGTTCCTCCTCGCAATGACAATCTGAAATGCGCCCCGCGGTAATCTCAACCGACAGATGATCCACTCATCGGATCACGCCGTCGATCAACGGATAGCCTTCGCCGTCGGGGTAAGCGCGTTTGTCGATCAGCTCGATCAGGTCTTCGCCGTTTTGATAATAACAGGGAAAGCCGAAGAAGGCACGCAGCACCTTGTCGGCATACTTGACGGTGTCCTTTGGGGTCAGCACATACCGTTCGGGGTCGGGTTGCTGTTGGTACTCGCCCTCTCCCTGCGGGGTCGCGTTCTGCCAAAGTGTGTCGAAATCTGCCATCAGCTGATGCATCATCATGGGCAGCCGGGCGTTGACCTTATCCATGAAGCTTTTGAGCGTTTCATCATCCGCGAGCGTGAAGCGCTCCTGCAGGAGTATGTCACCCGTGTCAAAGCTCCTCTCCGTTTTGTGGACGGTCACGCCGCTTTCTGTCAGTCCGTCGAGGATCGCGAGCGGCATCGGCCACGCCCCGCGTCCGTAGGGCAGGAGAGAGGGATGGATATTCACCATCGGCAGCCGGTCGTCCACGGGGATGAGGTAGTAGTAGCCCGCCGAGATCAGCAGCTCACAGCCGTCGCCGAGGAGCCGGTCGATATCGTCTTTCGTGATACGGTCAAGGGTATAGGGGACATTCCGCTCTTTTGCAAGCGCGATCACTCTGTCGTTCGTTTCATAAACGCCGTCCACACGACAGGTAAACAGCCGCATAAGCTCGTTATCCCGCGCCAGCGCTTCCAGTGCCGGAGCCATCAGGTCAAAGCCTGCGAACACGATCTTCATAACATCACCTCGCGCTCTATTCTACCATGTAAAATGAACTTCCACAAGAGCGAAATAATGATGACATTTTGTCGCATAAGGTGTATAATAAGGAAAACGGTGAAGGAGGGACAGAAGTGGATCAGATCATCATACATGTGGATATGGACGCTTTCTATGCCTCCGTAGAGATCAGGGACGACCCGTCCCTGCGCGGCAAGCCGCTGGTCATCGGCTCCCTGCCGAACGAGCGCGGCGTCGTCGCGACCTGCAGCTATGAGGCGCGGCCGTTCGGCGTGCGCTCGGGCATGAACATCAAGGAGGCGTACCGCCTCTGCCCTCACGCGGTGTTCATGCACCCGAACTTCGAGAAGTACAAAGCGGTCTCGCGTCAGCTTCACGAGATCTGGAACACCTACGCCTCGGCGTCTCAGGCGATCGCGCTGGACGAAGCGTATCTCGATGTGACTGAGCAGGCGAAGGATTTTGACGGCGCCCGCGAGATCGCCCGCACCATCAAGAGGCGAACGCTTGATGAGCTGGGGCTGACCTGTTCCGTCGGCGTCGCCTACTCCAAGACTGCCGCGAAAACCGCCAGCGAGGAGAAGAAGCCGGATGGCTGCTTTGAGATCCCGACGCCCGAGGCTTTCGTTGACCTGATCATCGACCGCGATGTGCGCGTGCTCTATACCGTCGGCGAAAAATCCGCCGAGAAGCTGTATTCCGCGGGAATCCGCACGGTGCGCGATATCCGCGAGAAGCCTGACGACGTCGTGCGTCTGCTCGGTAAGCAAGGGCGCTGGATCACGCAGATCGCCAACGGTATCGATGACAGGAAGGTCACCCCCTACCGTCCCGAGGAGGCGAAGTCCATCGGCAGAGAGGTCACGTTCCAGAAGGATGTGTCTGACTACGATCTTCTGAAGGATGTGCTGGTGCTGCTGTCATTGTGCGTTCAGCATCGTGCCGAGCGCGTCGGTCTGCACGGCAAGGGCGTGACTCTGAAGCTGACCTACAGCGATATGAAGTCCATCTCCCGCTCCCGCACCTGTTACTCGACCGATTCGGCGGTGACGATCTATCGCGAGGCGGCGCTGATGCTGGACGCGGTCGGGAACCGCCCCGTCCGACTGATCGGGGTGAGCATCTATAATCTGTCGCAGGAGGAAGAAACGCAGCTGACCTTCGACGGCTTCTTCGACAGCGGCGCTGATGATCATGACGCCGAGCTGAAAGCCCTGCTCGATCGGCTCGGAGAACGCTATCACCTGGATTTCGCGGGCAATCTCGAGAAGATCTACAAGGTCGAGACCCTCCACCGAACCGTGGAGTATATGCGCAGACACTGACAGCGCAAGCGGGATCAAACGGAAATTTTCTCCGTAAATATGTATCTTTTTTATGTATGAAGTGCTATAATCAATTTCAGATAGATTACTTTGCAGGAAGGTTTTGTAAATGATTTCATTATTGATCTCTTTCGGCGTTCTGATCGTCGGGTATCTTATCTACAGTAAGGTGACGGAGAAGATATTCGCTCCCGATGACCGTCAGACGCCCGCTGTCGCTATCAACGACGGCGTCGACTGCGTTCCGATGAAGACGTGGAAGGCGTTCCTGATACAGCTCTTGAACATCGCGGGCACAGGCCCGATCTTCGGTGCGCTGATGGGCGCGGTATTCGGCCCTGTCGTCTTTCTGTGGATCGTGTTCGGCTCGATCCTCGGCGGTGCGGTACACGACTATATGAGCGGTATGATCAGCTCCCGCCACGGGGGCGCTTCGATCGCCGAGCTGTCGGGTACCTATCTCGGCAAGGTGACGAAGTGGATCATGCGCGTGTTCTCGGTCGTTCTTCTGGTGCTGTGCGGTACGGTGTTCGTCACCAGTCCCGCGGGTCTGCTCGACGCGCTGACTCCCGAGTGGATGAACGGCACGTTCTGGGCGATTGTCATCCTCGTTTATTATCTTCTCGCGACGCTCCTGCCCATCGATAAGCTGATCGGTAAGCTGTATCCCGCCTTCGGTATACTGCTGATCGTGATGGCGGTTACGGTGATCGGCGGGATCATCTTCTCGGGCGGTAAATACACCATCCCCGAGATCTCGCTTGAGAACCTCCATCCCGAGGGTACGCCGGTCTGGCCGTATATGTTCATCACGGTCGCCTGCGGCGCGGTATCGGGCTTTCACGCGACGCAGTCGCCGATGATCGCCAAGTGCATCAAGACCGAGAAGGAAGGCAGAGGCGTCTTCTACGGCGCGATGATCTCGGAAGCCGTCATCGCCCTCGTATGGGCGGCGGCGGGCGTCTCCTTCTACGGCACGACTCAGCTCCTGAATGAAGCCCTGAAAAACGGTGCTTCCAGCGTCGTTTATGAGATATCGACCGGCGTGCTGGGCGTATTCGGCGGTATTCTCGCCGTTGCGGGCGTGATTATATGTCCGATCACCTCGGGCGATACCGCCTTCCGCAGTGCGCGCCTGATCCTCGCCGAGACCTTCCGCCTCGATCAGAAGAAGATCAAGAATCGCCTGTTGCTCACGATCCCGCTACTCGTTGTCGGCGGACTGCTGACATGGTATGCCTTCGTAGACGATAACGGCTTCCAGACGATCTGGCGCTACTTCTCGTGGAGCAACCAGACGCTCGCGATGATTGCGCTGTGGGTCTCGACCGCCTACCTGCTGAAAAAGGGTAAGTATCGCTTCGGCTCGCTGATCACCGCGTTCCCCGCGACCTTTATGACGGCGGTCAGCATCACCTACCTTCTGATGGCGCATGAGGGTTTCCGCCTGAATCAGACGGTCTCCTATATCGCCGGCAGCGCTGTCGCCCTGATCCTCTTTATCATATATATCGTGATGCTCTGCCGTAGGGTGACTGTAAAAAATCGAACCTGCTGAAAATGGCATTATTTCGGCAAAATTCGGCTTATCAATCTTGGCAGTGGCGTATGTCAAGGACGACAACACCGCTATGCGTTATAGAGGTCCCCGACGCGCCCCTGCGCGGTGGGGAAAGGAGGAGCCGCCACTCGAGGTCAAAGCGTACCTACCGGATACGCTTACCGATGAGGAGTTGTCCAAATCTGTGATTTGGTTTACAACTCCCATGCAACAGCGCTCCAAGAGCGTAGCGATTGGCTAAGCGCCACTGTGTACGGCGAGCGACGACGCAACGCAATAAATGTTAAAGTGTTTTAATGATACTTAGTATCAGTTACTCTCGTATCTTCTCGACAGCACGGTCTGTCAGCAGAACACCCCGCTGATCTCAGCGGGGTGTTTTCATATCACGCTCAGGTGTTTTTATTGAGCTTTTCAAGCAGGAGCATCAGTATAAGATCGATCGCCGTGACGATCCCGAAATAGCCCAGCCCATACATTATGTAGGCGGTGTTGTGGGCGGATTGCAGGTAGTAATACAGCGGCGTGATGACGCGCAGGGGATAGACGAACGGCAGATTGAACAGGATCGGGTTGACGACGATCACCGTCACGAGGATCAGCGGAGAAGCCGCCGCGATCCTGTCCGCCTTGCGTAGGATCAGACCGATCAGGATGACGAAGCTCGCGCAGTTGAGGCAGTAGACCGCCATCGAGAGCACCTCCCGCAGGGGAGAGACCGCGTTGCCCGACAGGAACAGCGACAGGAGCACCAACAGCGCAACGTCGATGATACCCGTCAGATGGTAGCCAAGCTCAAAGAGCGGAAGCGTCCGTCTGTCGAGGCGCGCGAACACCTTCTGCTCCCTGTCCCTGACGCGGAACAGCACCATCGCAAAGCCCGCGAGCAATATCGCCGACGCGAGTATCCCGCGGATGGGGAGCATCAGGTAGGAGGCGTCGTTATTACCCGCAAGCTCCCCCGACGTGTAGCGGAACTCGAACAGCTCGCCGCTGTCGACCACGCTGTCGAAGCAGCGGCGCAGCCGGGCTTCATCATAGCTCGGCGATACGTTCTTTGCGTAAGCCTGTCTGAGGATCGCAAAGCTCGTCTCGGATGACAGAGCGGCGGCAAGCTTCTCACGCGCAAGCTTGAGGGAAATCGTGTCCTGTCGCTCGACGATGCGGATACAGGCGGCGCTTTTATCGCCGCTGACGAAGCGGTCGATACGGTCGAGGATATCGGATGAGAGGATCCATGCGCCGTCGGCTTCACCGTAGCGCACCAGTTCCTCGGCTTCGGCGGCGCTGTTACACGCGGTGATATGTACTACGCCCGTGCTGCCGAGAAGTTCCCCGGTCATCCTCATGACCGCCGGCTCGGCGGGCTCCTCCGCCGCTAAGGCGATCTTGATGAAACCGTCGGCGTGGACGGTCACGGCGTTGAGCGCGACGATCAGTACGGGTACGATACACAGGATGAGCAGAAAGACCGGTTTTTTCAGCAGGCGTTTATTCAACAGATACCAGCGGATCGGGAAACGTTTCATGCGCCGCCTCCTTTCCGCTTGATACGCATGCGGCGTATCAGCACGCTCAACAGCAGGAACAGGATAAGGTAAGCGATAAGGACGGCTGACGTTTTGAATGACGGTACGCCCGCGAGCAGTTCATCCAGCCACAGCCGACAGTTCCACGCGGGCAGCCATGCCGCCGCGTCCTGAACCTGACGGGGGAAGAAATACGCGGGGTAGACGCATCCGCTGATATAGCCCAAGCCCATCGCGCAGATAAATTGCAGAAGCACCCCCGAGACCATCCCGCCCGCCGCTTCATACAGGAAGAACTGCATCGCGGCGATGGTGATGATCGGTACCAGTATACCGGGGAAGAGTCGGGTGAAGTCGTACCGCTCAAAAAGCGACATCGCGGGGAGAAATCGCGATACAATGACGAATATGACAGCGGGGGCAGCGAGGATCGCGATCATGAACAGCAGATAGGCGAGATATTCACCGAGCACCTGAGCGACAGCGCCCGTCCCCTTGGAGGACAGCACGCGGCTCAGCGGCGTACTGCGGGAAGTAAAGATCGTACAGCAGGTGATGCCCCACAACATCAGCAGGAGCACCAGCGCCCCGCAGAGAATCGGATCGTCGATCGCGTTCGCGCCGGAAGTGCCGACCTCGACGATCTCATACGCATTCTCGCGGCTCAGTATCGCGCCGATCTCATCGAGGGCGACGGCGTTGCCCTGATCATACGCCCGATCGGACGGAACGCCGTTATCCAGCGCCGCACGGTGATAGCCGTAGACCGCCTTCTGCGAGTTCGCGACGATCTCGGTAACGGCCTTCATCAGCTCTTCGGTGATGCGCGCGCCGAAGTCCGACGCGCCGGAGGAGGTGACGCAGGTGATTTTCTGCATATTGCCGCTGATCGCTTCTGAGATAAAGTTGTCGGGCATCACGATGTACGCCGCCAATTCGCCGCGCTTGAGTTTCTTTTCGGCAGCGGCTTCATCCGCGATCGTCTTGACCGAGATCGAGAAGCGGGATGAATCCAGATTCTGCAAGGCGTTGATCGCCATGCCGAGGTAGGAGTCGTCCGTATCGCCGACGATACCGAGGTTGATCAGCGAGTTTCGCTCGTCCGATTCGCCGGCGGAGAACATGCCGCAGAACGCCGTGCCGAGTATTCCCAGCAACAGTGCGCTGAGGACGATGACGGCGGGGGTCAGCCTGAAGAACCGTTTGAGCTGCAGGCGAAAGTATTTGACCGCGCGGCTCATAGGGCTTGTACCAGACGCGCAACGTCACCGTCGTAGGTATAGTCGTGCAATACGCCGTCGCGCATGATCTTACATTCGTCACAGATCGACAGTTCCATCGGGTCGTGTGAGATCAGCACCAGCGTACCGCCGCGGCTTTTGTAGTCGCTGAGATAGCGCAGGATGCGCTCCTTGCACTCGATATCCAGCGCCGCGCACGGCTCGTCGAGCAGGAGCACGGGCGGACGCGTTTGCATCGCACAGCCGATGGAGAGCCGCTTCTTCATGCCGCCGGACATCTTGGATACCGGTGTTTTCAGGAATTCGCCGATCCCGAGCAGGTCGAGTACGCCGCCGCTGAGCTCGTGCCGGAGCTCTGCTTTGGAATACCACAGCAGGAGGTTGTCGCGGGCGGTCAGCTCCTCGATCAGGGGCGTGCCCTGCGGGACATAGCCGATATTGCGTCGCAGATCGGCGGGACGGTTGAACAGCGGATGCCCGTCGATCAGCAGCTCGCCACTGTCACATTTCTGCACGCCGGCGAGGATCGACAGCAGGGTCGATTTACCGCAGCCGTTCCTGCCGAGGATCGCGACGCATTTACTCGCTTCGACCGAGAAGGAGATCCCTTTCAAGACATGGTTATTTCCGTATGATTTTTTGATGTTTCTGACTTCTGTTACCATAATTCCGATCTTGTGTCACTAATGAAAAAGATCAGACGGCAGACATCCCTGCCGCCTAATCCGCGGTTTATGATTATCTGATAAGTGAGCCGAACATGCTGCGGATAAAGTCCGCGGGAACGCCTGCGTCGGCGAGACGCTTCATCAGCTCGGAGTAGTTGATCGTCTGAGACCATTCGGAGATATCGACGGAATTCACGTTGGTGTCGAAGGAGAGCTTCTCGGGCTCCGACTTCGTTACGGACGCCTTGACAAAAGGCTGACCGGCGACAACGGCGTCTAAGGTGCTCTTTTCCTTAGCCATATCGATCTTAAGAGAAGCGGTGGAGAGCATCGCGGCGGTCGACGAGTCTGTGACGATATTGCTCCAGGCGTCCTTGGTCAGCGAGATCTCGACGGTGCCCTTGAAAGCTTTCATGTTGTAATCGGTCAGCTTGATGTTGGCGTAAACCGATCCGTTTACATAGACCCGGAAGTCGCCGTTTACGGAGGCGGTGAATATGTTGCCGCTTCCCGTACCGGTGAGCACGGTCTCGCCGTTTACGGTCGCCTGCACGCCGAAGTCGGTGCCCTTGAGTGCGAGCACGGCGGAATATTCACTGCCTTCCTGAGGCATGGAGACCTTGATGCCGGTGATCTTGTCGTGGGAGACGTATTCGGTCAGGAGCATCACAGCGTCATCACTCGCACCGGTCAGCTGCTCGGTGATATCCCGGAGCTGATCGTTGATTCTGATCTGATAATTCAGATAGAATTCCTCGAAGCCGCTGCTGCCTTTGCCGACCATAGACGAGAGGGTGGGGTAAGCCTTCTCCAAAAACGCCTTGACTTCCGCGTCATCCAGCGCGGCTGTCAGCACCTTCTTGCCGATCTCGAGCGACTGACGCTCGGATATGGCAGCGGTATATACTGTGACCTTCTCGGTCACGCCCGCGGCGGTGATCTCCTCCGAGGTTTTCTTTACGTTCTCGATGGAATCTACCGCCATCGCGAAATACTTCTCAATCAGAGCGGTTGCTTTTTCGTTCAGAGCGGTTGCTTTTTCGTTATCAATACTCCTAAGGCCTGTGATCAAGGTGCCAATCGCTTTCTGATCGATCTTACCGTAGCCCGGAGCGAGACCGTCCAGCCCGATCAGCGAGGTATTGGTTTTGCTGTCGGTCAGCAGATCCAGACAGGCGACCTCGGTATCGTTGAGCGAGAGGCGGACTCTGCTCGCATTAACGTTGTCCTTGGAGTCGGTCGTTGTCGTGATCTTGGCTTTCTTCAGCCACGAGATATCAACGCCCTGATTCTTAGCCAGGTCGGCAAGGTACTGACCCGGCTCGATATCCAGCGCGACCGTGCCCTTTTGGAGACCGCTCTCTTCAACGGCGTTCTTGTAAGTGTTGAGCGCCTCGTGAACGGCTTCCTTCTCCAGACTGTGCATCCTATCCTTGTCGGACATGAACAGCTTCGGGAGGAAGAGCGCTCCCAGCACGACGCAGAGGACAACCACTGCCGCGATGATACCGATGACCAGCGGCTTTTTGCTCTTCTTCTGCGGTTGTGCGGGCTGATAGCCGTACTGCGGCATGTATCCCTGCGGGTTATAAGGCTGTTGAGGATTGTTAATCGGTTGTTGAGGAGTATATGCCTGTTGCGGCGGCATATAAGGCGGTTGAGATGCATTAGGTTGAGGCGCGTTATAGTCGCTCAACACCTGCGTCTCTTCGGAACCGTATATATCCTGAGGTACGTTCTGACCACCGAGAACTTGGGTTTCCTCCGATTCATAGCGATAGTCGAAATCATTGGTATTTTCCGGCATATCGGATTGCTTCATGGTTTCGGACGGCGACAAATCGGTCGGTGCTCCGCAATTATCGCAGAAGCGCTGTCCGTCAGGCATTTGATGTCCGCATTTTCCGCAAAACATAAGTTTACCTCCGTAATATGTTATTGTCAGACGGCTGAGCCGTAGGCTGATAATCTCATTATACAGGGAGTCAGTGAACATTTCAATAGAAAACCTTGTTATTTAAATACCAACCCCTCACATCGGGACTGCGCACGGATGTGAGGGGATTCATGCTGATTATTGCTCGCCTGAGGGAGCGAGTGACTTATGAATGGTCAGGATATTTTTTGAATCCCGATACTCATAGTGATAGCTGTCGGCAAGCCGGAAGGTCAGATAACGTCCCAAGCCGCCGATCGCCTGATCGTGGTCGTAATCCTCGAGCTGTATGACCTCGCGGGTGGGGTCGAAGGGCTTGCCGCTGTCGGTGAAGGTCAGCACCGCCTCGTCATCGACGTCGATCATGACCTGTACCTCGCCGCCGTCCTCATAGGCGTAGGAGCAGATGTTGATGAAGATCTCCTCACATATAAGGTCGAGGCTCATGCGCGTTTCTTCGCTGAGATCGGGGATCGCGTCAAGCGCGTTGTTGATCTCGTTGAGCGATTCGGGAACAGCGGGCAGGTTCAGCTCGCGGTGAAAGCAGAGGGGCTTCGTGCGAAAGACCAGGATGGTGATGTCGTCGGTCCTTGCGGCGCTGCCGACGAAGCTTTTCAGCCGCGTGAGCACCTGCTTCATCACCTCGCCGCTGTCGGCAGAAAGACAGCCTCTCAGAATATCTTCGAGCGCTTTTGTGCCGAAAAGCTTATCATCCGCGTTTCCGGCTTCGTTCACGCCGTCGGTGTACAGGAACAGACAGTCGCCCTCCCTGAACGCGGCGGTCGCTTCCTCATAGCTTTCGTCGTCAAAGACGCCCGCCGCCATGCCGTGCGCCGCTTCGAGCGGGATGAGGGTATCGGAGAGGATGTAGGGGATGTTGTGACCCGCGTTGGAGTAGGTCAGAATATGCTTATTGGGATCGTAGATCGCGACGAAGGTCGTGATGAAGAGCAGGTTGGGATTCTGTGCCGCGAGGGTCTTATTGTATTCGGTCAGGATCTTTGCGGGTGAGTAGCCAAGCTGGGCGTACATGTGCAGGAGCGTAACGGCACGCGACATGAACAGCGCCGCCGAGATGCCCTTGCCCGAGACGTCGGCGACCGTCAGGAAAACTCTGCCGTCGTCGAGCACCAGATAGTCGTACAGATCGCCGCTGACCTCCTTGGCGACCAGCGTGCGGGCGTCGATGGTGAAGCCCATGCCGTCGCAGTGGGGCGGACTCAACAGACCCTGTTGGATGTTGCCGGCGATATCCAGCTCCGCCTGTCGCTTGTTCTGCTCTCTGTTCAGCTCGGTGATGTTGGTCAGGTAGCTGTCGATGTTCTGAGCCATCGTATTGAATGAGCGCGACATCTCGGCGAATTCACCCTTGCCCTTGATCTGAAGCGGCTTGAAGCCCTTGCTGTAATCCTCGACAAAGCTGCTCATGCGGTCGTTGATCGTTCGCGCGGGCTTTGCGGCATTATGGTTGAGGATCAGGGAGAAGATGATGACGATCAGAATCGCGAGGATCAGGGTGAGGACCGCGACCGAGATGAAGCTGCGTACGAAGGAGAGCATCACGTCGGAAATATTGACCTCTACGCCGACGAGCAGATTTCTGGTCGTCGGTACGAGCCTGCCGCTATCGTTATCCAGAAGCTCATTGATTGCCGCATAATAGATCAGTGTGTCGCCGTAGCGGTTGACCTCATGCCGTACGGCATGTTCGGTATCCCCGTTCAGCGCGGCAAGCTTCTCCTCATAGATCTTGCTCTTGATCGTAACGCCCGGGTATCGCTGCTGGTGCGCCTCATCGGTCGTGTGTTCTCCGAAGCCTACGGCGAGGTAGGACTCGGTACCCTGATCGAGGTCGATCTCCTCGATATAGGCGTAAGCGAGATTCGCCTCCCGACAGTACCCCTCCAGCGTATAGGAGAGATAGGAGGTCGAGTCGGGGTTTTCATAATCATAGTACCTGCCCAGCTCCACCAGTGTATGGGAGTGGTTCTTGATATTGTTGAGGGTGCGTTCGAAGTTCGAATCGTAGATGATCTTGAACGCCATCGAGATCGTCGCGAGCTCCACAATCAGTACCGCGATCAGGATAAACAGCGTGATTCTGCGGAAGACGGAATGCTTCATACGCGGTTATTCTTCGATGTTCAGTCTTTTCTGGAAGCCGGTCAGGCTGATGATGGTCTTGACGCTGCTGCTCAGCCCTCTGAGCACCAAGCCGTCCTTCGACGCCATCTCGCGGTGGGTGGCGACGATGACGCGGATGCCCGCCGAGGAGATATAGCTCACGCCCGACATGTCGAGGATCAGCTTGTCGCAGGAGGGGGTCTGTTCTGCGATCGCCTGTGAGAGCTCGGAAGAGGTCAGGGAGTCGATACGTCCCTCGAGCGTCATGGTGCAGATATTGTCGTTCTTTACGGTCGTTACAGTCATGTTGATTGCTCCTTTTTCTCTATTGGAATGTATCAGATCGCGTCATACGGACAGACGCAGGATTCGCTGATGATAAATTCGGTATCGGGAAATTGTTCAGATAAAAGCGCGGTCAGCGGCTTTATCACCACATCTTCCGTGGAGAAGTGACCCGCGTCAAAGGCGGCGATCCCGTGAGATACCGCCCACAGATATTGGTGGTGCTTCATTTCGCCGGTGACAAAGGCGTCGAAGCCGTATTGCCGGGCGAGCTCAACGCCCTCTCCGCCGCCGCCGGAGGATACCGCGACGCGGCGGACGGCTCCGTCGGTGAAGCGTACGTCGGGCGCGTGCAGGCGTTCCTTGACCAGCGCGGCATATTCCGCGGAAGAATAGGTTAGGTCGGTCTCTCCGATCAGCAGGTAATCGTCGGGATACAGCACGGTATTTTGCAGTCCGAGCGCTTTTCCCAAGGCGGTGTTCACGCCCTGCTCGGCGCGGTCGAGATTCGTGTGCAGGCATAAGGCGGCGATATCGTTTTTTGCGAGTGAATAAACGGCATGATCGGGCGCCAGCGATCTCAGGGGGTCAAAGATGACCGGGTGGTGGCTGACGATCAGCCCGCAGCCCTTCTTCAGCGCTTCTTCAACAACAGCGGGGGTGATATCCAGCGCAGTCAGTACGCGGCGGACCTCCGTATCGCCCGAGCCGACGAGCAGTCCGACGTTGTCCCATTCGCCTGCCGTTTCGTACGGCGCGAGCTCCTTTGTATACGCGATGATGTCATTGATCTTCATGGATAATCTCCTCGATTCGTCGGATGGTCGGCAGCAGGGAGGGGTCGCCCTTGCTGCGATTGCGCAGATTGTTCAGGCTGCGCTTGAGAAAGCCCTGACTCAACGGATCGTCGGGGTCGAGCCCGACGACGATGCAGTCGAACAGGTCGGCGCTCCTTCCCGCTCCGTCACAGCGGGCACAAAGCACGGTATAATGCTTGCCCTCGTCGCATACCGCCTTTTGACGCAGGATGGTAAAGCCGTTTTCGTACAGCCACTTCACGAGATCCTCGTGATGGGTCATCGGCTGGAGGACAAGGTGCTTTGAGCTGTTTTTGACCCAAGGCGCCGCTTTGAGGATATCGCGGATCAGCTCGCCGCCCATACCGGCGATCACGATATCGTCGGCTTCATCCTCACGCACCTGTTGCAGTCCGTCGGACAGGCGGGTAGTGATACGGTCTGACAACTGATGCTTTATGATATTCTCCTCAGCCGAGCGCAGGGGGAAAGGGTTGATGTCGCACGCCAGCGCCGAGGGGATCTTACCGGTCAGGCACAGGTGTATGGGCAGGTAGCCGTGGTCGGTGCCGATATCCGCAAGGCGGCTGCCCTCGCGTACCATTTCCGCGCACAAGGACAGCCGCCCGTAGGGTCTGAGTATTTGCATTATGCGCCGATCGCTTTATTCAGCGCGGCTACCAGCGCGTCGGGATCGGCGCCGTGTACCATGCAGGCTTCCTCGATGCTCTCTCCGCGGGAGGCGGGGCAGCCGAGGCAGTGCATACCCATCTGCAGGAAGAGGGGAGCGGTAGCGGGGAACTTGTCCAGAACATCGCCGATGATAGCGTCTTTAGTGATCATAATAAATACCTCCGTTTATGAATGTCGTAAAAATGTTGTTGCGAGGGAATCATCCCGAGGCAATCTCAACCGATCCGGTTGCATCTATACACCGCAAGTATATCATACTCCGCACCAAAATACAATAGCTCAGGGAACGGATATTTCAGTCGATAAACAGAAAAACAGCGCCCCTTCGGGCGCTGTAAGCAATTTTACTTTATTACTCAGCTTGTGCTGCTTCTTCAGCTTCTTTTCTCTTAGCAAAACATTCGCTGCAATAGTAATCCTTGCCTTCCATCGGCTTAAATGGGATATGTGCTTCGCCGCCACAGTCTGCACACACGGTCGTGTGCATTTCACGATTAGCCCTGATTGCATTCTTGCGAGCGATACGGCAGTCCTTGCAGCGCTGAGGCTCATTTACAAAACCTTTCTCTGCGTAGAACTCCTGCTCGCCGGCTGTGAATACGAATTCGTTTCCACAGTCCTTGCAACGGAGAATCTTGTCTTCGTACATAGCGTGTACCTCACTTTTTGGTATATATTTTACCCCGCGGCGGAGTTGCACCGTCTGATTTCTCTTCGGGGTGTATTACCTAGAAAGCTTTTGACGTATACGGGTCTGTGCATTGTCAACTGTTTTTAAGGATACGTTCAGCTTCTCCGCAATCTCCCTGTACGAATAGCCGGAAAGGTGCAAAATCGCTACTTTGTACTCCAGGTCGGATAGGCTGTCCTTGAGGATGCGGTACAGGCTGCCGATGTATTCTTTCGTTTCTACCAACTCAGGTAAGGAAGTTGCGGTAGAATCAAAAGCAGCATCCTGATCTTCCTCGATAGATATCATGTTATGAGCGGGGACGCTCCCCTTCTTCGTCGCTGAACGCAACAGCGAGCGAAAGCGATTCTCGACGCAGAGCATCAGGTAGTTCTTGAAGCTCATGCCCTTGCCCTCCCGAAAGGAACGGCAGGCCGAGAGCAGGGCTACCATGCCCTCCTGCACCAGATCGCTGTCGTCGGTATCTGCCGACATACCGCGGTACCGCTTGGCGACCGATGAGATCAGCCCCAGATACCTCGACGCGATGACCTCGAACGCATCCTCGCTTCCATTTCGAAAGTCGTCAAGAAGCTCGGCGTCGGAGAGCCTGCGCTCAGCTTTATCGGTATGGTTCAACAGATTACAACACCTCACAGCATTTTATCTATTTAAAGTAATAATACTCAATCCAATGCTAAAAGTCAACAGATTTTTCAAAAACGCCAGTCGGAAAATATTACAAAATATTCATTAAAATTCGGTTTTTGTGCAGTTTCACCAGTATTTTATGCAAAATTTTGGAATCCGTTTTCATGTGAAGTGTGTTATAATGCAGATAGAGTTATTCGAACATAAAAGCGATATCGTAATTGCCCTTTCGGCTTGAATTCATGAAAGGATGACAGTGATGGTAGTAAAGTGTAACAGCCTCGGATTATTTGGACTCCAGACCTACGCGATCGAGGTGGAGGCAGACCTCTCGCGCGGCATAGGCGCCTTCGATATCGTCGGGCTGCCGGATACGGCGGTCAAGGAGAGTCGCGACCGTGTACGCGCCGCGATGAAGAACTGCGGCTTCGACTTCCCGAACTCCCGCCTGGTGCTGAATCTCGCTCCCGCCGACATCAAGAAGGAAGGTCCCCTGTACGACTTGCCGATCCTGATCGCGGTGCTCAAGGCGATGCGCGTCGTGAGCGCGAATACGGATGACGCCGCCTTCATCGGTGAGCTGAGCCTTTCGGGCGAGCTCAGGAGCGTCAACGGCGTGCTGCCGATGGCGATCGCCGCCCGTGAACAGGGGCTGAAAAGGCTCTTTGTCCCCGCCGCTAACGCGAACGAAGGCGCGGTGGTCAGCGGGCTGGAGGTCTACGGCGCGAAGAATATCTTTGAACTGCTCGACCATCTTGCAGGTCGCAGCAGGATAGAACCCGCCGTCTTTTCGAATTCTCAGGCGCAGGTGGAAACAACGCTCGATTTCTCTCAGGTCAAGGGTCAGGGCGAAGCGAAGCGCGCGCTGGAGATCGCTGCCGCGGGCGGTCATAACGTACTGCTGATCGGTTCTCCCGGCGCGGGCAAGAGCATGCTCGCCAAGCGTGTGCCGACCATCCTGCCGCAGATGACCTTTGATGAGACCATTGAAACGACCAAGATCCATTCCATCGCCGGAACACTGCCGAAGGGCTCGGGGCTGATCTCCGTTCGCCCGTTCCGATCGCCGCACCATACCGTGACCCGCGTGGGCATGGCGGGCGGCGGCACCCATCCCAAGCCCGGCGAGATCTCGCTCGCGCACAACGGCGTGCTGTTTCTCGATGAACTGCCGGAGTTCCCGCGATCGGTGCTGGAGGTACTGCGCCAGCCGCTGGAGGACGGCGTGGTATCCATCTCCCGCGCGAACGGCACCTATACCTATCCGTCGAGCTTTATGCTGATCGCCGCGATGAATCCCTGTCCCTGCGGCTACTTCAATCATCCGAAGAAGCAGTGTACCTGCTCCGATAATGCAGTGCACAAGTATCTCGGGCGTGTGTCGGGTCCGCTGCTCGACCGTATCGACATCCATATCGAGGTGCCGCCGGTAGAATACGATGACCTGACCGCCAAGAACGGCGAGGAGTGCTCCGCCGATATTCGCCGCCGCGTCAATGCAGCCCGCGATATCCAGACGGTGCGCTTTGAAGGCACAGCGATCAAGAACAACGCCGATATCACCTCCGCGATGTTTGAGAAGGTCTGTGTGATGGATGACAAGGCGAACCTGATCCTGAAGCGGGCGTTCGATAAGCTGGGTATGACCGCCCGCGCCTACGACCGCATCATGAAAGTCGCGCGTACCGTCGCCGATCTCGACGGCAGCGAGGTCATTCGCTCGTCCCATATCGCCGAGGCGATCCAGTATCGCTCTCTCGACCGTAAATACTGGCATGAATAAAGGATCGATCCGGGCTGTCCTGCCTAAGGACAGCCTGTTTTTTGCGATTGGATAAAGTGGTTTTCGTCATTATCTATGCATAAAGCGGCAGATGATTGTATAGTTTGACGAATTTTGTTATTGTTCTAAATTAGAATAAACTTGACTTTGCTATCCTGTATTATTAACATAGGGTAATTTCAAGGATTACCTGCGAATACAATGGATATAAACTATCCGCAACACAGCCGCGCGGAAGCGATACGCTTTTCGCAGGCACGCAAATGGAGAAACATATGAATATTTACAGTTTGTTTAGTGTATTGGGCGGCTTAGGGCTGTTCTTCCTCGGCATGAAATACATGGGCGAGGGTCTGGAGCTCGCTGCAGGTAACAAGCTTCGAGCGCTTCTGGAGAAGATCACCTCCAACAAGTATCTCGGTATGCTGGTCGGCCTTGTTGTGACCGCGGTCATCCAAAGCTCGTCGGCAACCGACGCTATGGTCGTCGGCTTTACGAACGCCGGTTTGATGGAGCTGGCTCAAACGGTCGGTATCCTCTTCGGCGCTAAGATCGGTACCTGCGTGACTTCGGTATTGCTGTCCTTTGATATCAAGAGCATCGTGCCGCTGTTCATCTTTACGGGCGTCATCGTGATGATGTTCGTCAAGAAGAACAACTACAAGTACTACGGTCAGATCTTAGCCGGCTTCGGCATCCTGTTCTTCGGTATGGACAGCATGAAAGAAGCGCTTGGTACGCTGAACGAAAACGGCATGATCAACAATCTGCTGTCGAATGTTAACAATCCGCTGATCGGTGTGTTGATCGGTGCGCTTGTGACCGCAGTAATCCAGAGCTCGTCCGCGTCCGTCGGTATTTTGATGGCGCTCAGCGCGGCGGGCGCGATCAACATTGATCAGGCGATCTTCATCGTTTACGGCATGAACCTCGGCGCATGTATGCCGGCGTTCCTCTCTGCCGCAGGCGCTAAACGAAGCGCGAAACAGGTTGCGATCCTGAACATGCTTATCACCCTGTCCGGCGTGATCCTGCTGGTACCGCTGACGATGATCCTTCCCGTAGCGGATACCATAGAAAAGTTCCTCCCCGGAAACGCTGCCGCTCAGGTATCCGCCTCCCACATTTTCTTCAACGTAGTAATGATGATCGTTTTACTGCCGATCTCTAATCTTCTCGTGAAACTGACACGGAAGATCCTACCCTATCATGAGGATCCCGAGAAGGACAAGATGGCGGTCGAATTTATCGACAACCGCATCCTGACCACTCCCCCTATGGCAGTGCTGCAGTGTGAGAAGGAGGTTGCCCGTATGAGCCGCCTCGTCCAAAAGAATTATAATCGAGCGCTGATCGCCTTCTTTGACCGCGACGCGGATTCGATCGGGAAGGTGCTGGAGCGCGAGAAGGTCATCGATTTCCTCTCGAAGGAGATCACCGACTATATCGTACAGCTCAATGCGCTTGACCTGGAGGTGCGAGACCGTCAGATCGTCGCCGCAATGTACTCCGCGATCCAGGATCTCGAGCGTATCGGCGACCACGCCGAGAATATTGTCGAGTATGCCCATACCGTTATCGAGGACAAGCTGACCTTCTCCGATACCGCGACGGCTGAGTTGCACGATATCTGCGATAAATGCCGTACCCTGATGGAGCTGAGCTTCTCGATGTTCAATGCGCAGGGCGGCTCTCCCGAGTTGATCGAGCGCATCATCCAGATGGAGGACAGCGTCGACGACTGCAAGGATGATTACAAGCAGAACCATATCAAGCGTATGGATGAGGGTCTGTGCGACGCGGTAGCGGGCACCACCTTCCTGAATATGCTGATCGATATCGAGCGCGTCGGCGACCACGCTATCAACGTCGCGTTCGCAATCCCCAACCGCCAGCAGAGCGTCGTAGCCGAGCCGGCATAAACAAAATACCCCGAGGGCTGTCGAAAGGCAGCTCTCTTTCTTTATTATACTACGTTTTATTCAACCAAACAATTAATTACAAAATGATTACATAAAAGAATTATAATTATAGAAAATCCATACAGTAGGTTTAAAGAAAACCATACAGAATCACTAAAAATAATTACAAAAGATTTTTTCGGTTGACTTTACCGCCTCTTTGTATTATCTTATGTGTATGATTATCATAGGCTTAGTGTGGATGATAGCACCCTTTTGATTCATACGCGGACAGTCCGCGTGACTTATATAACAGATGATTTGTATAGGAAGTGTACAGATTGGAAAAGATCGTAATCAACGGCGGTAAACCGCTCCACGGTGAAGTCACCGTCAGCGGCGCCAAGAACGCGGCGGTCGCGATTATCCCCGCCGTGGTGCTCTGTGACGAGCCCTGCCGCATCGAGAATATACCGAATATCTCCGACGTCACCCTGATCGCGACGATCCTCAAGGATATGGGCGCGATGGTGCGCCGCGTCGATAAGAACACGCTTGATATCGACCCCCGACCCATCAACACCTATGAGGCGGTCAGCGAAAATGTGCGCGGCATGCGTGCGTCCTACTACCTTTTGGGCGCGCTGCTCGGACGTTTTCATAACGCCAAGGTCGCCCTTCCCGGTGGCTGTAATTTCGGCGTTCGTCCCATCGATCAGCACCTCAAGGGCTTTGCGCTGATGGGCGCGAAGAACGATCTCGTCAACGGCGCTGTCATCGAGAGTCGTACCGAAGGCTCCTTCCACGGCGCGCGTATCTACTTCGATACCGTTTCCGTCGGCTCGACCATCAACCTGATGCTCGCCGCCGTCAAGGCGGAGGGTCAGACGATCCTCGAGAATGCCGCCAAGGAGCCGCATATCGTCGATCTGGCGAACTTCCTCAACTCTATGGGCGCCAACATCCGCGGCGCCGGTACCGACGTCATCAAGATCCGCGGCGTGGATTATCTGCGCGGCGTGACCTACTCCATCATCCCCGACCAGATCGAGGCCGGCACCTACATGGCTGCCGCCGCCGCGACCCGCGGAAAGATCACTATCCGCAATATCACGCCCAAGCACCTCGAGAGCATCAGCTCCAAGCTGCGTGAGATGGGCTGTGAGATCGAAGAATACGACGAGGCGGTCATCATCGACGCTACCAAGCGTTCGCTGAACCGCGTGAATATCAAGACCATGCCCCACCCGGGCTTCCCGACCGACTGCCAGCCCCAGTTTGTGGCGCTGCTGGCGTCCGTCAAGGGTACCTCCATCGTCAACGAGAGCGTATGGGACAACCGCTATCAGTATGTCAGCGAGCTCGTACGCATGGGCGCGAGGATCTCGGTCGAGGGCAGACTCGCTATCATCGAGGGCGGTCAGCTGACCGGCGCCCCCGTCAAGGCGACCGACCTGCGTGCCGGCGCGGCGATGGTGATTGCCGGACTGGTCGCGAAGGGTCAGACGGATATCTCCAACATCCGCTATATCGAGAGAGGCTACTCCGACGTGGTCACCAAGTTCCAGAGCCTCGGCGCGGATATCAAGAAGATCTACATTCCCGATAACGAAGAGATAGCAACTACCGCATAATGACATAATAAAGGCCACCTGAGGGTGGCTTTTTTAGCTTTACAGGAAACTGTTCGTTTCCGTAAAGCAAAAAAATTTGTATGCCTGCTCATACTAATCCTTGATAAAAAGATTTAATCAGATATTAGTGATATATTTCGGATAGCGCGACGGGAGACGCAGACAGGCTGGCGCCTGTCACTTCCGGGGTCCCCACAACGCCTCGCGTTGTGGGGAGAGGAGGAGTCGCGGCACGAGGTCAAGGCATACCAACCGGATATGCCTACCGAGTACAGCGAACGACGACGACAACAAAGCTATACGAAATATAGCGCAATAGATGATAAAGGTTTTTATTAAGGATTAGTATCAGTTTGCCGCTGTGCGGCAACGAGCAATGGCTATACGAAATGCGCGCAAGGCG
>CAMVDB010000025.1 GCA_947166135.1 uncultured Clostridia bacterium | reverse complement strand
ACAGGGGCTTATAGCCCCAGAGCAAACCACCCGTTTGACGGGTGGTTATGATTATGGTCGGTTGCTGCGCGAGCGGTAAGCGCTGTTGCATGGGAGTTGTATGCCAAATCAGAGATTTGGACAACTCCTCAAATTCGACCCCTACATGAGATTGTGCAAGGTTTATCGTAGGGGCTGAATTGATTCAGCCCGTTCACCCTGCGTCAGTCCGAGGTGAAGCGGTAGTCGCCGACGTTCGCGGCGCTCATTCCCGCCGTATAGCGGCGGATCGCGAGGGAATCCTTAAGGTTGACGTCGCCATCGCCGTTCGTATCGGCGTTCAGCTTGCTGTAGCTCATTCTTCTGCCCGCCGTGATCCACTGGATCAGGGTCGCGTCGATAACGCTGATCCTGCCGTCGCTGTCCGCGTCGCCGATGGTGGCGCAGGGCAGCTCAGCCGAGCCGACGGTATAGGGGAGCGGGTCGAGGGCAGCGGTCGCTTGACCGTTTTGAAAGAGCTTATAGAAGGTGGTTTTGCTGTTGCGTGCCGTGAGGGTCTGCATGATGTGGCTGAGCTCGGTGGTGCCGCCCGCGAGCACCTTGAACCTCAGCTTTAGATACGGCTCGTCGGTGTCGGTGTAGCCTTCGATGCCCGTGATCTGACTGAAATTATAGTACACGGTGCCGGGGACGTCGGTGAGGTTGATGACGGCGGAGGCGTTCACCAGCCTGCCGCCGAAGCTGTAGCGCTCGGGGGTGGGATCGCCGTAAGCGAGCGGCTGCAGGAGCTTCTCGTCGTAGCGGATCTCGCCCTCGCCGTTGATCAGGGTGTGCTGACCCGTGAACAGCCCCACGCGGTAGAGAAAGACGCTCCCGACCTTGACCTGAGCAAGTATTCTTCCCGAGTCGGTGACGGTCAGCGTGTCGCTCTCGGCAGCCGTCGAGGGGATGGCACAGACCGAGATACAAAGCAGTATGGATATAAAAAAGCACAGGAATCGTTTCATGCTTTCCTCCTTGAACTACTAATAGAGATACTGCGAATATTGTAAAAGAAATCGCCGATAAATGCAAGGAGTGTTACAAATCTGTAGAAAAACGGAGCGCCTCCGTCGGGAAACGCTCCGAATAATCAGATATGATCGATGATATGCGCCAGATAACGCTGGATCAGGGTCGCGTCGACGGTGTCACATTCGCCGTCGACGTTGACGTCGCCCGCGCGCTTTTGCAGGTCGGTGGGTGTGATGATCTGAGCGCCGAAGCGCAGGATCAGCGTGACGTCGGGGATATCCACCTCGCCGTCGAAGTCCACGTCGCCGCGGAGCAGCTCCGGCTCCCTCGGCTGATAATCGTCGATGTACTGGGCGCTGATCCATGCCGCGCGGGAGTTGAGCCAGTCCGTCATGTATTCGAACTGACCGTCGAAGGTGTACCGGTTATACTCCTTGACGGTGTTGCAGCGGGTAAGAGTCACGCCGGTGACCTGACCGAAGTCGTTATAGGTGTAGGTCGCGCCGAACCGCGTCAGCGAGCCATGGTCGGCGATCCAGCCCGAGTTGGTGACCATATCCCAGATCTTGTAATTCATCGCGGCGGTGTCGCGCAGGATATCCGCGTAGACGTCGAGCGAATACAGTCTGCCGCTGTCGATACCGCTCTCGTTGAGCTTATTGATCGCGGGGAGGAAGTCCTCGAACCATACCTGACGCACGAGGCTCATCAGAGAGGGGCTCTTGACCGCCTCGGCGAGGAAGTTCGCGCCGTTGTAGCCGTTCTTCTTCGAAGAGAACCAGCCCGTCGGCAGGGTGTAGTCGGTGATGCCGAGCCTTCTCAGGTCGCTGTCAACGCCGCGGGCGTTGCCCAGCGAATTGTCGTAGTCCCATACGGGCGAAGCAAAGAACTTATAGACACCGTTCTCATCCGGCTTGTAGGTGAGGTAGAAGGACGACGCGCCGCTGTCCCAGTTCTTGCCCAGTTCGTTGATCAGATAGACCTTCGCGAGCGAGTCGAGGTCGATGTAGTCGTTTGCGTCCGCTTTGGTAAGATGGCTGTACATCGTATTGTATTTGTCGGTGATGTAACTGCGCACGGCGTTGTAGTTAGGGTCGTCCGTCGCAAGCTCCGGCGCCTTCATGGTCAGGTTGTTGCCGTTTGCGACCGTGAAGTGGAAGTCGTCGTCGGCGGGGCTGGAGTCGATCTCAGTGAGGAAGCAGAAATCCCGCTTGACCCCGTTGGTCTCGGTATCGAGGTAATCATCCTCGGCAAAGTCGCTGACCAGCGTGTTCTTACCGACGTCGATCTTCTGGAAGATCTGGTAGGTGCCCTGATACACGCCGTTGGTGTACAGGTCGATGAAGCGGCTGTCTGAGGAGTAGGGCACGCCGACCTCGGCCGCGAGGTCGAACAGGATGCGGTTGCGCCCCATCGCGGCGTCCTGGAAGTTGGACACCAGCGAGAACTTCTTGCCCTTCGGCATGCCCGCTATCGAGATCGCGTCCTTGAAGGTGACGTTGAAGCCCTTCTTGTCGGCATACCACGAGGTGTTGCCTCTGCCCTTCATCTTCTTGATGTCGGTATCGGAGACGTTGCCGTTCGGGGTTGCGATCGCGCCGCTCGCCGCGACGGAATTGGACTTGTCCGCTTTGAGATAGCTGAAGAAGTCGCCGTAATAGTCGAAGGTATCGGTGTTGTTGACCCACAGCGCCGCTTCGGCGGAGGAGTAGAGAAAGACGACGTTCCTGTAAGTATCCTCGTTGCCGATCGTGAGGCGGTAGGTCTTGCCCGCCTCGGGCTTGAAGATCGCGACGCCCATATAGGGGATGTCGGTATTGTCAAGACGCGCCTTCGCGTACAGCGTGCTGTAGAGCTCTACGCCGTCGTAAGCCTTGCAGGAGCTCGGCAGGAAGAAGTAGTAGGTGCCGCTGACGTTGTACCACCTGACCCACGCCTCGCGTTCCTTGCTGCCCTTCGCCGCGTGGGCGTACAGGCTGTCCTTCGAGAGCGTTGCCACGGGAGCGGTGCCGACGGTGATGGTGTCGCTTTTGCTGTCCTTCGCGAGTACATGACCGCTTTGGTCTTTGGCGGTTACGGTCGCCTTGACGGTATACACGCCGTCCTCGCCGGGGATGAAGGTGTAGCTCGCCTGATCGCTGACCTTCTCATCATTGATCGCGATCTCGTAGGTGTAGAGCGCGTTTTGGAGCTCGTTATGGGTGAGGGTGATGTCGTAGCTGTCGCTCGCGCTGCCCTCCCTGGCGCTCAGGGTCAGTACGGCAGTGATCTCGTAGTCGTAGGTAGACGTGAGATAGCCCGTATTCGTCCAATCGGTGACGACGGCGGTGTTTCTGCCCGCTGCGAGGTCGGCGGGGGTGATCGCGACGGATTCGTTCCACAGCTTCTCGCCGTTACCGCGCCAGAAGCGCATCACGGTCGCACCCGCTGTCGCCTCGGTAAAGGTGTATTTGTACAGGTTCGCACCGGCGCTCTGTACGCCGCCCGCAGGGTTGTAGCGGCTCTTATTTGCATTGGCGATCACGATAGAGCTGTTGTTGTTCTCGGCGCGGGTCGCGTCGGTGAAGTTGACATACAGCTGCGTATCCTCAAGGGTCGCCCAGTTAGAGGGGTTCTCGATCTTTAAATACAGCTCGTCGCCCGCCTGAAAGCTCTCTGCTGCCGCATTAGTCGGGATGACGGCGAACACGGAGACGATCAGGATCAGCGTAAGCAGAAGAGAAGTGACTTTTTTCATGTTGGTTCTCCTTTCGGACGGTTCATGGCCGGTTACGCTCATTATACTTGAAAACAAGTGGTAATTCCAGCAATAAATCCTAAATAGCCCGCATGTTACTGCCAAAAAACACAGGTAGTTTTTGGTGAAATTGCCGTTTTTTTACGTTGAAAAAAATTATTCGAACAAATATTTGCATTTTATCGTGACCTGTGATATAATAGTGACAATATTAAAGTGATCGAACGCTGCGAGGGCGGATGTTCCGCTCATCCCGCGGCGATCTCAACCGATAAAGATGGGTGATCGTATGAAGCCGTTGACCAAAAGCCAGCAGAAAGTTTATGATTATATCCTCGAGTGTTCCGAGAACAACCGCGTCCCCTCCGTCAGGGAGCTGTGCGACGCGACGGGCTTTAAGTCCACCTCCACCGTCGCCTACCACCTCAAGGCGCTGGAGGAGAAGGGGCTGATCGAGCGTGAAGAAGGACTCAACCGCTGTATCCGCCTCAAGAACGAACAGCCTACCGCCAAGGTGCCGCTGCTCGGCCGCGTTACCGCGGGTCAGCCGATCCTCGCGGTACAGGATATCGAGACCTATATCCCCGTCCCCAAGGACGTCGGCAAGGGCAGAGAGCTCTTCGCCCTGCGCGTCGTGGGAGACAGTATGATAAACGCGGGTATCTTTGACGGCGATATCATCGTCGTGAACCGTACTCCCGTCGCGAACAACGGCGATATCGTCGTCGCGATGGTCGAGGATGAGATCAGCGGCGAGGGCAGCGCGACCGTCAAGCGCTTCTATAAGGAGAAGGGGCATATCCGTCTCCAGCCCGAGAACGACGCCTACGAGCCGATCATCGTCGACAGGGCGGTGCTGCTGGGTAAGGTCGTTACCCTGATCCGCAATTATGAATGAACCGCCGGTCACAATTCTTAATTTGTTTAATGCGCGTTAATACTCCGTTAACAAATCACGGGAAGTTTTGACTATAATAAAATCATGCAAGAGAGATACCGCAACTCCTTGTATATGTTCTACCCTCCTCGATACGGAAACCCGTATCAGAACCCCTCATTTTATTTGGATTTATCCCCGGAAGAAGCGTACGCCCGCAGCGTGCGCTTTCTTCTTTTGTACGGAGATTTGGACAAAAAAAGCTGCCGAAGAACCGGCAGCTTTGCTTGTCGAATAAGCATTATAAAATATATGAGCAGTTGCTTTCCGAGACTCCCTTTGGTAAAGGGAGCTATCCCCTTTTTGGGGTCCAGCAACGGCTCGCGTTATGGGAGAGGAGAAGCCGCCACGCGGTGCGAAGGATCGCCATAAGGCGAGTCTGCACAAGCACGGCGAGCGACGACGAGGGTGAGGGATTGCATAAATTGACCGACCGAAACCCTTCATTCGACGTCGCGGAAGTCGTCGTCATCGAGGTTGTAGACGCGGTTGTCGCGCTTAGGCGGCTGATAGTCGCGGTAGCGGTCGGATTTGTCGCGCTCGTGCAGTTCACGGTTGCGCTTCTTGTTCGCCTGGCGCCTTCCGTCCGAGGCGGTATACGCGGCGGTGGAGAACACCACGCCCATGAATACCGCGACCACGATGAAGAACGCGATGATACACAGGATCCACCACGCGATGTTGACCAGCACCAGCATGATACACGCGAACACCACCGTGCCTACGCACAGCGCGCCCGCCGTCAGCAGCGAGTTGATCAGGTCGGTGATCCTGTCGAAGAACCCGAGCCACGGGCTGAGCGCCGCGAGCAGTACCGCGACGATCGCTGCGAGGAAGCCGACGACGATCGCGAGATCGTGGTAGATGATCATATCCAGCAGCATCGGGATACACAGGATGACAGCCGGCACGACCGCGTGCTCGCGGTCATTTCTGCGCCATAACAGGATCAGGAACACCGATACCACACATCCGAACAGCGCTGTCCCGACGAAGCTGTGCATCAGCGGCGCAAAGAACAGGATGATGAAGTCGAGGATCGCGGCGACCGCGAGCCGAGAACCTGTCTTGGTACGCAGGAACGGTCGGATATCCCTGCATTTTTCCTTATAGGTTTCCCATAGATGGTTGAAATTCATATTAAGCCTCCTTGATTGGAAGTCATATACATCATCACTATAGCATACTTCGACAGATATTGCAAACACTTTATCGGAGAACGGTGAACAGAGAACAGAGAACGGAGAACAGTGATTGATATAAACGTTGTATAGAGTTGTAGGGGACGGCGCCGACCCCTACAAGCGTTCTGTAATGTCGCCCCTACAACTCCTCACCCCTCACTCCTGCCTGCTGCGATGTCGATCCGTGGTCGCGGCAGTATTGCTATTGCACTTTTTCGATATCGTGTTATAATAAACCTGTATTTTTCCGTATTATGAGAGGAGTTCATTATGGACAGAGGCTATCCGCGGGTGACCGTCAGCAGGAAATGTGAGCGTTTTATCAAGGGCGGCCATATCTGGGTCTATCACGACGAGATCAGGGAGATCGACGGTACATACGAGAACGGCGATATCGTGGACGTGATGACCGAGAAGGGACGGTATCTCGGCTCGGGCTTCATCAACGATCACTCCAAGATTCGCGTGCGCATCCTGTCGAAGAACGCGAACGACCGCTTTGACCGCGACTTCTGGCGGCGCAGGCTCGACTATGCCGTCGATTACCGCCTGACCGTGATGGGCGAGGATTTCCCGTCCTGTCGTCTGGTGTTCGGCGAGGCGGACGGCTTCCCCGGGCTGACCGTGGATAAATTCGAGAATGTTCTGGTGACGCAGGTGCTGTCGCTGGGACTCGACCGGATCAAGGATCTGGTTTTCACGGAGCTTATCGGCTCTCTGCGCGAGCGGGGATATGAGGTACAGGCGATCTACGAGCGCAACGACGTCAAGGTGCGCGAGCTCGAGGGGCTCGAGCAGTACAAGGGCTTTTATCGCATGGACGGGCTGCGCGACGATCTCGACGGCACGGTGGAGATCATGGAAAACGGCATCAGATACACCGTCGATTATGTCGAGGGACAGAAGACGGGCTTCTTCCTCGACCAGAAGTACAACCGCCGCGCCGTGGCGAAGATCGCAGAGGGCAAGCGGGTGCTGGACTGCTTCACCCACACGGGCGCTTTCGCGCTGAATGCCGCGACGACCGCCCGGCACGTCACCGCCGTGGATATCTCACAGACGGCGATCGATATGGCGAAGCATAACGCGCAGCTGAACGGCTTTACGAATATCGATTTTGTAACGGCGAATGTGTTCGAGCTGCTGACCGAAGCGGATAAGGAGCATAAGCACGACTGGGAGATGATCATCCTCGATCCGCCCGCCTTCACCAAGAGCCGCTCCACCGCGCGTTCCGCGGAGCGCGGGTACAAGGAGATCAACCTCAAGGCGATGAAGCTGCTGCCCCGCGGCGGTTATCTCGCGACCTGCAGCTGCTCCCACTTCATGCCCGACGAGCAGTTCAGAAGGATGCTGTACTCAGCCGCCGCCGACGCGAACGTCAGCCTTCGACAGATCGAGTGCCGCCAGCAGGCGGCGGATCACCCCATCCTCTGGGGCGTGGAGGAGACGGATTATCTGAAATTCTATATCTTCCAGGTGGTCTGAACTGATACTTAGTATGAATCATATAAGCAATAAACCGGACAGCGGATGCTGTCCGGTTTTGTTATCGTTCGTGATCAAAGGATCATCAGAAATTGGAGCCTCCGCCGCTGTAGGAGCCGCCGCCGGAGCTTGTGTGGGAGCTGCTGCTCTCCTTGGGTCGGGCGGATTTGGTCACGGTGCTGTAGAGGTAGGTGTCACGCGAGGCGGTGACGTTCATGCTCCCCATGCGGGTGTAGTTCGCCGCGCCGTGCTGCATGTCGACGGTCTTGAGCTGACCTTTCAGGATCAGCATGACGATCACCGCGATGACGATGCCGATTCCGAGCGCAAGAAGCAGCTTAGTGAACGGGACATGAGGGGGGACCGCTTTCTTCAAGCCGCTCGCGATCGCGCTCAAAAAGTCATAATAACCCTTGGAATCGGGGTTATGGTTTTCGATCGCGTCGTTGCGGATATCGAGGCTCTCGTCATCCGTGAGGCGTTTCTGACATTTGCCGGTGCCGAAAACGCCCACATAACGCTTGTTGTTCTCATCCGACAGGGTGACCAGTACCAGCAGACCGTCCTTGTTCACGCCGTAAACGGTCTCATAGTACCTTTGTACATAGTCGCTCGCCGTGCCGTTAAATGAGAATTTCGCGTTGTTCAGATCGTTGACAAAGACGAACAGAACATTGCATTTACACGCTGCGCTGAGATCGCTCAATTCCCCGAGCAGCTTGTCGCGCTCGGCGGGGGTCAGCTTCTCGGCGGCATCGTCCAGCATGTAGCCGTAGTCGCCCTCCTGAGAGGAAACGACGGCGGCTCCGGCAGGGAGTACCGCGATCGTCAGAAGTATCGCGGCCGCGAACAGGACTGCTAAGATTCGTTTCATCATTCCTGCACCCCCTTACAACAGCTGCGCCAGCCACATGCCGGCGTAGATGATCGCGCCCGAGACGGTGGCGATCAGCGCGGCGACCTTCCAGAATTTGCCCTTATCGGTAGGAAGGTTGCCGACGAACTTGCCGGTCTGGCCGTTCATGGCAAAGACGTATTTCTCATCCTTGTAGGTGGTGTTGAGCAGCCACACGGGATAGAACGCGTACTTGGTCTTGCCGTTTTGCAGGCGAACGGAGGTGTACTCGGGGGTGACGGTCGCGTAGCCGTTCACGGTGTCGCGGAAGGCGTCGACGGTGGATTCCTTGACGCGTTCATTGGCGCGTGTGACGGACTGCTCGGCGTCGACGTCGTATTTATCGGCGAAGTAGCCGGACAGGTATGCGGTCTGGAAGTCGACCGCGTCGCGAAAGTCGTAGGGCTCCACGCTCTCCATTAGGTCGTTGGGCATACGGGACGAGCCGTCTACGGGGACATGGTCGAAGCCGATGCTGCCGGCACGGTAGATGGAGAAGTAGGAGGTCTCGGTGTAGTTATAGTCGGAGTCCGACCACATGCGCGTGCGGGTCGCGCGGTAACGCAGATCGGCGTCCGCGTCGGCGTCGAAGAGCCAGAACGGAACGTAGATGCCCTTGATCTCGTCGATGTGGTTCTCGTCCTTGAACACCTTGGGCAGCAGGAACTTGCCCTGCAAATGCTTTTTGTACTCCTCCTTCGCTTTCTCCTTATCAAGCTTGAAGGGGATGACGTAATCGGGCTTTAAGTCGCCCTTGAACTGTTCCATCACGATGGCGTGGTTGCCGCAGAAGGGACACTCGGTCGCCGCAGTGTTCACGTCGCCGACGATCTCGCCGCCGCAGCTCTTACAGATATAGGAGCGCAGTCCGGTCTCTTCATCCTCGGTCCACTTGGTACCTGCGTCGGTGTTCCAGTCGAGGTTATCGGTACCGGCGTTTTTGAGGTCTTCATCATAGCCCTTGACCGCCTCAACATCGAATTCCGTATCGCAGAAGGGACATTTCAGCTTTTGGATCGTGCTGTCAAACGCTAGCGCGCCGCTGCAGCACGGACATTTATATTCATGTACTGCCATGATTCCTCCTTATGGGGACGGTTGAAAGAAAGGCTATAGATCGCCTATAGCCTTTCTGCGTATTGTTCAATTATACCTTATCGTTGTCGTCGAAGATGTCGCCGCACTCGGGGCAGAACTTCGGCGGATGATGCGGATCCTCGGGCTCCCAGCCGCACTTGCTGCACTTGTACGCAGCGGCAGCCTCGGGTCTCTTCTGACCGCAGTTAGGGCAGAACTTACCCTTGTTCACTGCGCCGCAGGAGCAGGTCCAGGTATCATCCTCGGGCTTCTTTGTACCGCACTCGGGGCAGAACTTACCGGTCGCCTGCTTGCCGCAGGAGGGGCAGGTCCAGCCGCCCTGAGCGGGAGCCGCCTTGGGAGCGGGTGCCGCAGGCTGCTGAGCCGCCTGCTGCTGGCCGATCTGGAAAAGGTTGGCAGCCTGACCGGCGCCTACGCCCTGAGCCATACCCATACCCATGAAGGCGTTCATCGCACCGTTCTGGTTGTTCGCAGCGTCCTGCATCGCCTGAGCCTGAGCGCCGACGAGGTGAGCCGCAGCCATGTTGGGATCGCGGAAGGCAGCGTTGCGCTGAACCTCCTTGAGCATCTTCTGATCCTCTTCGGGGAGGTCGACGTTCTGGAACGCGACGGAAACGAGCTTCAAGCCGCGCAGCTGTCCCCACTTCTCGTCGAGGACCTGGTTCGCGGCGTCGAGGATCTCCTCCTCATGATCGGGGATCTCGTAGGGGCGGATCTCCATGTGGGAGACCTTGCCGAACAGCGGGCGCAGAGAGTTGATGAACTCGGTCTTGAGCTGCTTGTCGATCTCGGAGCGCATATAGTCGCCGCCCGCGAAGTTACCGCATACGTTGGTGTAGAACAGGATCGCGTTCTCGATCCTATAGCTGTAGTAGCCGTTGCAGCGGATGCTGACGTCGAGGTCGATGCCGATACGGCTGTCGACGACGCGGAACGGTACGGGGTTCGCGGTGCCGAAGGGATTCTCCATCAGCTCCTTGGTGTTGAAATAGTAAACGCGCTGATCCTTGGGCGGTTCGCCGCCGTAGGTGAAGCGCTTGCCGATCTCTTTGAAGGTGCGCTTGATGCTGTCGCCGAAGGAGCCCGCGAAGATGGAAGGCTCGGTCTGCGAATCATAGGTGTATTCGCCGGGAACGGCGCAGTACTCGGCGACCTTACCCTGATCGACGATGATCGCGCACTGACCCTCGGCTACGACCAGACCCGAACCGTTGGTGATGACGTTGTCAGAACCCTTAGTGTTCGAGGAACGGCCGGAGGTCTTCTTCTGACCCTTGCGCGCGAGGACGTCCTTGGGCATCGCGTCGCATACGAAGTATTCTTTCCACTGGTCTGCGAGTACTCCGCCGAGGGAGCCCAGACCTGCTTTGATAAGACCCATAATCTTTTCCTCCTATAGTGAAAATATGGTGTTGTCAGCCGCCAAGGGTAGGGCGCGTGGCGGCTATGTACTTTCATACACAATAATTATACAATAATATGCACGCTAAATGCAAGTGATAAAATGTAGAATTATATGTTCAATATTTGTCAGAACCCACAAAAGGAAACCGGACAGCCGCAGGGGTTGTCCGGTTTCTTGTTCTGTCAGATCACTTTTCGTCGATCGTCGCATTTTGTTTTGGGAAGGCGTACTTGAGGTAGTCGGGGAAGACCGCGCGCCAGTACATCTCGTTATGCATGCCGTCGTCATAGAGCTTGAGCGTTACCTTGTCGGCGGGATAGCCGATCTTTTTGAGGTTATCGGGCATCGTGACGGCGCCGGTATAGAGCATCTGCTCGAGGTTATCGGACTTCGCGTTACCGCAGTAGAGGTAGATGAAGGGAGCGTTCTTTGAGAAATCTTTTTTGCTCAGGTACTCAACCCATGTTTGGTCGCTGTACAGGATGAAAGCGGGGGAGAGAGCGCCTACCGAAGAGAAGAGGTCGGGATGCTCCATCGCGATGTAGAAGCACTCGATACCGCCCGAGGAGGAGCCGCATATATGGGTGTGCCCGCGGTCGGTATAGACGTTGTAGTTCTCGTTGATATAGGGCATGACGGTGTTGACAACGAAGTCGCTGAAATATTCGCCGTGACCTTCCTTGTAGCTGCTGTTGTCGACGTTTCCGGACTGTACCTCGCCGAGGTCGGGAGTCAGCTCGTTATCGCGCCAGCCGTCGGCGTTCTCAATACCGACGATGATGCAGGGGTTGCCGTTCGAGATATTCATCGCCCTCACACTCTCGGCAACGCCCCACGAGCCGTAGGAGGTCGCCTGGCGCTTGAAGAGGTTCTGACCGTCGGTCATGTAGATGACGGAATATTTCTCGGAGCCGCTCGGATCGTAGTTGTCGGGCGTCCAGATCAGGATATCCTTCTTGCGGCTCTCGTATTCGAAGCTGACGCGCTTGTACTCCGGCTCGTCATAGCCGGTGTCGTAGGGGTAGAAGTGGTTCGAGCCCAGCACCCAGCCCTCGACATAGTCGTTGAAGCTCAGCTCCTCGGTGGTCTTGTCGCCGACGGTGAAGATGACGCGGTCGAATTTCGCGGTATCCGCCTTGGCGAAGAAATGTGTGCCCTTCTCGGAGGTTTCCTGTTTTGTCATCTTGACCTCGAGCCTCTCGTCGCTGTCGGTGGAGAAGAAGGTCGCGGTAATGCTGTCGCCGTTGTTCTCATCGATCGCATAGATGATGTGACCGTCAGACGCGGACTGACCGCCGCAGGCGGAAAGACTCAGCACGGCGATCACGGCGCAGATAAGGATACACAGTACTTTCTTCATGATTCATTCTCCTTTGTCATTTGTATCGACATTCCCGCGAGCCTGTGACAGCGGGATATTGACGTCGTTGGTCTTGACCGAATAGGGGTTGATGTTCTTGACGGGCGGATAAGGCGGGGCGGAATTCGCCCAGCGGATCACCCCGCGCAGCACGAGCTGCCAGATAATCATATACAGCAGAAAGCCGCCGAAGTAGACCAGACAGTACCACCACTTGATGTACTGCGGGATGATGAAGTGCAGGATCAGCAGGATCCAGCCCGGGGTCGTCAGGCGGAAGTTGAGCATGATGTTGAACAGCAGCACGACTAAGAACGAGCCGCCGCGTGAAGTTTTACGCATAATTACTCCTTGGTTAGTTGATGGTTTCGATACGGAGATCGTAGCCCTGAGCGAGGGTGAAGCGGTCGGCGATCCCCTCGGTAAGGGAGATCGTGCCGTCGCTGTCGAGTATCACGAAGTCGAAGTTCGGGTGTGCGCGATAATACGCGACCGCTTGATCAAGCCCCATGACGAACAGCGCGGTCGACATCGCGTCAGCTGCCGTACCGTCGTCGGTGATGATCGTGACCGACTGTACGCCGTTCTCGACGGGAGCGGCGGTCTTAGGATCGAGGATATGGATGTAGCGTCTGCCGTCGCGCTCGAAATAGCGCTCATACCCGCCCGAGGTCGCGACAGTGCCGCCGTCGAGCGACAGATAGCCGAAGTACGCCGCGGGGTTCCCGGGATCGGCAACGCCTACCTTGAAGCGGCTGCCGTCGGGCTTCTTTCCGTAGAGGCGGATGGTGCCGCCGAGGTTGAGTACCGCCGCCTGCGCCTTGCTTTCTTCCAATAATTTGCCGCAGCAGTCGGCGGCGTAACCCTTTGCGACCGCGCCGGGATCGACACGGGTATTGTCGGACAGCTTCACGGAATCACCGTCGAGGGTGACTTGACGATAGTCGATCATTTCGGACAGCTTTTTCAGCTCGTCATCATCGGGGATACGGTAGTTGCCGGATGTGAAGCCCCATGCCTGTATCGCGGGACAGACCGTGAGGTCGAAGCTCCCGCCGAGCGCCTCGCTCAGCTGTAAGGAGCGGTTCAGCAGCGCGGCGGTATCGGGGCTGACGGAGGCGTTTTTCTCCCGATTCAGTCGGTAGAGCTCGCTGCTCTCGTCCGTTACATCGAGCAGGCTGTCGAGCTCCTCGATACGGCTTCGGAGCTGATCGCCGACCTTATCGTCGCCGTAGACCGTGAGGGTCATCAGTGTGTCCATCGCCTCGAAGGAGGTCACGGTGGGCTTTGAGGGCGTACAGGCGCTCAGAGCGAGTAAAATTATGGCGCAGATCGCGCCGCATAACAATCGTTTCATAACAGAAGATTATCACAGATCAGGCGTGAAGTCAATCTGTGTTTGCAATTTGCGCTTTAATGTGTTACTATGGCGATATATCAAGTTGATTATACGGAGTTTATATGAAACATAAGTCGATTTTGATCGCGATCTGCGTGATCTTTATCATCGGGATCGTCGGGTCGGTATGGGTACTCAGCGCGCCGAAGAAGAGCTTCGTCCGCGTCGTGTCCGACGGCAAAACGGTCTATGCCGCCGATCTCGGCGTGACCGCCGATACGTCCTTTGACGTCGAATATCAGGGGCACGTCAATACCGTCGAGATCAGGGATCATCAGATCCGCGTCAAGAGCGCCGACTGCCCCGATCAGACCTGCGTGAAGATGGGATGTCTGCACAGCGCGGCGATGCCGGTCGTCTGTCTGCCGCACAAGCTCGTCATCGAATTTACCGACAGCACCGACGGCGTGGACGCCGTGACGAGGTAACGCCATGAAAGAGAATGTCAGAAGGCTCGCTCAGCTCGGCGTGCTGACCGCTGTCGCGCTGATCATCTTCGTCGTGGAATTACAGATCCCGAATCCCTTCCCGATCCCGGGTATCAAGCTCGGGCTCGCGAATATCATCACCGTCTACGCGGTGTATCATTACAGAGCTTACGAGGTTGCGATGCTGGTGACCGTGAGGTTGGTCCTCGGCGCGGTATTCGGCGGGAACCTCTCCGCCCTGCTCTACAGCGCGGCGGGGGCGTATCTCTGCCTGATCGGGATGCTCCTGCTCAAGCGCGTCATCGATGAGAAGCACCTCTGGATGGCGTCGGTGCTCGGCGCGGTACTCCACAACACGGGACAGATGCTGACGGCGCTGGTGCTCCTGCGTACGCCGCAGTTGTTGATGTACTATCCGTTCCTGCTCCTGTCGGGGTGTCTTGCGGGCGCTTTCACCGGGCTGTGCGCTCAGCTTGTGACCGCGAGGATGAAAGGATGGAAACGATGAAGATACGGTTGATCCTATCGATATTATTGATCGCTCTGCTGCTCGTTCCGACTGCTTGCGCAGACGGTAAAGAGCCTCAGCCGACAGAGGCGACGGAGGCGGTTTCTCCGACGGAGGAAAAAGTCGGCTCGTACAAAGAGCTCGGCGAGGCTTTTACCCGGATCGTCAGGAGCGACGGGATGCATGGCGCTGTCTTAGCGGTTTACGGCGGGGAGGAGGTCTACGCCGAGGGCTTCGGCGAAGCGCTTGACGGCGTGCCGAATACGGTCGATACCCTTTACGGCGTCGCTTCGATCACGAAGCAGTTCACCGCCGCCTGTATTTTGCAGTTGTATGAGGCGAAGAAGCTCGATCTCGACGACAAGCTCAGCCGTTTCTTCCCCGATTACGCTCAGGCTGAGAAGATCACCCTGCGCCTGCTGTTGAGCCAGCGCTCGGGAATCCCCGATTATTCGGTCGAGATGCGCGAGGGGGAGATCGTCGCCTTCTGCGACGGGGATGAAACGCTCTCTGACGCCGTCACGCTCAGCACCGACAATTCCGCTGCTGAGAATATCGCGCTGATCCGCGATATGGTGTTCTCGTCCGATCTTCGGTTCACCCCGGGCGAACGCTTCGACTACTCCGATTCCAACTACGGACTGCTCGCCGCGATCATTGAGAAGGTTTCGGGTATGTCGTATCACGATTATGTGCGGGCGCATATTTTTAAGCCGCTCCATATCGCGCACGCCTCGTTCATCGACGATTTCGCCGACGTGAAGGACGCGGTGATCGCTCAGACAGACCGCGTCGCGTTCTCCGAGGACTATTACGCCGTCAAGGGCGCCGAGTACGGCTGCGGCGACCTCTTGATCTCGCCCCGCGAGCTGTATCTGTGGTACCGCGGGCTGTTCGGCGGCAAGGTCGTCGGCGAGGATTCCCTCAAGCTGATGACGGCGAATTACAGCACGGAGGAGGGGATCGGCTACGGCTTCGGGCTGATGCTCGCGACTGTCGGCGGGAGCGAGGTCATGTACCATACGGGCTGGATCCCGTCATGCAGCAGCGCTGTATTCTATATCCCCGATAAGGATTACTGCCAGATCGTGAGCGGCAACCGCTCCGTCGGCAATCCCCATCAGGTCGCGATCGCCCTGCTGGATCAGGCGGTCGAACGATTATCACTTTCATAAACGAAGGTCATCCCGAGACGGCGTGTCAGGGGATGACCTTTTATGTTGTATCGTTATTGCGAACATCCTATCAATAGGATTAATTAGAACGGTGTTACCTTTATTTTGCGGCAATCGTAAACCAGAGCCAACAGAGTCCGTACAAGATCGGCTGGTGCGCCAGGTAGATGATCAGGCTGTGTCTGCCGATGATGTCGAGCACGGGAACGCGGCGGGTGAAGGCGGCTTGCCATCCCTTCTTCCCGATCAGCCTCCATGCTTCAAATCCGCTCAGGTACAGGAAGATCCACGGCAGCAGCGGGAAGTAATCGGCGGAGTAGAACCGCTCGTCGGGGAAGCCGAGGAATGCGAGAGGGCGGTACCGGTACAGCGCGTCGGGCAGGCTGATCAAGGGGTGAGTAAAAATCCCGATATAGCGGTGCGGTATGCCGTAGCAGAGCATGAACAGGATGAAGAAGATCACTGTCCCGATCAGCGGCGGGATACGGCTGAGCTCCCTGCGTATCGCGAAGGTGATGATCATGGAGATACCCAGCAGGTTCAGCACGCCGAACCATATCTGCTGCTCGGGAATGACGAGGACGGTGACGATCGTGATGAGAAAGCCGCACATACTGACGATGACGCCCCTTCGGTATCCGTGGCGCGAGAAGTTGACCACCATGCCCGAGATCAGGATGAAGGTGCCGCAGATCAGGTGCTCCCATACGATCGCGGCGGGATGCTGGTAGAAGTCCGCCCATACGCCGAACACACAGAAGATGTTGTAGCACAGGTGATAGACGATCATGTTGACGATCGCGGCGGCGCGGATGGCGTCGAGCAGGCTGTAGCGGGTCGATGGTCTCTCGTTTGGCATAATGTCCTCCTTCTCTTTGATAACTCTATTTTACAGGAAACGGATGGATTTTGCAATCCGTTTCGCATATAAACCGTGCATAAATGTGCGTTTTCTTCACACACCGATCTGTCATTCGGTGGTGACTTTTGTCGGATAATGTGGTATACTACAAGATGTGTTTGCTTATATCCATTTTTCCACGGAAGGAATAATTATGATCACTACCATTGACGGAAGATTATATTTGAACATGCTCCGCGCGGGCGCTCAGCGGCTGGACGCCAACCGGGCGGCGGTGAATGACCTCAACGTTTTCCCGATACCGGACGGCGATACGGGCGACAATATGTTCATGACCGTGAACGCGGGTGCTGCCAAGGCGACCGAGAGCGAGCTGCTCGGCGATGTTGCGACCGACGCGGCGCGCCGGATGCTCCTCGGTGCGCGCGGCAACTCCGGCGTGATCCTTTCGCGTATCTTTGCCGGGATCGCGAAGGGGATGGAGGATTCCGCGGCACTGGACACCGTGGGCTTCATCCGCGCGATGGAGCAGGGCGTCGACGAGGCTTACGGCGCGGTCTCTACCCCCGTAGAGGGCACGATCCTCACCGTCTACCGCGAGGGTGTGGAAAAGACCGCTCAGGCGAAGCCCGAGAGCTTTGAGGAGCTGTTCGAAACGCTGCTGCCCGAGCTGTCAAACTCGCTGGAGCATACCCCCGATAAGCTCGATGTCCTGCGTGACGCGGGCGTGGTCGATTCCGGCGGCGCGGGGCTCGTCTATATCGCTCAGGGCATGGGTGAGGCGCTCTCGGGCGGAGCGTATGAGGCGCTGTCGTCCTCCGCAACCCCACAGAGCGTCGATCTCGACGCCTTCACCGAGGACAGCGTGCTCGAGTTCGGCTACTGTACCGAGTTCCTGCTCCGTTTACAGCGCAGCAAGGTCGATATCGACCGTTTCGATACCGACGCTTTTACGGCTTGGCTGAACAGCGTGGGCGATTCGGTGGTCTGCTTTAAGGAGGGCAGTATCGTCAAGGTGCATGTCCATACCAAGACCCCCGGAGATATCCTCAATCACTGTCAGCAGTACGGCGAGTTTTTGACCACCAAGATCGAGAACATGACCCTCCAGCACAACGGCAGTCACTCCATGCAGGAGCTGAAGCTTCGCAACAGGGAGCATCAGAAGCCTTTCGGTATCGTGACGGTCGCGTCGGGCGACGGACTAAGGGAGCTGTTTACCTCCCTGGGCGTCGACGTGGTTGTCGACGGAGGCCAGAGCATGAATCCCTCCGCCGAGGAGCTGGTCAAAGCGTTCGATACCTGTAATGCCGAGACGGTCTATGTCTTCCCGAACAACAGCAATATCATCCTCACCGCCGATCAGGCTGCAGAGCTGTATCAGGGCTCCGATATCCGCGTCATCCGTACGAAGAATATCGGCGAGGGCTACGCCGCGATCTCGATGTTCGATCCCGAGGCGGGCGATCCCGAGACGATCGTCGAAGGGCTCAACGAGGTCGCACGGGGCGTTGTCACCGGTATGGTGTCCCGCGCGTCCCGCGACGTCAGCGGCGAGGTCGAGGTTGTCAAGGACGATTACATCGGCTTTGTCGGCGATAAGATCTATGTTGATGAAAAGTCGCCCGAAGCGGCGCTGACCGCGCTGTGTGAGAGCCTGAATGCGGGCGATTATGATATCCTGCTGATTTTGGCGGGCGGTGATACCGACGCGGGACAGGCTTCGAAAATGGCGGAAAGGCTCACCGCGAGCTACCGCCGGAGCGAGGTCATCATGCTCGACGGCGACCAGCCGATCTATGATTACATTCTGATTTTGGAATGATCTGCTTCGGCACAAGTTCGAAGAAAAAATGATAACGGATATGATCTGCATTGCGGGAGGGGAATCCGCCCACCTTGTTCGGTTGAGATTGCCACGTCGGACAGGAAAATCGGTTGAGATTGCCACGTCATGACCTGCGGTCATTCCTCGCAATGACATCTTATATAAGGAGAAAGCCATGTTAATTCTGTTTACCGATACCGATACCGACATCACTCCCGTACAGGCGAAGGAGTACGGCTACCACCTGATCAGCATGCCGTATTCGATCGACGGCGAGACCACCTACCCCTACGAGGACTTCGAGGAGTTCGACGCGCACGCGTTCTATGATAAGCTCCGCGGCGGCGTACTGCCGAATACCTCCGCGATCTCGACGCAGCGCTACAAGGATTACTTCGAGCCGCATTTCAAAAACGGCGACGATATCCTCTACGTCCACTTCTCCCGCAACATGACCGCCACCTTCGATAATATGGATATCGCGGTCAAGGAGCTTCTGGAGCAGTATCCCGACTGTCATTTCTATGAGATTGACACCATGGGCATCACCCTCTGCTCTCTGCAGACCGTGCTGGAGATCGGCGACCTTTATAAGGCGGGCAAGACCGCCGAGGAGCTGCTCGCTTACGCTGACAGAGAGGTGAAGAAGGTCGCGTGCTACTTCTTCGCGGATGATCTGCGATTCTTCCGCCACAGCGGCAGGGTCTCGGGTATCGCGGGTACAATGGGCACGCTCTTGGGTATCCGCCCCATCATCTATATGAACGACGAGGGCAAGATGGTCTCCGTCGGTAAGGAGAAGGGCAGAGTCAAGGCGATGGAGCGCCTGCTCAGCTATGTAGACGCGCTCGGCGAGGACGTCAAGGATCACCGCGTACTGATCGGCAACACCGACAGCCGCGATATCGCCGAGGAGATCGAGCGTATGCTCAAGGAGCGCTACGGCAGAGACCTGCGTACCATGATCGTCGACGTCAACCCCACTGCGGGCTCTCACTGTGGCCCTAATACCGTGGGTATCTGCTTCCACGGCAAGAGAAGATCATTATGATTACCATACAAGAAGTCAAAACAAAGAAGCAGCAGCGACAGTTCGTGGACTTCCCGCTGGAGCTGTATAAGGATAACCCGAACTTCGTCCCGCCGCTGTACGGCGACGAGATGGGGATGTTCAAGGCGGGCTTCATCTACAACGACACCTGCGATGTGGTCAATTACCTTGCCTACGACGGCGAGAAGGTCGTCGGACGGATCCAGGGCATCATCCAGCGCGCCTCCAACGAGAAGAATCACGAGAAGCGCGTGCGATTCAACCGCTTTGATGCGATCGACAGCCGCGAGGTCGCCTCGGCGCTGTTCGGCGCCGTTGAGAAGTGGGCAGTCAAAAAGGGTATGGATACCGCCTGCGGTCCGCTGGGCTTCTCCGATCTCGAGCGCGAGGGGCTGTTGGTGGACGGCTTCGACCAGCTCTCCACCTTCGAGGAACAGTACAACGCCGCCTACTACGGCACACTGATCGAGAGCCTCGGCTATGAGAAGGAGGTCGACTGGCTCGAGTCCAAGATCTATCTGCCCGATAACGACGACGGCAGTATGAAGAAGATGGCGGATTTCGTCATGAAGCGCTATAACCTGCATCTGGGTGAAGCGAAGAACATCGACGATTTTATCAGAAAATACGGCGACGATTTCTTCGGTCTGATCGATAAGGGCTACGAGCACCTCTACGGCACCGTGCCGTTCACCCGGGCGATGAAGGACGAGATCATCAAGTCGTTCAAGCTGATCGTTGACCTGAAGCACGTCGCGATCATCTTGGATGAAAATAACCGCGCGGTATGCATCGGTATCTGCTTTCCCTCGATCGCGAGGGCGGTACAGAAGTCGCGGGGCAAGCTGACTCCCGCCGCTCTGGTGCGCCTGCTCAGGGCGATCAGGCACCCGAAGGTCATCGACCTCGGACTGATCGCGGTGGAGCCGAGCTACCTCAACCGCGGTATCTCGGCGGTGATATGCAGCGCCGTGATGGATATGCTCAGGGACGGCGGCATCGAGTATGCCGAGACCAACCTGAATCTCGAGACCAACAGCGCGATCCTGAATCAGTGGAAGCGCTTCAAAGAGGTGCGCCATAAGCGCCGCCGCGCGTATGTAAAGAGGCTTACGGAATGAAGATCATCGTAGACTGTTTCGGCGGGGACAAAAGCCCCTCGGCGAACGTAGAGGGCGCTGTCCTCGCCTTAAAGGAGCACAGCGACCTGAGCCTGATCCTGACAGGCGATGAAAATGTGATAAAAACGCAACTTGACCGTCTCGGCTACACGGGCGATCGTATCGAGATCGTCCATGCCCCGGAGGTGATCACCGGTGAGGATAAGCCCACCGACGCCATCCGCCTCAAGCGGGAGAGCTCGATGATCAAGGCGATCGCCATGCTCCGCAGGGAGCCGGATATCGCGGGTCTGGTGTCTACCGGCGCGACCGGCGCGCTGATCGCCGCCGCGACCCTGAGGATCGGACGGATCAGAGGGATCAGACGTCCGGCGTTCTGTCCGCTCCTGCCGACGATGGACGGCGGGATCGTGGGCATCTGCGATTCGGGAGCGAACGTGGATATTACCCCCGAGATGCTGGTGCACCAGGCGATCCTCGGCACGGCATATCTCAGGAACGTTTATAACGTTAAGAATCCCCGCGTCGCCCTCCTGAACATCGGCGTCGAGAGCGAGAAGGGCGACGACCTGCGCAAGACCGCTTATCCGATGCTAAAGGCGTGCGGGGCGATCAACTTTGTCGGCAATATGGAGAGCCGCGACCTGCTGTCGGGCAAGTATGATTTGGTTGTCTGTGACGGCTTCTCGGGCAACGTGCTGGTGAAAAGCACCGAGGGCACGGCACTCGAGCTGCTCAAAAAGCTGAAAAAGGATATCTACTCCAGAACCGTCTATAAGCTCGGCGCACTGCTGATGAAGAAGATGTTCATGGAGGAGAAGGAGTTCATGAATTACCACAACTACGGCGGCTCCGTACTGCTCGGCTGTGAGAAAACCGTCGTCAAGGGGCATGGCAGCTCCGACGCGAGGGCGGTGAAGATCTGCATCGACCAGGCGTATCGGATGTCCGCGGGCGCGATGAACGCCGAGATCGAAGGGGCGCTGCAAAAGCTCGTGTAAGGGATGCTTAAAGCATAGAATAAGGTTCAACCCTCAGTCAGCGAACAAGTGTCCGCTGACAGCTCCCTTAGGAAAGAGAGCCATTATAGAGAAGGAGAGAGTTATCATGTTTGAAGAACTGGCAAAGATACTGGACGAACAGCTCCATTTGAACGGGATGGAGATCACCCCCGAGAGCCGTATCAAGGAGGATCTCGGCGCAGACAGCCTCGATGTGTTACAGATGCTCATGACCATCGAGGAGGAGAAGGGCATCGTCATCCCCGATGAGGAGCTGGCGACCTTTGAGAAGGTCGGCGATATCGTCGCCTATCTCGAGAAGAATCAGTAATTGAAGATCATTACAAAATCAGCGCCCGGAGTAGCTGCTCCGGGCGCTGTTGCTTGTCAAAAAAGTATCATAAAAAATAGAGCAGATGCTTTTCAAGGCTCCCTTTGGTAAAGGGAGCTCCCGCGGAAGCGGGTGAGGGATTGTATAAATTGATCGACCGAAGGAATATACCCTCTATATTACCTCGGTTCTGCTCGCCAACGAGAAGGAATGTGACTCGCTTCGCTCAAACAAATCGTGCAATCCTTCCGAGTCGGAACGAGTTCCGACCCACCTCCCTTTACCAAAGGGAGGCTTTTTTTCAACAAACCGAACGCCCGGAGGACTCGCCCGGGCGCTGTTGTTATCTCTTTATGGTTCACAGCAAAAAAAGCAGGCGGAAAGCCTGCTTTTGTGGTTATTGCTTGATTAAGCCTTGTTGAGTCTCTTCGCGAGAGAAGACTTGGCTCTGGCAGCAGTGTTCTTGTGCAGCAGACCCTTAGCGACTGCCTGGTCGATTTTCTTAACAGCAAGACGTACCGCCTCAGCCTTGTCATCAGCGTTTGTATCAACCGCGATGTATGCTTTCTTGATATAGGTCTTGAGAGCAGACTTGAGGGCTTTGTTCTGGGCGGTCTTGGTTGCGATCACCTTAACGCGCTTCTTAGCTGATTTAATATTCGGCATTGTCCCACCTCCTTAAAGATACAGTAAATCACAAATAGAAATCGGTTTAACACGGCACCGATCTCTACAGTACACGTTTCCACGTACAATCAATAATACCATTAATACTCGCAAAATGCAAGTATTTTGTGAAATTTCGGCGGAAATTTTTCTGCCTAGTAGGTCGATTTGACCGAGCCCACTATATCTGGTGGCATTTTCGGCGGGTCAGCGGTTTCTGCGGCTCAGAACCATCCATACGAGGCACGCGATCAGCGCGACGAGCGCCACGCCGCGGTAGATCCAGCCGTAGGTGCCCGCCTTCATGTTGACGTCGCTGATCGTATCGATCAGCTCCCATACGCCGAGGAATACCATGAAGCCCGACAGGATGAAGAGGATCGGCGTGCGGTTGCGGCGGATGGCGGTATACAGCAGATAGCCCGCGATCAGAAACCATACGACAGTATACAGATAGCCCATCAGCTTTTCTTCTCCCTCTTCTTTCGCTTGCTCTTCGATCGGGTCATGAACAGGATGAAGATGTAGTACAGGACGATCAGGATGGTGCCGATTCGGTCGACATAGCCCGGCAGCGGCGAGGTGGGGTAGAGGTCGCTGATGATGTATGAGAATATCTGCCACGCTCCCTGAAAGATCAGGTAGAACGCCATCGGGCGCAGCAGGGTGATCTTGCGGAAGTAGGGCGTGAGCATAATGATTGCCGCCGCAAAGCATACGACAGCCGTCAGGATAGCAAGGATCATGATTCCATCTCCGTTTCTATTTCAATCAGCGTAATTGTGAAACCCTTGAACATGAGTGTTCGGGTTGTGACAATCTCAACCGATTTATTATATATAGTATAACGGCGACCGCGCAAAATGTCAACTTCACATATATGACAGATGATGACGGTGATACGCGCGGTATCATTTTATCCCGACAATGTGCCCGAAGCGCCTTTGGTTGACATGTCGGTTGACGTGTAGTTGACATCTCGGTTGACAGCGTGATCTCGCATAAAAGCTGAGTTTTCGGTATATATCTACTATGTCAACCTATAATTATAAGAAAAAAGTATTAAGAACAAAGCGGTACAAGGTAACAGAATAAAATGTTTGTTGCCTCGGTTGACATTCCGGTTGACATTCCGGTTGACATCTTCGCTTGACTGCTATCCCGAAGCGGTGATCGGCTGTGTGTTTGTAAACGGCTAAATCAGAAGTATGGCGTAAAAAGGCGCCCGCGCCATTCTCTGTTGGGCTTACATCACAAGGCGGTGATTGATGATACGCGCGATCACAACCGCACATAACAGTATGGCGTACTAAAGCACACGTGCTTTACAAAAAATTCACAAATAAGATATTGACTTTTCCTGATTTTGGGGTATACTAGGTAATGTAGTTAGCACTCAGACACCGAGAGTGCTAAAAACAAACAAAAGCGATCTGTGATGAAAGGGTTCAACCCTCAGTCAACTTCGCCGGCAGCTCTCCGGTGTATGGATTCTGTAACAAAACAAGTTTTGGACAGAAGCTCACCTTAGGAAAGAGAGTTGTTGAATGACAGATGATTTGAAGCGCTCCGATGACTCGACGCAAAGGAGGCGACAGTATGGGGCTCGCTTTACGAAAAGAGAAGATACTGTCCGCTGTTGTTGAGAGCTATATCGAGAGCGGCGAGCCGATCGGCTCAAAGGCGCTGATGGCGGGTACCGACCTGGGCGTATCGTCCGCGACCATTCGCAACGAACTGAAAGCGCTGGACGACGAGGGCTATTTGTACCAGCCCCATACCTCGGCGGGACGTATCCCGACCAAGATGGGCTATCGTTACTACATCGACAACCTGATGAAGCCTACGATCCTTCCGGAGCGTGTGCGCGAGAATATCGAGCGCGGCATCCGCACCGGCAGCGAATCGCCCGAGGGCTTTCTGAGCAGGGCGGTCGGCGTACTGGCTCAGCTGACGGGCGCCGCGTCGGCGGCGACGACCCCGTCATCGGATGAAGCAAGGGTACACCGTATCCGCTTCGTATCCACCGGACGACACACCTCGATGGCGGTGCTGGTCACCTCCAACGGCATGGTGAAGTCGCGGCTGTTCCGATGTGAATTCGTCCTCACGCCCCAGCTGCTGAGCATGTTTGACAAGGCGGTGAACGAGGCGTTCGCGGGCGTGAAGCTCAGGGATATCACCAAGGGCTTCTTACAGTCGGCGGCGTCCGGCATGGGCGAGCTGACGCTCTTCATCTCCGACGTGCTGATTGCGATCTATGACGCCGTGCAGAGCGCGCTGGAGATCAGCGTGACCGTCGCGGGTCAGACCAATCTGCTGTTCTCCGACGCCTACGACTTCGATTCGGCGAGACGGGCGATCCGCTTTTTGTCCGATACCAAGGCGATCTCGGGACTTCTGAACAACAGCCGCAGTCATCGCGTCTATCTCGGAGAAGAGAGCAGGATCCCCGAACTCAGTGACAGCGCGGTGATCACCGCCCGTTACGAGATCGCGGGAGAGAACGCGGGCGCTGTCGCGGTGATTGCGCCGCTGAGGATCAACTACCGTATCATATCGAGCGAGGTCATCTACGCCGCGGGCTGCGTTTCCCGCGCGATAGGCGACTTACTCTAAGGAGTGACATATATGAGTAAAGAGAAGAAAGAGAAAAAGACCAAGGCGCAGCAGCCCGAGACCGTCGAGACCGAAGAGGTCAAGGAAGCTGAGCAGAAGGTTAAGGAAGAGGCTAAGGAGCCCTCTCCCGAAGAGAAGCTTCAGGAGGAGCTCAAGGCAGAGAAGGATAAGTACCTTCGCCTGTGCGCCGAGTACGACAACTACCGCAAGCGCACCTCGGCTGAGAAGCTCCAGATCTATGACGACGCGACCGCGAGAGCGGTCAAGGAGCTGCTGCCGCTTGCCGACAGCATGACCCAGGCGCTGACGCAGTTCGAGGGCAAGGAGGTACCCGAGGAATTCAGGAAGGGTATCGAGCTGATCGCCCAGCAGCTTGCTAAGTGCTTTGAGAAGCTCAAGATCGAGCCGTTCGGCGAGGTGGGCGACGCCTTCGACCCCGAGCTGCATAACGCGGTCTCGATGGCTGAGGACGAGAGCCTGCCGGCGAATTCGATCTCCGCTGTTTACCAGAAGGGCTATAAGCTAGGCGACAAGATCATCCGCCACGCAATGGTCGTCGTAGCGAACGCGTGATAAAAGCGCAGTCAATAATTGCGGGAGGGCAAAGCCCTCACCCATTCATATAAAGTATCAACAATAAACCAATAACGAATCACTGACCGTTGCTTATCGGTCACGAACTTAAATGGAGGTATTATTATGGCAAAGACAATCGGTATCGACTTAGGTACAACCAATTCTTGTGTAGCAGTTATCGAGGGCGGCGAGCCCGTCGTCATCGCGAACGCCGAGGGCGCGCGCACCACGCCTTCTGTGGTAGCGTTCTCCAAGACCGGCGAGCGACTGGTAGGTCAGGTCGCGAAGCGTCAGGCGATCACCAACCCCGACCGCACCGTTTCCTCTATCAAGAGAGAGATGGGTTCCGACTATAAGGTCAACATCGACGGCAAGGGCTATACCCCGCAGGAGATCTCCGCGATGGTTCTCCAGAAGCTGAAGGCTGACGCCGAGGCATATCTGGGCGAGACCGTCAGCTCCGCCGTCATCACCGTTCCCGCGTACTTCACCGACGCGCAGCGTCAGGCGACCAAGGACGCCGGCAAAATCGCGGGCTTAGACGTAAAGCGTATCATCAACGAGCCTACCGCCGCGGCGCTGTCCTACGGCATCGATAAGGAAAACGACCAGAAGGTCATGGTCTACGACCTCGGCGGCGGTACCTTCGATGTTTCCATCATCGAGATCGGCGACGGCGTTCAGGAGGTTCTGGCGACTGCCGGTAACAACCGTCTGGGCGGCGACGACTTTGACCAGCGTATCATCGACTGGATGGTACAGTCCTTCAAGACCGAGACCGGCGTAGACCTCAAGAACGATAAGATGGCGATGCAGCGCCTGAAGGAGGCTGCCGAGAAGTCGAAGATCGAGCTCTCCGGCGTGACCACCTCCAACATCAACCTGCCCTTCATCACCGCTGACGCAACCGGCCCCAAGCACCTTGACCTCACCCTGACCCGCGCGAAGTTCAACGAGCTGACCGCTGATCTGGTCGAAAAGACCATGGGTCCCGTCAAGACCGCTCTGTCCGATTCCGGTCTGTCCATTAACGAGATCGACAAGGTCCTGATGGTCGGCGGCTCCTCCCGTATCCCCGCTGTTCAGGACGCTGTCAAGGCGCTGATCGGCAAGGAACCCTTCAAGGGTATCAACCCCGACGAGTGTGTCGCGATCGGCGCGGCGATCCAGGCGGGTGTTCTCGGCGGCGAGGTAGACGGCCTGCTGCTGCTCGACGTTACGCCGCTTTCGCTGGGCGTTGAGACCATGGGCGGCGTTATGACCAAGATCATCGACCGCAACACCACCATCCCCACCAAGAAGAGCCAGATCTTCTCTACCGCGGCTGATAACCAGACGCAGGTCGAGATCAATATCCTGCAGGGTGAGCGTGAGTTCGCCCGCGACAATAAGCAGCTGGGTCTGTTCGCGCTGACCGGTATCGCTCCGGCTCCCCGCGGCATCCCGCAGATCGAGGTCACCTTCGATATCGACGCGAACGGTATCGTCAACGTCTCCGCGAAGGATCTCGGCACCGGCGCTCAGCAGCAGATCACCATCTCCAACACCT
>CAMVDB010000024.1 GCA_947166135.1 uncultured Clostridia bacterium | reverse complement strand
AACTGATGGATACGGTAGACGCCGCGCTCCTCGATACCGTGAGCGCCCTTCTCCTTACGGAAGCAGGGGCTGTAGGAGGTCAGGGTGTAGGGAAGGTCTTCCTCCTGCAGAATGGTGTCGATAAACTTACCGATCATGCTGTGCTCGGAGGTACCGATCAGGAACAGGTCCTCACCCTCGATCTTGTACATCATCGCGTCCATCTCAGCGAAGGACATAACGCCGGAAACGACGTTCGATCGAATCATATAGGGCGGGATACAGTAGGTAAAGCCCTTGTTGATCATGAAATCACGGGCATAAGAGATGACCGCGGAGTGCAGGCGGGCAATATCGCCCATAAGGTAATAGAAGCCGTTACCGGCGACCTTACGCGCCGCGTCGAGGTCGATACCGTTGAGCTTCTCCATGATCTCGGTATGATAAGGAACCTCAAAATCGGGAACGACCGGCTCGCCGAAGCGCTCGATCTCAACATTCTCGGTATCATCCTTACCGATCGGAACGCTCGGATCGATGATGTTCGGGATCACCATCATGATCTCGGTGACCTTGGCGTTCAGCTCGGTCTCCTGCTGCTCGAGTTCCTCGAGTCTTGCGCCCTCGGCGGCAAGCTGCGCCTTGAGCTGTTCTGCCTTTTCCTTTTCGCCGCGCTTGTAGCAGCCGCCGATCTCCTTGCTGATCTTATTACGGTTCGCGCGCAGTGCGTCAGCCTCGCCCTTAGCGGCTCTCGCCTGCTTATCGAGCTTGATGACCTCGTCTACCATCGGCAGCTTTTTGTCCTGAAACTTGTTCTTGATATTCTGCTTGACGATCTCAGGGTTTTCTCTTAAAAATTTAATATCAATCATGGTTTTTCATCCTTCCAATATAATACTATTTTTCATTATGACTCGTTTTATGACTCGTTGATGTCGTCAAAAAACGCGGTGTCGTTCCACAGCTTTTCGATTTTGTTTGCGAGTAAAAACAACTCGGCGGGGTTGTTGAAATCCACGCTCAGTGTGCCGCCGACATCATCCTTCCGCAGGCTGACCTTGACCTTGGTGCCCATGGTCTCGCTCAGCGCCAGCTCCACCTCGGTGAAGGCGGGAGGCTTCACGGGTGAAGAAGCGTTCTTCTTCGCCTTCTTCGGCTTACTGAGCTTCTTGGTCAGGTTTTCGGTCTCGCGGACGGATAAACCTTCCTTCACGACCTTTTGAGCGGTTTCCGTCGCGAGCGCTTCATCTTCGATCGAGAGGATCGCGCGGGCGTGACCGGCACTCAGGCTGCCGTCCTCGAGCAGAGGCTTGACGTCCTCGGGCAGGCTCAGCAGGCGCAGGGTATTCGCTACGGCGGGACGGGATTTACCGACCGTTCGGGCGACCTCCTCCTGCGAGAAGTTATATTCATCCATCAGCGTTTTGTAGCCCTTCGCTTCTTCCAGCGGGCTCAGATCGCGGCGCTGCAGATTCTCGATCAGCGCGATCTGCATGGTCTCGCTGTCGGACAGCTCGCGCACGATCGCGGGGATCTCGGAGAGTCCCGCCATACGCGAGGCGCGGTATCTGCGCTCGCCTGCGACGATCTGGTAGCCGCCGTAGATCTGCGGACGTACCAGGATCGGCTGGAGCACGCCGTGCTCACGGATACTTTCGGCAAGCTCACCCAGCGCTTCTTCATCGAAACTGCGGCGCGGCTGGCTGCGGTTCGGCTCGATCTGAGAGATCTTCAGGGTTTGTATTTCGTTGTTATCCTCGGTATCGTTCTCGCTGAAAATCGCCGAGAGACCCTTACCGAGGCCGCCTATCTTCTTAGCCATATTTCTTCTCCTTACGGATGATTTCCTGCGCAAGTCCCAGGTAAGCCTCACTGCCCTTGCAGTGCCTGTCATAATACATGATCGGCTTGCCGAAGGACGGCGCTTCACTCAGTCTGACTCCGCGCGGAATCACGGTGCCGAACACCTTCTTCGGGAAGAACTGTTTGACCTCGCCGACGACCTGCTGGGTCAGGTTGAGTCTGCCATCGTACATGGTCAGCAGTACGCCCTCGATCTCGATATGCTCGTTGAGCTTACGCTTGACATAGCGCACGGAGTTCATCAGCTGTGATAAGCCCTCCAGCGCGTAATACTCACACTGGATCGGTACCAATACGCTGTCGCAGGCGGTCAGCGCGTTGGTCGTGATGATACCCAGCGACGGCGGACAGTCGATGATGATGTAGTCGTAATTCTGCTTGACCGGCAGGAGCGCTTTCTTCAATCTTTGCAGACGATCCTGCGCCTCCATGATCTCGAATTCAGCGGCGGCAAGATCGATACCTGCGGGCATTAAGTCCAGATTATCGTACTTTGTATGTAAGATGACTTCGTCCTCTTTCGCCTCGTTTAACAGGATCTCATAGGTACTCTTCTCGATGGTGCGCTTGTCAAAGCCCACGCCGCTCGTCGCGTTTCCCTGGGGGTCGATATCGACCAGCAGAGCTCGCTTACCGTAGGTGCCCAGCGCGGCGGCGATATTGACCGCCGAGGTGGTCTTCCCCACTCCGCCCTTCTGGTTTGCGACAGCGATGATCTTAGCCATAGCTTCACCTTCCTTTACTACAGTCGAATTTACTGCTTTTGTTTTTTCATACGCGTATTATTGTACCACAAATCAGACGGTAATAAAAGCCCTTTCGTAAATTTTTTGTCATTTCATGTTTCACGTGAAACATTTTCTACGGCCGTTACTCTGTTAATGATTTAATATAGAACGCCGACAACCGCATGCGTAAAACGCACACGGCTGTCGGCAAGGGGTTCAGATAAGGAAATGGGTATGAGTGGATAGGTGTGAACCTATCGGGAAAGAAATATATCAAGCTATGTAAGCTTTGATACCAGAATGAATAACGGTCAGTCAAAAATGCTTTACTACGAAGCGTTCTTGCTTGCTGACTTCGGGATCTTCACGGTGTATTCGATATAATCGTCGGTCTCACTGCGATGAGAGATCGCGTTGATCCCCGAAAGGCGCATCGTATCGACCGCCTTGTTGATCGTATTGACGAAGATACGAACGTCCTTGATCGCGATCTTTCGTTCCTGCTTCGGGATAGGAGCCGCTTCAGGCTTCTTCATCAGTGCTTCGGTTACGAGCAGCTCCGTCTGACCGACGCTCATGTGGTCGCTGATCACGCGGCTGAGTACCTCGCGGCGCAGACCTTCATCTTCGATCCGCAGTAAGGCTCTGGCGTGTCGCTCCGAAAGATGTGCGGAGAGGATCCACTCCTGTTCTTCAAAGCCGAGTCGCAGCAGCCGCAGTTTATTGGCGACGGTACTCTGCTTCTTGCCGAGCTTTACTGCCGCCTGATCCTGGGTCAATCCGTATTTTCGGATCAGCCGTGCGATCCCGCGCGCTTCTTCAAACATATTCAGATCGGTACGCTGGAGATTTTCGATCAACGCCAATAATGCGGAATCTTTATCGCCGCATTTATGCACGACGCAGGGAACCTTGCTGAGTCCCGCCATGATCGCGGCTCTGAGCCGTCTTTCTCCTGCAATCAGCTCGAACTCCGTCGAGTTGATGCGGCGCACCACCAAGGGCTGGAGGATACCGTTCTCTACGATCGAGCGGGAAAGACTCCTCAACTCTTCTTCATCAAAATTACGTCGGGGCTGGGTACGGTTCGGGCGGATCTGGATGGTAGAGACGTTTAATACCTTGTTATCTCTTCCAAGCAAACTGTTCACGACCCTCACCTCCGTCAAGCCGAGCAGACCATAAATCGGATTCATCTATATTATTACCAATAGAAAGATTTATATTGAAACAATATTATTTACGTTCTGCCTTACGGCTTGTCCTGACAGGTATTATCATAGCAGATCGGGCGGGGATTATTTGTCGGTTTATGAGCGATTTTTATAGATAGTTTTGCCGTATAATTATAGAAAAGCGAGGCTCTTGTCGAACCTCGCCTGTTTTATAACGGTTTATTCTTTATCTGTTTGCTTTTTCTCGGATATTGTGAAGGGGTTTCGCTGATTTTTTTGATCTCGATGATGCTGCGTTCACCGGCGTCGCCTAATACAAAGTCATGCTTTTGTAAGAATTGTCCGCCGAGGGTAGTGATTGCGTTACGAGCCGCCTGTAATTCTTCGTCGGCTCCCTTGCCCTTCATCGCAATAAATCTGCCTCCTACCTTCACATACGGCATATCGTATTCACACAGTGTGTTTAATGAAGCGACAGCGCGGGAAACAGCGATATCAAAGCGATCGCGCAGTTTGGTGCGTGAACCATCCTCCGCGCGGCTGTGGATGAGCCTGACATCACCAAAACCAAGCACATCACATACGGCTTCCAAGAAAATCAAGCGCTTATTCAGACTGTCCAATAAAGTCAACTGTATATCGGGGCGCGCGATCTTCAGCACCATACCGGGGAATCCTGCGCCCGTACCGACGTCGATCACCGAAGCGCTGTTCTCCATATCACAGTACTGTAAAAGCATCAAGCTGTCCGCAAAATGCTTGAGCGCGACGTCATGCGGCTCGGTCAAAGCGGTCAGATTCATCTTTTCATTCCATTCAATCAGCAGATCATGATAGATTCGCAGACGGTCAACAGCAGTATCATCTAAACCAATTTTAAACTCAGATAATGTATCGATCAATATTCTTTTGAAATCACTCATTCGTACGCCCTCTTTGCTTCATCAAATAGATCATCAGAACATTGATATCGGCGGGAGATACGCCGCTGATACGACTCGCCTGACCGATGTTCAGCGGTTTGATCGCACTGAGCTTCTCCTGCGCCTCCAGCCGCAGACCCGTAACTGCATGATAATCGATGTCCTCGGGAAGCGTTTTAGTCTCCAGCTTGCGCATACTCTCGACCGCAGCAAGCTGTTTCTTGATATAGCCGTCATATTTCACGGCGATCTCTACCTGTTCAAAGATCGCCACAGGCAGCTCGGGTCGACTTTTGTCGACGGTTGTCAGTACCTCGTAATTCAGCTCGGGACGCTTTAACAGGTCGATCAGACGGATACCGGTCGTGACATCTGATGTTTCACGTGAAACAAGTATCGCACTGAGTTCATCCGACGGGGCGATCACAGTCATCTTCACGCGCTTTAATTCCTCTTTGATCAGATCCTGCTTCTGTAAAAAACGTTGATACCGTTCCTCACCGATCAAGCCGAGCCTGTAGCCAATGGGAGTCAATCGTTCGTCGGCATTATCCTGTCTCAGGATCAGGCGGTATTCGCTGCGCGAGGTCATCATGCGATAGGGTTCATTCGCGCCTTTCGTGACCAGATCGTCGATCAGCGTACCGATATAGGAGGACGCGCGGTCGAGTATGAGCGGTTTTTTCCCCTGCACCTTTAACGCGGCGTTGATACCCGCGATCAATCCCTGTGCCGCCGCCTCTTCATAACCGGAAGAGCCGTTGAACTGTCCCGCTCCGTATAAACCGGGATATTTTTTAAATTCAAGTGTAGCGAGCATATCGGTCGGGTCGATACAATCATACTCGATCGCGTAAGCAGACCGCATGATCAAAGCATGCTCCAAGCCCTTTATCGTATGATAAAAGTCGAGCTGGACCTCCTCGGGGAGAGAGGAAGACATACCCTGCAGATACATTTCCTCGGTATCTTCGCCGCAAGGTTCGATAAAGAGCTGATGCCGCGGCTTGTCTGCAAAGCGGACGATCTTGTCCTCCAGACTCGGACAGTAACGCGGTCCGACGCCCTCGATCTTACCGCCGTAAAGCGGACTGCGATGGATATTATCAAGGATGATCTTTTTTGTATTCTCATTCGTCCAGCTGACATGACAGACGACCTTGTTCTCGAGCGGAGATAAGGTATCATAAGAGAACGGTACGGTCGGTTCGTCGCCCTCCTGTACCTCAAGCTCCGTAAAATCAATGGAAGAACGTTTCACGCGGGCGGGCGTGCCCGTCTTGAAGCGGCGGGTCTTGACGCCGAGCTTTCTCAGGCTTTCACCCAGAAACGCGGCGGGGAAGATGCCGTCGGGTCCGCTCTCGAAGCTTACCTCGCCGACATAGATACGACCGCCGAGGTAAGTACCCGTTGCGATGATGACCGCTTTCGCGCGGAATACGCCCAGCATACGGGTGGTGAGCAGCCATGTTCCGTCCTTATCCTGTTCGATATCGGTGATCTCCGCCTGGCGAAGATCGAGATTATCCTGTAATTCCAGCGTATGCTTCATGAGAGAAGAATACTTTCTGCGGTCGATCTGAGCGCGGAGAGAATGGACAGCGGGGCCTTTTCCGCGGTTGAGCATACGACTCTGGAGGGTACAGGCGTCCGCCGCCTTACCCATCTCGCCGCCAAGCGCGTCGATCTCACGTACCAGATGGCCCTTCGCCGTGCCGCCGATAGACGGATTGCACGGACAGTTGCCGACCGCGTCCATATTGATCGTAAAGACAGCAGTCCGACAGCCGAGCCGCGCGGAGGCGAGCGCCGCCTCGATACCCGCGTGACCGGCGCCGATCACTGCCACATCATATTCACCTGCAAAATATGTAGACATAGTATCACCAATAAGAATATTGTTTTGTAAGCGGACGTCAAAAAGCCGTCTCTTACAATTTTTGTTTCACGTGAAACATTATTTACCGACGCAGAAGTTGTGGAACACCCTGTCGACGACTTCGTCAGTCACGCGCTCACCGGTCAGCTCACAAAAATATGAGATTGCTTCTTCAATACTGACGGTGACTGCGTCAAAGGTCATTCCTATATGTAGTGCCTGTAATGCTTCATCAATACAAGTTGTAGCTTTCATCGTCAAAGTTCGCTGACGTTCATTGTAAATCAAGGTATGATTCGAATTTAAGTCCCCGACAGCACAACAACGCTTGATCGCCTGTACCAATTCTTTCACACCATCCGCATTTTTTGCCGACATACAGATAACTTCCGTGAAATGCTCCTTGACCTGCTGTACGTCAAATGCAGATTTTAAATCACATTTATTGAGAATTGCGATTGAGGGGATATCTCCCGCCAATTTGATGATATCTTTGTCGTCATCATCAAATTCACGTGACATATCGAATACGCACAGCAGCAAAGATGCGGCAGAAAGCTTATTTCGCGCTTTTTCGACGCCGATGCTCTCGATCTCGTCGCCTGTTTTGTGAATACCGGCGGTATCGCTGAGATTCAGTACAATATCATCGAGTGTCACACTCTCTTCAACGATGTCGCGGGTCGTACCGGCTACGGAGGTGACGATACTTTTATCATAGCCCGCGAGCAGGTTCATCAGCGTACTTTTACCGACGTTCGGCTTACCTGCAATCACGGTATCGATACCGTCCTTGAGGATTCGTCCGTTGTCGTAGCTTTGGATGATCTCATCCAGTTCATTCTTCACCGCTTGCAGGGTAGAAATCAGTTCAATGTCCTCGACCTCGGGAATATCCTCCTCGGGATAATCCGCCCAGGCGTTGAGGTGCGCCGCCTTATTCATCAGCGTCGATTTCATTTTTTCGATACGCTTCGATAGAGCGCCGTCCTTAACATTCAGAGCAGCTCTTACCGAGGCTTTCGAACGAGAGGAGATGATATCCATGACGGATTCCGCCTCGATCAGATCCATCTTACCGTTCAGAAAAGCACGTTTCGTGAACTCGCCCGCCTCGGCAGGCTGAGCGCCCGCGTCATAGACAGCGCGCAGAATCCGAGCGGTCACATAAACACCGCCGTGACAAGATAGTTCCACAACGTTCTCACCCGTGTAGCTGTGAGGCGCACGAAAAACCGTCGCAATACATTCGTCGAGCTTCTCATCATACGAGTATACCTCGCCCAAAGCGCAGGTATAACCCTTCATTTGTGAAAGAGAAATATTTGATTTTGCTTTAAAAATGTTATCCGCGAGCGTGATCGCGTCATCACCCGAGATACGGATGACAGAGAGACCCGCGCTCGCCTTCGCCGTCGAGATAGCGGCGATCGTTATATTATGGTTCATCATATATCTTATCGTTTATATCGGTTGAAATCAAAACAGACACAGCCTTTTCAATGTCATTTAACAAATGAAAAACGGGCGGAAAACCGCCCGTTCGTTGTAATAGGTTGAGATTGCCGCGGGCGCAGCCCTCGCAATAACTATTATGGATGATTTATTTATCGATCCTGCCGTACAGACCGACGCCTTCGCCCTCGTTGAGGGGCTTGCGGTCGGGATTGGGTGCGGGAGCGGACTGCTTCGGCTTACCGCCGCGACGATTATAGCCGCGTCTGCCGCCTCTGCCGCCGCGATTCTCACTTCTCTTACCGTCGGGACCGATGACGACATGACGGTTCATGTTTTCACCCTCGCTCCAGGAGGTAGCGCCGTTGATCTTCTGAACAGCCGTATGGATGATGCGGCGCTCATAGGGATTCATCGGCTCGAGAGAGCTCTTTCTGCCGGTTTTAGCCGCCTTGATCGCCAGTCTGCGACCGAGGGACTCGAGGGTCTTCTCGCGCTTTTCGCGATAGTCGCCGGTATTGATGACGACTCTTCTGTAGGCATTGTCGATGCGGTTAGCCGCCAGACAAGCCAGATACTGCAGGGCGTCGAGCGTCTCGCCGCGTCTGCCGATGATGAAGCCGACGTCCTCACCCTCAATATCGATGGTGATGACGTTATCCTTCTCGGTAGTGGATACGGTGATATTCTTGAGATCCATGCAGCTGATGATATTCTTGATATATTTCTCGGCAGCCTGAGCAGCGGCGGCGATATTGCCGTCCTTCTTCTCAGCGGGAGCTTCCGCCTTCTGAGCCGTCTGAGGCTTCTGCTCAACGACTGCGGACTTCGTCTCAACGGGAGCTTCAACGACGTCCTCTACTTCGTAAAAGACTCTGACCTTTGCCGGACGACCGCCGAACAGACCGAGAACCTTTTTCGCTTGCATTTCGATTATTTCAAACTCTACGCCGTCATCAAGAGAATCAACGCCGAGTTCACGGCAGGCAGCGTCCTTCGCTTCTTCGACGGTCGCGCCGGTGCCGATAGCTTCTTTAATCATAATTACACCTTCTGTAAGTTTACTTACTCTTCTTTTTCGTGTTCGTATTAGGGGTTGTTTTTGACGTGGAAACAGGCTGATAGATATACGGTACCTTTGCTTCCTTCAACTCCATCAGCGCGATATGCTGCGCTTCGGACTGTGCGTTCAACTGCGGCGCAGAGAAGAATTTGTTGATCAATAACGTCTGGATGAAGCCGAAGATCGTGGACCATACCCAGTAAAAACCGACCGCGCCCGGTACGATATAGGAAATGTACACGGTGATCAGCGGGAGGAGGTACATCACATACTTCATACAACCGGTCTGTTGCTGCTGCATCATGTTGCCCTGGATTCTCATGGTAATGATCTGTGAACCTAAAGAAGTCACAAGACAGAGGATCGGGATAATGATGATCAGAGAAGTAAAGCCCTTCTGCTGAGGGATAGAGAGCAGATCGAGACCTAAGAAATTAAAGCCGTTGGCGAGGTTATGGATGCTCATGACCTCCGTCTTGGGAAGACCGCACTGGATCAGTGTATCGACGTTACCGGAATGGGTAAAGAGCTTCAGAACATTCATCTCGGAATAGATATTATTCTGCGTCATGTAAACGCCGGGGATCATGTTGATCTGGTTGAGTGCGTTGGCTGAAAGATGAAGAACATTACTCAGCGGACGTACGACCGCGTAGTAAATGCCCAGCATGATGAACATCGGGAACAGCGAGGTACCGCAGCCCGACAGAGGAGAAACGCCCTCTCTCTCATACAGCTTCTGGATCTCTTCATTCTGCTTTGCTTTATTATTCGCGTATTTTTCTCTGATTTCTCGTTGCTTCGCCTGTAAAGAAGCGTTCGCCGCCATACTCTTCTGCTGTTTGATGGATGACGGGAACAAAATTCCCCTGAATATCAGGGTGAATACGATGATGGCGACACCGAAATTCTGGATTACCCAGAAGATCGCCCACAGAATGTAGCCGAAAATGCTACCGATAAAGTTAAAAACTACAAACATACGTGAAAGCCTTTCAGTTAGCTTTGCATAAGCTTTTTTACGTGATACGGGTCTTACAGCTTATGTCTTTTTTCGGGGACGGGATCGTAACCGCCCTTTGACCACGGATTACATCTGAGTATCCGCCAAATCCCCATAAAGGTACCTTTAAAGGCGCCGAATCGCTCGATAGCCTCATAGGTATACTGGGAACAGGTTGGATAATATTTACACTTAGGCGACGTGTGAGGTGAGATGGCAGTCTGATAAAAACGAATGAGCTTCAAAAAAATTTTCTTCATGGCTTGATTATCCCGAGCTGTGAGAGGTGCTCGCGCATACTGCGCTCTACGTCATAGCTCTTTACATAAGCGGTACGGGTACGCGCCACGAAGATCAGGTCATAGGATGCGGACTGATCCGCCCCTACGTGACAGAAAGCCGCTCTGATCAATCGGCGGCTGCGGTTGCGGTTGACTGCCTTACCGACCTTTTTTGAGGTGGTTATTCCTATTCTAAGGTTATTATTTTTTGTTTTGAGCGCATAGGTAACGAGAGAGGGGGATACGAACGATTTACCGCGGCGGTAAATACGCTGAAAATCCCTGTTACTGGTAATCGTAGTAATCTTCATCTAACCACCGGAATGTTAGTAATCGGACTGAGCCGACGGATGAAATGCCATCCAAATATGCTGAAAACAGCCGAAAACAGGATAAATAAAAAGTTCCTGTAAATGAAAAGAAAGACCACTGCCGACAGTGGCCTTATCGTTCATCTTAGTATGAAAGCTGCTTTCTGCCCTTCGCTCTTCTTCTGGCGAGAACCTTACGGCCGTTCTTGGTAGACATTCTTTTTCTGAAGCCGTGCTCCTTCTTGCGGTGAATCTTCTTAGGCTGATATGTTCTGAGCATGAATACTCCTCCTTTCGGGTACATAACCTTACAAGTTAGCATTATAGCTTAGTTTTTCCTTTTAGTCAATATAATTTTTTCATTCTTTTTAACCTTTTTTTAAGAAAAATCGATTTAATTTTTTCTTACCACTATATATAGTAGTCCCGATTTTATCGGACACAACTGAAAAAATGCTCTTTGTGATACTGCACATTTATAATGATATATAATACTTATATATATGGAAGTTTTTTTCAACAACTCTGTTGCTTTTATGTGGATAATTTGATATAATAATATGCGATTATGGAATAGTATCATCTGTTCCTTTTTGAAAGATATATGAAACACTGTGATCGATAATTTTACAGCCGGTGTTTCATATCATACAGAGGGGATAATATGGAAAACTTTAAAGAGGGCTGGGATATCATCTGCGACTATCTCCGCCAGGAAAAGAAAATCGTCGAGGTCGCTTATAAAACATGGATATCGAGGATCGAGCCGGTCGGGATCGACTTTGAAAAGGGCGTCATCACCCTGATGGTGCCGAACGAATTCCACCGCCAGACCCTGATCCGCGGCTACCTGCCGAAATTTGAAGAAGCTTACGAAGCAGTATTGGGAACGAGCTTTGAGACCATCTTCCTCATTCCCGAAGAAAATGAAAAGCAGAAGGAAAAGCTGCTGGGAGATGAGAACTCCGCCGATACGGGTTATGAATTTACCTTTGATACCTTTATCATCGGATCATCCAACAAATTTGCGCATGCCGCGTCGATGGCGGTCGCACAGAATCCCGCCTCCGCTTACAACCCGCTGTTCCTCTACGGTAACTCGGGACTGGGCAAGACCCATCTGCTGTACGCGATCGGTAACGAGATCCGTAAGACGCATCCCGACTATAAGGTCATATATATCAAGGGCGAGGATTTCGCTAATGAGATCATCCAGTCCATCATGAATAAAACGACCGCCCAGTTCAGACAGAAATATCGTCAGACGGACGTACTGCTGGTCGACGACGTCCAGTTCATCGGCGGTAAGGAAAGCACACAGGAGGAATTCTTCCACACCTTCGACGCCCTTTATGACGCGAAGAAACAGATCGTGCTGACGTCCGACCGACCGCCGAAGGAGATCAAGGTGCTGACGGACAGGCTCAGAGGCCGCTTTGAGATGGGACTGCTCGCCGATATTCAGGCGCCGGACTTCGAGACCCGCATGGCGATCATCAAGCGCAAGGCGGAGATCATCGGACTCGATTTAAGCGACGATCTGTGCGAATATATTGCGAATAAGCTCAAGACCAACATCAGACAGCTCGAGGGCGTGGTCAAAAAGCTGATGGCGCGCTATAACCTGACAAAGGAAAAGCCGACGCTGTCGATCGTGAACGAGTCAATTTCCGAGATATTGAACGATGACGTACCGCCCGAGCTGACGGTAGAGAAGATCGTCGACGAGGTCAGCCGTACCTTCGGCGTAGACAGCGACGACCTCAGATCACAGAAATCCCGCCGCGCAAATATCAATAAGCCGCGACAGATCGCGATCTATATCGTGCGTGAGCTGACGACCCTCTCGATGGAGAGCATCGGTAAGGAATTCGGCAACCGCCATTACTCGACCATCGTCTATACCGTTCAGCAGGTGGAGAAGGACATCAAGAATGATCCGTTCCTGCGCGAAACGGTCGAGGATATCATCAAAAATATCAGGGAAAGATAAGAAAACTTTTTCCTTGTTTTCCATGAATATTAACATGGATTGTTTCCACATTTTTCACGGACGGTTGACGGATAAAGGCTGAAAGGGTATTTTTCCTTAATGTTTCTTGAGAAGTATGGAAAAGAAATACAGTTGATAAGCGGTGGTACGGGGTTTTCCTCATTTTAACAGCCCCTACTATTACTACTATTTTATATATTATCATATCATTACATATCATGTTCGGCGACAGACGGAAGCTGAACAGAAAGAGGTACCTATGAAATTCAAATGTATGAGAACCGATCTCTCCTCTGCAGTATCAAACGTCAGCCGCGCCGTATCGGCGAAGGCGACCATTCCTGCGCTGGAGGGTGTGCTGATCAAGGCGTATAGCGGCAGTCTGGAGATCTCCGGCTATGATCTGGAGATCGGTATCGTCACCACGATGGAAGCGAGCGTTATGGAGGAGGGTGAGATCGTCGTATCCGCCCGCCTGTTCAATGATATTATCCGTAAGCTGCCCGAAGAGATCGTTGATATCGAGACCGATGACAGGATGATCACCTATATCCATTCCGGCGCCGCGGATTATCAGATCGTCGGTATCAATTCGACCGAGTATCCCGAGCTGCCCAACGTTGAGGAAATCAGCGCGCTGACGATCAACGCAGAGATCATAAAAAATATGATCCGTCAGACGGTTTTTGCGACCTCCGACAACATGGCGAAGCCGATTTATACCGGTTCGCTGTTTGAGATCAAGGGCGGTGTGTTCCGAATCGTGGCGGTCGACGGCTTCCGTATGGCGATCCGTCAGGAAAATGTCGACAGCGATATCGACGCAAAGTTCGTCGTACCCGGTAAGACGCAGAACGAGATCTTGAAGCTGATCAACGATCCGAAGAAGGACGTCGATATCATCGTCGGTCAGCGTCATATCATTTTTAAGGTGGAGAATTACAGCATCGTTTCCCGTCTGTTGGAGGGAAACTTCCTCGACTATAAGATGCCTGATTCGGCTTCGACCGAGTTCGTCATCAATACCCGCATCCTCGCTTCTTCGGTAGACCGTATGGCGCTGCTGACCAGCGAGAAGATCCAGTCGCCGGTACGCTGCTCGATCTCCGCGGATGAGATCAAGCTCTCCTGTTCTACCGCGGTCGGCAGAGCGAACGATATGATACCCGCCTCCGTAGTCGGCAACGATGTAGAGATTGGCTTCAATAACCGCTATCTGCTCGATGCGCTGAAAAATGCCGAGACCGACGAGGTAAAGATCCTGCTCAACGGCGGCTTACAGCCGATGATTATCAAGCCTGTCAGCGGCGACAGCTTTACGTTCCTGGTTGTACCGATGCGTTTAGCGGCAGAGTAAAAGATCATGGAAAAAATAGTAATCAATGAAGAATTTATCCGCTTGGATAATATGATGAAGTTCGCCGGAATGTGCGATACCGGCGGCCGCGCAAAATATCTGATCCAGAACGGTGAGGTCAAGCTCAACGGCGAGGTCTGCACCATGAGAGGAAAGAAGCTGCGCGATAAAGACGTCGTAGAATATAACGGTCAAAAGGTCGAGATCATCGCAGAATAAAGAAAACGGATTCGGGATTGAGGTTCAATTGAAGGTTCGGGAGCTGAGCTTTGAAAATTATCGCAATTTAATAAACGGCACGATCAGCCCCTGTGAAAAGGTCAACGTCATCTACGGTGAGAACGCCAACGGTAAGACGAATCTGCTGGAGGCTATCTGGCTGTTCTGTGGCGGTCACTCCTTCCGCGGTTCCAAGGAAGGCGATATGATCCGCTTCGATCAGAGCTTCTTTAAGCTGAACATGCAGTTTTATTCCGGAGAAAGAGAACAGGACGCGCAGATCGCTTTTGATAAAAAGCGCAAGATGATCAAGATCAACGGCGTAGACAAGGCGTCTTCCTCTTACCTGACCGAGGTATTCTCGGCTGTTGTATTCTCTCCCGAGCATCTGAATCTGATCAAGCGAGGTCCGAACGTTCGGCGAAGGTTTCTTGACGCGGCGATCTGTCAGCATCGCGTGCGATATGCTTCGATGCTTGCAAAATATCAGCAGATCATCAATCAGCGCAACGCGCTCTTAAAGGACAGCTACCGTCATCCCGAGCTGAGAGATACGCTGTCGATCTGGGATGATTCACTGATCGTGGTCGGATCGCAGATACTCAGGGAAAGGCTCGATTATCTGAAAAAGCTGAGAGATTCCGCTCAGACTTATCATAAGGGAATTTCCTGTGAGAAAGAGGAGTTGGAGATCGACTATATCTCCTCCGCTAAGACCGAAGAGGATGACAGCATCGATATGATCCGTGAAAAGCTGAGAAAAGAGCTGGTCGCGTCACGTCAGGAGGACTTTCGGACGGGAAATACCTCCGTCGGTCCGCATCGCGACGATCTGGATATCAAGATCAACGGGATATCGGCGCGCCGGTTCGGCTCTCAGGGACAGCAGCGATCGGCGATCCTGTCGATGAAGCTCAGCGAGGCGGAGCTGCTGTATCAGAAGAACGGCGAACGTCCTGTAATCCTGCTCGACGACGTTCTTTCGGAGCTCGATAACAGCCGTCAGGATTTTCTGCTGAATAAGGTAGAGGAATACCAGGTTTTTGTTACCTGCTGTGAGGAAAGTAATAAGGAACAGCTGAGAAAAGGCAAGGTTTTCTACGTCAATAACGGAGAGATAAAAAAGATTTGATCGGATAATCAAGATATAAGGATGTTATAGAATGAAATATCTTCATCTAGGTAAAGATACTTCTATAGAGATACAGAACATCATCGGGATCTTTGATCTCGACACCAGTACGGTCAGTAAACACACCAGAGATTTTCTGAGTATATGTGAAAAAGAAAACAGGATCGTCAACGTCAGCTACGAGCTGCCGAAGTCGTATATCCTGTATGATTTCAGCGGTGAATATTCGATCTATCTCTCACCGCTCAATACTGCTACGCTGATAAAGAGAATGTCGGAATAAATAACAATTGAGATAATCACAGCCCCGAAGGGCTTTATCATAACAATTATTATTCTTGATATTAAGGAAAGAAGGAAAAACATGATCAATTGCAGATGTCCCTATTGCGGAAAGGAGATCTCCTACGCAAAGGCGATGAATGTTCGCCGTCAGGGTGAATACTACTGTAACAAGTGTAAGAAAGAAAGCAACGTACTGATCAAAAAGACGATCTGGATTTTGTTTATCGCGATGCTGATCCTTGCGCTGGTTATCATGGGCTTTTATCTGTTGATGACGAATCGGGAAAATCCCATCTTTATCTTACTGGTATTTGTCCCGTTCCTGATATTCTATCTGTTTTCGCCGATCTTCGTGAGGCTGAGACCGAAGAAGAAGTTTCAGGATTCGCTGTATGATACCGAAATGGTCAATACGCCGATGGCTGATCCCGATCCGACGATGGCGTCCTCCGCTGAGGTGGCTCCCGCGTTCGTGGACGATATCGTGCTCGGCGACGAGGATTATAAGCCTGCGATTAATTCGGATATCTTCAACGCGATCAAGGAAGAGAGAAAGATCGTTGAGGATACGGACGGCGGGACAAAGCCCTTTGACCGTAATGAGATCAGCTCCGACAGCAATATAGGCAGTACCCGTCCCGTAGGGGATCTGAAGAGCTTCTCAGACAGCGCTTACGATCCCGACTACGACGTAAAGAGATTTAAATAAGATGTTCAGACTGCCGATCTGCCCGCACTGCGGGACTGTATATCATTATAAAGAGGTAAAGAACGCCGTAAAGAAAAAGGAAAATACCTGCTATCACTGCAATAAGAAGTTCAAGGCCGGGTTGTTTCCGGGTATTCTGATCGCGGCTGTGATTCCGATCGCACTCAGTATCCTGTTGAATCTCGTGATGCTGAACCGGATGCAGGAGATGCAGCTGCTGCCGCTCTTTGCGGTCACGCTGGCGTTTCTGCTGATCATCTATCTGATCATACCGTTTTTTGTCAGCTTTAAGAAAAGCGGGGATAATGAAGATAAAAAATAAGAATGAGATTGTCACGGGAACTCTCAGTCAGCGTCAATAAGTAATCGCTGACACCTCCCTCATAAGAGGGAGCCTTTGTCCTTATGATGACAATATATATGGAGGAATTGTTTTGGAGAATAAGAACGAAGAAATAAGAACAGTAGAAGAAGTCGTCGATGATCTTATGGAACGTGCCGAAGCACCCATCGACATCGTCGACGTTGTGGATGATGAAAAGATGACGAAGGTCGAGGGCGAGTACGGCGCCGACGAGATCCAGGTACTGGAGGGTCTCGAGGCGGTCCGTAAGCGTCCCGGTATGTACATAGGCTCGACCGGCGAGCGCGGTCTACATCACTTAGTATATGAGATCGTGGATAACTCAATCGACGAGGCGCTGGCGGGTTATTGCAATAAGATCGATGTTTCTATCCTGCCCGGTAATATTATTCGCGTCAAGGACGACGGCAGAGGTATTCCGGTAGGTATCAACTCCAAGATGGGACTGCCCGCTGTTACGGTGGTCTTTACTGTTCTGCATGCCGGCGGTAAGTTCGGCGGCGGCGGTTATAAGGTTTCCGGCGGTCTGCACGGCGTCGGCGCTTCGGTCGTCAACGCTTTGTCCGAATGGCTCGAGGTACGCGTCTGTGACGGAAAGGACGTTTACTTCCAGCGTTATGAGCGCGGAAAGATCATGAATGACCTGAAGGTCGTCGATCATTCCGATATCCGCGGTACGGAGGTACGCTTCAAGGCGGATCCCGAGATTTTCAAGGATACCGACGTTTATGATTACGATACGCTTGCGCGCAGACTGCGCGAGCAGGCTTTTCTGAACGCGGGCGTCAATATTGAGCTCAAGGACGAGCGTGATCCCGAGCATATCAAGGACAAGATCTTTTATTATCAGGGCGGTATCCGCGAGTTCGTCAATTATATCCATAAAAAGAAGGGTTATACCCCGATCCATGACGAGGTCATCTATCTGCGCACGGCGAATATGGAGAATACCTGCGAGGTAGAGATCGCCATGCAGTATAACGACAGCTATAACTCCGATATTCGTTCCTTTGCCAACAATATCCATACCACCGACGGCGGTACGCACGAAGAGGGCTTCCGCAGGGCGATCCCCCGCGTGATGAACAACTACGCGGCGAAGTTTAACAAGATCAAGGAAAAGGACAAGGATATCAAGCTTGAATTTGAGGATTATAAAGAGGGTCTGACCGCGATCATCTCGGTCAAGATCACCGAGGCGCAGTTTGAGGGTCAGACAAAGGCGAAGCTGGGCAACACTATCGTGCGTTCGATGGTCAGCAAGCTGATCACCGATAAGCTCAGTGAATATTTGGAGGAGAATCCCGCTTCCGCCTCCGCGATCCTTGATAAGGCGCTCGCGTCCGCCAAGGCGCGCGAGGCAGCTCGAAAGGCGAGAGAGAGCGTAAGACGTAAGACGGGTCTGGAGAGTGCTTCTCTGCCCGGTAAGCTCGCCGACTGTCAGAGCAAGGATCGCAGCGAGACTGAGATCTACATCGTAGAGGGTGATTCCGCGGGCGGTTCCGCCAAGCAGGGACGCGACAGAAAGTTCCAGGCGATCCTGCCGCTGTGGGGAAAAATGCTCAACGTTGAGAAGGCAAGACTCGACAAGGTTTATGGTAACGATAAGCTTACGCCGGTCATCACCGCTTTAGGCGCGGGTATCGGCGACGAATTTGATACAGAGAAGCTCCGTTATGATAAGATCATCATCATGGCGGATGCCGACGTCGACGGCTCCCATATCCGTACGCTGCTGCTGACCTTCTTCTTCCGCTATATGCGCCCGCTGATTGAGGAGGGGCATGTTTATATTGCTCAGCCGCCGCTGTATCGCATCAGCAAGGGCAAGGATAATCATCGCTACGCGTATACCGATCAGGAACGCGACGAGATTCTCGCCTCGATCGAGGGTAAAACCACGATCCAGCGCTATAAGGGTCTTGGTGAGATGGATCCCGAACAGCTGTGGGAAACCACCATGAATCCCGAGACCCGTACCATGCTCCGCGTCGAGCTCAACGACGCGCAGGAGGCGGATGAGACCTTCTCGATCCTCATGGGCGATCAGGTCGAGCCGAGAAGAGAGTTCATCGAGACCAACGCGAAGTATGTACAGAATCTCGATATCTGATAAATATTAAGTGAATATTTAGAAATTCGGTTGAGAATGCCGCGGGCTGACGCGCGTGTCGAGCCCTCGCAATAACATTATTAGTTATGAGGTGAAACCCTTTGGATAATGAGAACAAGAACATGAATGTTGATAATAATGAGGATTTTGAAGCGGAATACGAAGAGATGATGGAGCATACCCAGTTCAGCTCCGGCAAGATTATCAACGTCGATATCAACCGCGAGATGCGCAAGTCGTTCCTTGATTACTCGATGAGCGTTATCGTCGCGCGCGCGCTGCCCGATGTCCGCGACGGCTTGAAGCCCGTTCATCGCCGTATCCTCTATAATATGTATGAAAACGGTATCACCGCCTCCAAGCCGCACCGTAAGTGCGCTTACACCGTCGGTGAAGTGCTCGGTAAATATCATCCCCACGGCGACGCCTCGGTTTATGACGCGATGGTTCGTCTGGCACAGGATTTCTCGATGCGCTACATGCTGGTTGACGGTCACGGCAACTTCGGTTCGATCGACGGTGACCCGCCTGCGGCTTATCGTTATACCGAGAGCCGCATGAGCAAGATTTCCGCGGAAATGCTGGCGGATATCGATAAGGATACCGTTGATTTCATGCCGACCTTCGACGATGTGCTCGAGGAGCCGACGGTTCTGCCGTCCCGCTTCCCGAACCTGCTGGTCAACGGCTCCAACGGTATTGCTGTCGGTATGGCGACCAATATCCCGCCGCATAACCTCGGTGAGACCATCGATGCGATGTGCCTCTTGATCGATAATCCCGACGCCGAGGTCGCTGATCTGATGGAGTGTATGCCCGGACCGGATTTTCCGACCGGAGGTATTATCATGGGTCGCTCCGGCATCCGTGCCGCTTACGCGACCGGCAGAGGTAAGATCGTCGTTCGTGCCAAGACCGAGATCGTCGAGGCAAAGAACGGACGTTTCAAAATTATTGTCACGGAAATCCCTTACGGCGTAAACAAAGCGCGCCTGATCGAAAATATAGCGAACCTCGTCAAGGACAAGCGACTCGAGGGTATCTCGAATATCGAGGATCACTCCGACCGTAACGGTATGCATATCGAGATCGATATCAAGCGCGAGGCTTCTCCGCAGGTTGTGCTGAATCACCTGTTCATGATGACCCAGATGCAGACCACCTTCGGCGCGATCATGCTGAGTATCGTCAACGGTGAGCCGCGCGTACTGACCCTTAAGGAAATGCTGCAGTGCTATATCGAGCACCAGGAGAATGTCATCGAGCGCCGCACCATCTTCGACCTGCGCAAGGCGAAGGAGCGCATGCACATCTTAGAGGGCTTGAAGATCGCGATCGACTTCATCGACGAGGTCATTGCCATCATCCGTAAGAGTAAGGATCAGGCAGCGGCGAAGGCTGCGCTGTGCGAGCGCTTCGGACTCGACGACGTGCAGGCTCAGGCAATTGTTTCCATGCGTCTCGGTCAGCTGACCAACATGGAGCAGGCGAAGATCGAGGACGAGATCAAAGGTCTCGCCGCGAAGATCATCGAATATAACGAGATCATCGAAAATGAAAGTAAGAGACTCGAGATTGTCAAGAATGAGGCGATCGAGATCCGTAATAAATATGCCGACCCCAGAAGAACCGAGATCTGCGCCGTTACCGGCGAGGTGGATATCGAGGATCTGATCCCGCAGGAGGACTGCGTCGTCACGATGACCAAGTTCGGTTACATCAAGCGACTGCCTCACGATACCTACAAGACCCAGAAGCGCGGCGGCAGAGGCGTAGCCGGTATGACCCGCCGTGACGAGGACGTCGCGACGGAGATGTTCCTGTCGAACTCGCACGACTACAACCTGTTCTTCACCAATCTCGGCAGAGTATTCCGCATCAAGTGCTATGAGATCCCCGAGTCGACCCGTCAGAGCAAGGGCGTACATATCGCAAACATTCTGCAGCTGAACGCCGACAAGGATGAGAAGGTCACCTCGATGATCCGTATTCCCGAATTTGACGAGGACAAGTACCTGATCATGGTCACCCGCAAGGGTATCATCAAGCGAATCGCGCTCAATGCCTATAATACCGCACGTAAGGGCGGCCTGATCGCGCTCGATCTGAACGAGGGCGACGAGCTGGCTTGGGTTCGTATGACAAACGGTAACGATGAAGTGATCATCGCAACTAAGAAAGGCATGGCGATCCGCTTCCGCGAGACCGACGTCCGTCCGATGGGCAGACTCGCCCGCGGCGTCAAGGCGATGAAGCTTAAGGAAGGCGACAGCATCGTCGGCATGAGTATCATCGAGCCCGATAAGCTGATCCTGACCGTATCCGAGACCGGCTACGGACGACTCAGCTCTCCCGACGATTACCGCTTACAGAGCAGAGGCGGTAAGGGTCTGACCAACTACCATGTCGCAAAGTACGGCGATGTGGCGGCGCTGACCGTCGTACCGCTGGATGACGACGTCATCCTGATCTCCGAGAACGGCGTCATCATCCGCATCCTTGCGTCTACCATCCGCGTTTGCTCCCGTCCCGCAAAGGGCGTTACCGTTATGAAGATCAAGGGCGACAACAAGGTCGTATCCGTTTCCGGTGCGCCGCATGATGAGGATGAAGCGCAGAGCGCGGAGGATGACGGTAACGCAGAGAGTCCCGAGGATATGATCGTCGACGAGATGGAAGAAACGGAAGTCGGGGAAGAATAAACAACAGTCTTATGTAGGGGCTGAATTTATAAAACAGTCATTGCGAGGGGCGCAATGCTAATGTTGAGATTGCCATGTCGGAACGATGTTCCTCCTCGCAATGACAACCTGAAATGCGCCCCGCGGCAATTTCAACCGATGGGTCGAATGAATTCGACCCCTACAAAAGGTAGAGGAAAACAATATGGAAAATAATAAAACCCGGGTGAGTGTGTTTGTCGCCGGACAGCGGTTCAACATTCTCACCGATAAAAGTGAAAAATATGTATTGGATATCGCGTCCAAGATCGATTCGCGTATCAATTCGCTGGTGCTCTCGAGCGATATGACCCGGGAGCGCGCGGCGGTGTTGACGGCGCTGGATTATGCCGACGATACCGAGCTCGATAAAGAGAATCTGGCGGCGGTAAAGGAACAGATCAAGGATTATGTTCACGAGATCGAGCGCCTGCAGGACAATAACGCGAAGCTTACCGGCGACTATAATCTGCTGAAGGCGGAGTATGAGCGCCTGATCGAGGATCGTAAGTCCGACGAAGACGCGCAGAAGGCGCTTGCTGACAGCGCAAAGGAGATCGACGAGCTGAAAAAGCAGGTCGCTGAGCTGAAAGAACAGCTCAGCCGCTCCGAGGAACGCTTCGAGTCCTTTCGTCAGCAATCGACCATGAAGGAAATGCCTGTCGCAGAAGAGATCCCACTCCCCGAGGAGCCTCCCGTAGAGGAGCAAACCATCACCGCCGAGGATGATTTATTTTTCGACGAGGAAGAGGAGCAGATCAAGCCCGAGAAGAAGAAAAAGAACCGCCACGAGCACAGCCATGTCAATCCGTATAAACAGAAGGCGAAGGAACAGGAGCAGAAGGGCTATACCCAGCAGCGCCAGTACTCCTTCTTTGACTTAGATGAAGAATAAGATCGAGATACTCTCTCCGGCGGGCGGCTTCGACAGCGTGATCGCTGCCGTCCACAGCGGCGCCGACGCGGTCTATATCGGGTCAAAGAGCTTTTCCGCTCGTGCGTCGGCACATAATTTCGATGATGACGAGCTGCGCGAGTGCGTACGCTACTGTCATCAGCGCGGGGTAAAGGTGCATCTGGCGCTGAACACCCTGATCTTCGACGACGAGATGCCGCGGGCGCTGGAATTGGTCAAGACTGCAGCAAAAGCGGATATCGACGCGCTGATCATCCAGGATTTAGGCTTGGTATCCCTTATAAAGAATATCGTGCCCGAGCTGCCGCTCCATGCCTCGACCCAGCTCACCGTCCATACGCCCTACGGCGCAAAGGCGCTGTATGAGATGGGCTTCGAGCGGGTGGTCGTATCCCGTGAGTTGAGCTTGGCGGAAATCAAAACGATCCACGAATTCTGTCCCGAGGTGGAGCTGGAGGTATTTGTCCACGGCGCTCTGTGTATATGCGTCAGCGGTCAATGCTACTTTTCCGCGATGCTCGGCGGGCGTTCCGCAAATCGCGGTATGTGCGCCCAGCCGTGCCGACTGCCAATGCGATTCGGCGACAACGACCATGCGCTGAGCTTGAAGGACAACGGCTCTCTGCATTTTTTGAGAGAATTACAGGAGATGGGTGTTGCTAGCGCCAAGATCGAGGGTCGGATGAAGCGCCCCGAGTATGTCGGAGCGGCGACCTTAGCGGCGCGTGAAGCACGCAATCTCGGCTTCGTGACCGAGGCGTCGGGTGAGAGGCTGCAGGCTGTCTTTTCCCGTACCGGCTTTACCGACGGTTATCTCAGCGGAAAGTTGGGAGAGAGCATGTTCGGCTATCGTCAAAAGAGCGATGTCGTTTCCGCCGATTCCAAATTACTCAAAGAGATCCGAACCTACTACAAAGACGAATACCGGCATATTCCGCTGGATATGAGCTTTTTCGCGCGTACCGGTGAAAAAATGCGGCTGACCGTTTCGGACGGTGAACATACCGTTTCGGTCGAAAGTGAAAAAACGGTCGAAAAAGCCGTCAATCTTCCGCTTTCCGCCGAACGCGCGGCACAAAGCCTGTCAAAAACAGGCGGCACGCCGTATCTGATCGATAAGATCAACTGTGATATTTCGTCCGACGCCGCGGCTCCTGCTGCCGCCCTGAATGCTTTACGGCGTGAAGCGCTGGCACAACTTGACACGGCGCGCGAAATCTGTCATCATTACACGATAAATGAGATCGACCTTTCCGCTGTTTTAAGCGGCGGAGAGTGTACACATACAAAGAGCTATGCCGTTACGCAAAATCTGAATATCCCCGACAGTATGCGGGAGATGGATATGATTTTCGTCGACCTGTTCGGCATGTCGGACACGGATAAGCTGGACGAGTATATCGAAAAAGGCTTTAATATCGGCATAGAAGTGCCGCGCGCGACCTTCTCTAATGAAGCGGAGATTTTCGCGCGGCTCAAAAAGCTGAGAGAGAACGGCATCAGCCACCTGATGGCGCATAATATCGCCGCGGTCTATATGGGCAGGGAGCTCGGCTTCACCGTTCACGCGGGCTTCGGCATGAATATCGCGAATTCCTATACGCTGAGATGGGCGAAGGACTACGGTATCACCGACGCGATCCTGAGTATCGAACTCGACGAGAAGCGGATCAACGCTTTGTATAAATGTATCCCCGTGGGGATTATCCGTTACGGTTATGTGCCCTTGATGCTGACCCGCAACCATCCCGCCGGTCATAATTCTTGCAGAAATGATGAAATTTTGCAGGATAGGAAGGATGAGAGGTTCATCGTCAGACGGCGCGGAGAATACAGCGAGATCTACAACTGTGTACCGCTTTTAATGCCGCAAAAGGATTATCTTTTCAACAATGAGGTTTTCTCACTTTTCCTCTTTTCTGTGGAAAACTCTGTGGATAACATGGAAAAAATCATGCTGAAATTAAGAAAAAACCTTGATTTCGAGCGGAAAACCCATGGGTTATATCTACGTGGTGTTAAAAATTTAACAATCTTTTAAAGAATTATTTTAAGGAAAATTACCTTATTTCTTTACGGAAATTATAAGAGATAATACGCTGTTTTTTCAGAAGAAACAACTTTCATTTTTTGCAGTAACTAATTAATTTTTGCAGGAAAAGGCTTATGAGTGTATTAAAGATCAAAAAACTGAGAGAAAACGCCAGGATCCCGTTCCGCGCGACTACCGGCGCGGCAGGGATGGATCTGTACGCCTGTATCGATGAGAAAGTGACCATTGAGCCTCACGAGATCCGCCTGATCCCGACAGGTATCGCGATCGAGCTCGAAAGCGCCGACTATGTCGCGTATATCTTCGCGCGGTCGGGACTCGCGATCAAGCACGGTATCGCTCCGGCGAACTGCGTCGGCGTGATCGACTCCGATTATCGCGGAGAGGTATGTGTGGGACTGGTGAACCAGACCCGACAGAGCTTTACGATCAACCCCGACGAGCGTATCGCGCAGCTGGTGATCTCGCCGGTCGTTCTGCCCGAGATCGAGGTCGTTGATGAGCTCAGCGACACCGACAGAGGCGCCGGAGGCTTCGGATCGACGGGCAAAGGATAAAATCAGTGTGGATCTCCTTTTATATCAAAGGAAACAGGGTATAATAGTGATACTAAACTATGATACTAAACTATCTATAATAAACACGAAACCAAAATGATTTTGCGCCCTCGGGCGGAAAGGGGACAGACATGTTTTCAAAGGATATTGGAATTGACTTAGGTACCGCGAATACATTGGTTTATATGAAAGGCAAGGGCATCGTTATGCGCGAGCCCTCCGTCGTCGCTGTCGATGTCAAGCGTGATCTGGTGCTGGCGGTCGGCCATGAGGCGAAGGAGATGATCGGCAGGACTCCCGGCTCGATCGTCGCGATCCGTCCCCTGAAGGACGGCGTCATCGCCGACTTTGAGATCACAGCGACGATGCTCAAGTACTTTATCCGCAGCGTAGTCCGCAGCGGATTGTTCAGCAAGCCGCGCATCATTATATGCATCCCCTCGGGCGTTACCGAGGTCGAGCGCAACGCGGTAGAGGACGCGGCGCGTCAGGCGGGCGGCAAGTATGTCGAGCTGATCGAAGAGCCTATGGCGGCTGCGATCGGCGCAGGTCTGCCGGTGGACGCTCCGGTCGGCAATATGGTCGTCGATATCGGCGGCGGCACCAGCGAGGTCGGTATCGTATCGCTGGGTGATATCGTCGCGTCGTGCTCCGTGCGCGTCGCGGGCGATAAGTTCGACGAAGCGATCGTCAGCTACATCAAAAAGAAGTATAATTTGCTCATCGGCGAGAGAACCGCCGAGGATATCAAGATCACCATCGGCTCCGCTTATCCTTATGAGGGCGAAGGCGCGATGATGGTCAAGGGACGTAATCTCGTGGACGGTCTGCCGAAGAACATCCGCATCACCGCCGAGGAGGTGCGCGAGGCGCTCCGCGATCCGCTGATGACCATTATCGAAGCGATCATGGATACCCTCGAGAAGACCCCGCCCGAGCTCTCCGCCGACATCATCGACAACGGCATCATGCTCACCGGCGGCGGCGCGCTGCTCAGAGGTATGGACAAGCTCGTCGAAGAGGAGACCGGTATGCCGGTCAAGGTCGCCGCGCACCCGCTCGACTGTGTTGTCGACGGTACGGGCATGCGCCTCGATCCAAACTTTGTCGCGACGAAGAGAGCGAAGGAATAATCACACAGGGGACGGCGCCCTCGACGTCCCGTTATCCGGATCAATATTACTGTTATCAGGTCGTCGAGGCGCCGACCTCTACACGTTTTTGATAAGATGAAAGAGTTTTTATCCTCACCTAAAATCAAAATATTCTTATCCGTGCTCCTGGTGCTGATCATGCTGTCGGTCTTCACCCATAATGTGGAGAACAATGTCGTTTCGACGACCTTCAACACCCTGACGTACGGATTGTCAAAGGTCACCGCCGCCGCGTCGCAGGATCAGAGCGAGGAGAAGAGCTACAGCGAGCTGAAATCCGAGAACGAGCTGCTCAACAAGGCGAATCGCGAGCTCAGAGCGCGGCTGATCGATTACTACGACGTCAAGGAAGAGAATACCCGACTCTGGAAGTTCTACGGACTGAAGAAGGAGCACGAGGATTTTTCCCTCATACCCGCCCGGGCGCTCAGGCGCGACAGCGACGACGAGTTCGGCTCCTTTACGATCGACAAGGGTACTGCTTCGGGTATCAGCGTCGGTAATCCCGTGCTGGGTGAGAACAGCCTGGTCGGCTGGATCTCGGAGGCTGACGCCTATACCGCCAAGGTGGTGACGGTGCTATCGCCTCAGACCAGCATCGGCGCGATCGATAAGGCGACAGGCGACACAGGCATCATCACCGGCTCTGCAAAATTTGCCGAAAACAACCGCACCACCTTCACCAAGCTCAACTCCGAGCACAAGGTCAAGGAGGGGGATATCATCACCTCCGCGGGTACCGCCGGCATCTATCCCAAGGATATCGTGCTGGGCGAGGTCATTGAGATCGGCTACGATACATACGACACCTCTCACTATGCCGTGATCGAGCCGTATGACAAGATCGACAAGATCGTCGATGTGGCGGTGATCACCTCGTATCAGGGTATGGGCGAGATCCTGAGCAAGGAATAATAACGCGACAATAATTAATCGGTTGAGCTTGCCGCGTTGCAGGGTTATGCCCTGCTCCTCACTATGACAATTATTAAAGGAGAGAGGATTTTGTCGGATCGGGCAAATTCATTTTTCAGATATCTGGCGTATGTGATAGAGATCATCGTCGCGTTCGCGCTTTCCACTACCCCGCACTTGCTGCCGGAGATCTTCGGCGCAAAGCCGGTGCTGCCGGTGTGTGTTGCGCTGACCGCGGCGATTTTTGAACGCGAGATACCCGCGATGCTGATCGGCATGACGGCGGGTATCCTTACCGATATCAGCTACACCAACAGCATAGGATTGTTCACCATCACGCTGACCGTGGTGTGTTTTATCGTGGGCTATGCCGCCAATAACCTGATCATGGCGACCTTTCTGAACTTCCTGCTGTATGCCGCGGTGACAATCGGCGCGCTGTTCATGCTCTATTATCTGGTGCGTTTCATCATTCCCGGGCTGGATGACGGGTGGCTGTACTTTACCCGCCATCTGATCTCGCGCATGGTACTGACATGGATCTGTACGATCCCGTTTTACTTCTTGAATAGATTGATACAAAAGCGATTGAATCCCGAAGGGTAACGGTAAGACAATCTTAACGGAGAGGAGGCACGCGCATGAAGCTTTTTCAAAAAAAACCAAATAACAGCGGCTCAGGCTACGATCGGATCGTCAGCGCCAACAGGCGCAGCGGTTCATCGGGAAACAATACCGCGAATGAACAGAAAAAGGATCGCTCCGCTCTGCGGATCGTATTTTGCGCGCTGCTCGTGACGGTGATCTTCCTGTGCTTTGCGGCACGGCTGTTCAACTGGCAGATCATCCAGGGCGACGAGTACAAGAAGCTCTCCGCCGCGTCGACCTCTCATACCGTGACCTCCGACGCGACCCGCGGCGAGATCCTCGACGTTAACGGCGTGCCTTTCGCCGTGAACGAGACCGCGTATAATGTCGTTATCAATAAGGTTTACTCATCTGATGAAAGCAAGCTGAATCTGATCATCATTGATCTGTTGAATATCCTCAACGAGTGCGGGGAGAAATATATCGACGAGCTGCCGATCTCTCTGCAGGACGGCGCTTTCGTCTTTGACGAAGGCAGCGACGGCGACGTCGAGTACATCGAGTCGTCTGTGATGCTCAATAAGGAGGGGCTGACCGCGGACGAGATCATACAGGGTCTCGCGGAGCGTTACCATGCCGACAATATCGTCGATCCCTTCACCCGACGCGCGGTGATCTCGATACGTTACAATATGGAGAAGAAGGGCTTCTCCTATGAGCAGGTATATGTACTCGCCTCCAACGTTAGCAGCGATACCGTTTCTGTTGTTTCCGAGCGTACCCAGAACGTGCCTGCGGTCGAGATACGCACGGTCAACGAGCGCGTGATTAAGAACGGCACGGTCATCCCGCATATACTCGGCGTGGTCGGTAAGCTCAACGAGGAAGAGTACGAGGAAAACAAAGATAAGGGCTACAGCATCGACGACAGCATCGGCAAGTTCGGAATCGAAGCGGCGCTGGAGGATTATCTCCGCGGCAAGGCGGGAGAAAAAACCGTCGTATCCGACGCAAACGGCAATATCGTCGGCGAGAAGGAATCCGTCGAGGCAAAACCCGGCGACACCGTTTACCTGACGATCGACACGAACGTGCAGGAGGTCGCCGCTTACTCGCTCGGCAAAAATATCCGTCGCGCGCAGGAGCTCGGTAAGGCGGAGGTCAAGGCCGCCAAAGCGTCGAACGCCAAGAAACAGAGCAAGATGGGCGAGGACTGCGTCGCGGGAGCGGCGGTACTGCTGGATGTACGCGACAACTCGGTCATCGCCGCTGTATCGTATCCCGACTTCGATATCTCGCGCTACTACGACGCGGATTACAGCGCGTATCTCTTTGAGAACGAGACGACCCCGCTGTTCAACCGTGCCTTCGACGGTGCGTTCGCTCCCGGCTCGACCTTCAAGCCGTGTGTTGCGACTGCGGCGCTGGAGGAGGGCATCATCACGCCCGATACCTCTATCCACTGCTCGGGCGTGTACGATTACTATAAAGATGACGTCGTCCGCTGTCTGGGTATCCACGGCGATATCAAACTCGAGAGCGCGATGGCGCATTCCTGTAACTGTTACTTCGCCGAGGTCGGCAGACGTATCGGCATCACGACGATGTACATGTACGCGGAGAAGCTCGGACTGGGCGCGAAAACCGGCTTAGAGGTCTATGAGGGCACCGGTACGCTGGCGGGCCGCGACTCGACGATGTGGTTCGAGGGCAACACCGTACAGGCGGCGATCGGACAGAGTGATAACGCCTTTACGCCCGTACAGCTTGCGACTTATGTATCGACGATCGCCAATAACGGCGTGCGCTACCGTACCCATCTGGTGCGCAAGATCGTCAACTACGAGCGGGACGAGACCGTTCTTTACAACGATCCCGAGAAGCCCGAGATCGTCGCCGAGACCGGCGTATCGGAGCGCAACAATAATCTGGTGCATGAAGCGATGGATCAGGTGCTGAAAACCTATCCCAACACCGAGCGCGCGGGTCGCTACCCGATCGAGATCGCAGCAAAGACCGGTACGGCGGAGAACGCAGGCTCCGACCATAACGTTTTTATCTGTTACGCGCCGTATAAGAAGCCCGAGGTCGCGCTGGCGATCGTCTTTGAGCACGGTGCGCGCAGTTATCTGCCGCAGGAGACGGCGTGCGATATCCTCGACGCCTACTTCTACAAAAAGACCCTCAAGGAAGTCAAGAAAAGCTCGTGGAATTTTAGCTGATACGTATAAAAATTGGTTAAAAGTAGTAAAAGCAATTAATATAAATAAGATAGACATCATGTTTTTGGTGATTGTGTCTAAATTTCATATTTACAATTCTACAAAAAGAGCAGCTCGTGGGAGTTGCTCTTTTTTCGATTTTATGCTACAATACAAATGAGGTATTATCAAAATGAGTGAAGTAATAGTAGTAGCCTCCGGTAAAGGCGGCACAGGCAAAACCACTGTTTGTGCGGGTCTCGGCGCGGCTCTTGCTAAAAACAATAAAAGAGTATTAATCATTGACTGCGACAGCGGGATGCGCGGCGTCGATATGGTGCTGGGTATCTCCGACCGGCTGGTATATGACTTTGCCGACGTTGTCAGCGGCGCTTGTGAGCCTAAGGAAGCGCTGTATCAGATCGACGGCGACTTCGAGCTGTACACGATCGCGGCGCCCTTATACGCCGACGATGAGGTCAGTCCCTCGCTGGTCAAAAACTTCGTCGATAAGGTACGGGAGGATTTCGATTATATACTGATCGATTCGCCCGCAGGCACCGGCTCCGGCTTCGTTGCCGCCGCGGCGAGCGCCGACAGAGCGCTCCTGGTCATCAACCCCGAGCCTATCAGCATCCGCGGCTGTAAGAATATCGGTTACCGCTTAGAGGAGCTGGGAATCTCCGACCGCAGGCTGATCATCAACCGCTTCGACCGCGAGCGCTTCTTTAAGATGGGTCTGTACAAGGACCTTGACGAGGTGATCGACGAGGCGGGCGTACGGCTGATCGGCGTCATCCCCGAGGATATCCGCGTGATCGCCCTCGCCCAAAGAGGTGCGCTGACCAACAACTGGTCACAGACGGGGATTATCTTTGAAACCATCGTCAAGCGTCTGGAGGGCGTTGACGTTCCGATCATTATCAAAAATTCGTAGAATTTAGTATAAGCTTACTGTAATTGCCTTTGTAAATGATTAATGGAGGTGCGTGTATGAACATAGCGATTATTGCACATGACGAGAAGAAAGAGTTGATGGTACAGTTCTGTATCGCTTACTGCGGCGTATTGAGCAGAAACAAGATGTGTGCGACCGGAACCACCGGCAAGATGGTTGCTGAGGCGACCGGTCTGGAGATCCAGACCTTCCTGGGCGGCTCTCAGGGCGGCGACCAGCAGATCGCCGCGCGTATCGCCTGCAACGAGA
>CAMVDB010000023.1 GCA_947166135.1 uncultured Clostridia bacterium | reverse complement strand
TTATTTACAGAGCTACGTCCGCTATATGTTACAACCAAAGAAAGCCCTAATGAAATCAGAATCAGAATTCGAATGCGCGATCTGATTGATCCGGAGATCCTTCGCAGTGCTGTGGATATGACGATGAAAAGGTATCCGTATTTCTGTGTTGAGTTACAGAAAAAAGAAGACGGTTATTATTTCGTTGAAAACCATCGACCTGTCGTCATTACCGATTCGCTTCACGGAGTGGATCTTAATTCAGAGGAGTCAAATTACCATATGATTGCATTCTGCCGGAAGGATAATTGGATCATTTTGGATGTGTTTCACGGCATGACTGACGGTACGGGAGCGTATGAAGTGGTGAGAACACTTCTTTATTACTACTGTTCCGAACGTTACAATGTCAAACTAAAAGAAGAGGGTATCCGTCTTGTTGGTGAGGAAATCCCCGAAGAAGAATGGCTCGACCCTGTAGCGAACAGAACAGATCTTCCAAGCCCTAAGCAAAATGAGCTTATGTCCGACGCATTGAATCTCATCACCTCGGCGGGTCTTGAGGAAGATCATCACCATACCGTATACAGTATCGCTATATCGGAATCCGAATTCATGAGGTTCAATCTGGACAATGACGGCAGCCCCGGAACGATGGTTTCTCTGCTGCTTAGCCGGGCTATCGCGAAACTGTTCCCGAAGGCTGAGAATGTGATTCGCATTACTCTTTGTTTGAATCAGAGAAAGGCGCTTCACGCACCGTTGGCGCATCAGAGCTTGGTCGGCGGAGTTATGCTTGAATACAAGGACAAGATGCGCGATTGGTCTCTTGAAATGCAGGGTACTGCATACCGGGGAATGGTCTTTGCTCAGGCTCAGGAGGAGAATGTGCTGATGGGGGTAGCGTCGCAAAAAGGGATCAATGGACTGCTTATCTCAAAAGAGAGCGACACGGAGCGTATGGAGGTGGCATCCTATATCGGTAAACTGGCAGGCAGGGTTGTCACAGCTACGGTAAGTTATGTGGGAAAGGCAAACTATAAAGAAGCAGAAAAGTATATTCGTGACTTCCGGACATGGACAGGCGCGACAGGTAACTATCCATGTGTTGAGATCGCGGCGGTAAACGGACGTTTTACGCTTGACTTCATTCAGCCGTTTTCAAGTCCGGTGATCGTCAATGCTTTTTTGAAAGAACTGGAGGATAACGGCATCACCTACGATCTGCAGGATGTAACGGCGTTGGATGTACCGAATATTCAACTTCCATGGAGTATGTAAGAAAACAGCATGGTGGTCTGACAAATTCTGATTTACAGCATTAATCTATACTATAGCAGGCAGCCTTATGTGAGGTTGCCTGATTTTTTATGCCCAAGAATAATTCACACTGAGATATGATACATCGATCCCCGAAGGCCTCGCTTTCGGGGATGATTTATGCTTTTCATAGATTGATTAATCGAGTCTGTTGTGGTAGTATAGTAGCAGAAAGTGAAGTGACAGGTATGTGGATTATGATGAAAAGCGAGGAGGTTTTCTATGCAGACGTCGGAGAGCTTTCGGCTGAGCGCCGTGCTGTCCTTCTCGGGAGGACTGCAGGACGCCTACACCTATAATGTCAGGGACGGCGTTTTTGCCAACGCTCAGACGGGCAACGTCGTGTTGATGAGCCAGAACTTCATGTCCGGCGATCCCGCGGGCGGTCTGCGGTATATGCTGCCGCTGCTGTCGTTCGCGCTGGGTATCTTCGCCGCCGAGAGGATCGAGCATTTCTTCAAGGAGAAGAACCGTATCCATTGGCGCCAGATCGTCATTCTGATCGAGGCGCTCGTGCTCGCCGCGGTCGGCTTTATGCCGCGGGAGTACCATATGATCGCGAATATGCTGGTCTCGTTTACCTGTGCCATGCAGGTGCAGACCTTCCGCAAGGTTCACGGCTTCGGCTACGCGAGCACCATGTGCATCGGCAATCTCCGCAGCGGTACCGAGAGCCTCTCGCAGTTTCTGCGCACGCATGAGAAGCCCGCTTTGTATAAGGCGCTGCACTTCTTCGGCATCATCCTGATCTTCGCTGTCGGCGCGGGCGTCGGCGGCGTGCTGTCGGGATGGCTAGGCATCCGCACGATCTGGATCTCGGTTGCGCTCCTTCTGATCGCGGGCGCGATGATGTTCCGCGAGTCGTGGGAAGGCAACAGCCGTGACGTCAAAGAGCCGAAGGCATGACTCAAATGTAAATGTTTCCCGAAAGCAGTGCTTTCGGGAAAATTTTATTTGGTATATTGAATAATTAGAAATCTTATGATACTATTATGACAAATTAGATCACGGAGGCGGCTATGATGATACAAGAAATGAAACCCGGAATGAATCGACGCATTATTTCTCTTATTCTCTCTGTTGTTCTGACGATTTCCTGTATTGTGCCTACGGTATTGATCACCTTTGCGGATGAGGCGGCACCTCCCGTAAAAATCCTTCCCGCATCTCTCGGCGACCGTGTTTCGGTCCATACCGATCTGCAGCAGCAATACCTGAACGGTCCGCTCCAGGATATCGCGAGCTATGCGGACGGTACGCAGGAGCTCAGCCGTCCCGCGAAGATCACGCTGACTTGGAGCACACAGATCGATGAAGCCTACGCTGCGGAAAATGGCATTTCAGCAGAAGAATGTACCTATACTCTGTATTTCGGGAGAGCGGAGGACTTTTCCGATGCAAAGACCTATTCCACCGCCGAGACGTCCTATCAAGTCACGAATCTCGAGCTGGACGTCACCTATTATTGGAAGGTTGCGTCTGAGATCGGCGGCAAGCGTTACGAAAGCGAGACCGCATCTTTCACGACAGAGCGGAACGGACCGCGCAATCTCTATGTGAGCGGCATCACGAACGTGCGCGATCTCGGCGGGTATACCACTCTCAGCGGCGACACCGTAAGACAGGGGCGTATCATCCGCTGCGGAAAACTGCATAACAGCGACGGCAGCCGTAAGATCACGGAAAAAGGTATCGCCGAAATGCGAGAGAACCTCGGCGTGAAGTCGGAGATCGACCTGCGCAAGGCGTCTACAAACGAATACGGCGGCGTTACAAGAAGTATGCTCGGCGAGGATGTGAATTATTTCCTTCTGCCGATGGACTATTCAGGCAATATGCTTGAGGGTACATACTCCGAGGACAACGTCGGCTCGTTGCGCGGCGTATTCGAGGTGCTTTCAAAGGAGGAGAACTATCCCGTCATCTTCCACTGTGCGATCGGAACCGACCGAACCGGTATGGTCGCGTATTGTCTCGAAGCGCTCCTCGGCATGAGCGAGACAGATATCATCCGCGATTACCTTTATTCCAATTTCGGCTCGATCGGCGGCTCGCGCTCTGTTTCGTCGATCCGTTCAAGGTATCCGAAACTCATCAAGAATTATGACGGAAAAACCTTGCAGGAGAAGACCTACCGCTTCTTGAATGAATATATCGGCGTGCCGACCGAACAGCTTGACGCTGTTATCAGGCTGAATCTCATCCCGCAAGACGACGTTGTTCGGGGCGAGCCTATCTCCTCACAAGAGGACTTCCTCGCGATGAGAGAGGACGGAAGCTATTATCTTACAAAGGATTTGACGCTGTCCTCCGGCTATGGGGCGCAGTTTTTCGGTACTCTGGACGGAAACGGTCATACGGTCACAACAGAGAAGCCGCTTTTCAGCAACCTCAGCGGCGTGGTGAAGAATCTGACGATACAGGGGAGCATTTCCTCTTCAAGCGGCAGGATCGGCGCGTTGGCATGCGAAGGCTCTCGGCTCACCTGTATCAACGTCAAAAATGAAGCTGATGTTTCTGTGACCGGCAAGTACTATGCCGGCGGTCTGGTCGGGTATGCAACCGTGTGGGCGACTTTTCTCGACTGCGAGAATCACGGCGCTGTCGAATCAGCCTATCATTCCGCCGGGATCATCTGCCGCATGACCGGCGAATTGACTCTCTCGAATTGCGTCAACGACGGTGCAATCACCGCCGTTCCTCAGGGAGTCAGCTATTATGCCGGCGGTATGGTCGCGAAATCGAGCGGTTCTGTCATGATGCAGAACTGCCGGAACAGCGGCGCTGTAACGACTTCTGCGAAATATATCGGCGGTCTGGGCGGCAATCTCGAAACGAGCGACGTCATGAAAACCGTCATCTCATGTGAGAACAGCGGAAATATCACCTGTACCGACGACAATGCACAGGAGCTTTCTTATATGGGCGGTATCGTCGGCTATATGAAGGGCGGCAAGTCATATTGCACCTATTCGTATTGCCGAAATACCGGTGAGATCGTATCTCAGGCGGGCGGCAAGACGATCCTCTGCGGTATCTGCGGATACGTCAACTCTACGTCCATCATCGTTGCTCACTGTTCAAACGACGGCAGCGAATCGTCGCCCGATGCTGCGGAGAATATATGCTACCACCTGTATTATAACCCTACGGCTGCGGAAGAAACATATATCCACGATAACGACCCCTGGACATACGACAATGTATCTTTTACGATAGAGGGAAGAGGAACCTATCATTTGCCCCATGAAATGACATTTGCCGATTGGATCATGACGGGCGGAAGCTCCACCGGAAATACTGCGGTTTGGGTCTCGCCGGTCACCGGTCTGACGGAACAGCAAATCAGGGAAAACCCTGCGTTTTCGGGTGTGTGGAGCTTCTACCGTGATGATGAGCAGGGTAAGCTCTACGCCGAGATCCCTTCCCATCGGGACGCAAACGGGAATGTGATTCTGCCGGATTGCGAGCTATTGACCCCCGATGCTGAGCCGGCAACGGTTTTTGATCTGATAACGCCGAACTGCGCGTATCAGCTTTCGGATTAATACCGAAAGGAAAGGTTTACGGCTTTCAACGCATAAGAAAGGAAAAGGTATGGGAAAGACCCTTGGCTCATGGAGCGGGATGAGGAAGTATCTTGAGCAGGAGATGCTCGCCGACAGCATGAAGGGCAGAGTGAGGTATAATTGCACGAGCTATGTCGGCATGGATGACTGTAAGATCTTTGAGCTGTTTCTCGACGGTAAGCTGTATAAGCAGTTTTCATGGGAGACGGTACAGTCGTACTTCCACCGCACCGGTCTTGTGGAACGGGATACAAAGCTCGATTCGACCGCCGAGTATTGGAGCGGTTTTTGTAATATGCTCGCCGAGATCCCCGTGAGCAGGCGTGATGAATATACCGATAAAGAGTTCTGTACTGCCTTGAAAGCCTACCGAAACAGCAATATCGCCGACAGCCTGACCGCCGGCGATCCGATTCAGCGGATGTTCGCTGTGCTCGATCGGCGAACCGGCAAGCGGAGTCTGAAAAAGCTCACGGACACTTTGGACGCTCAGCCCGCGTGGCTGTGGGAGATCATTCTGCTCAGAGCCGATGCCGAAGGAATGAATCAATTGTAAATGTTCCCCGAAAGCGAGGCTTTCGGGGCTTTTTTCATAGACAAATATCATTCTTTGATGTATAATGAACTAAGTTATGTAAACGAAAGGGAGGATCCGATTGGAGGAACAATCTCTCAGACGCGATGAGCTAAGCTTCTCATCGTTGAGCACTTACCGCAACGCCATCTACGGTTTGTCGGCACTGTGGATCGTACTGTTCCACGGTATGGCGCTGGGTAAGGTGCATTTCGGCGGATCAATGAAGCTGATTGCCGAGGTGCTGTCGATGGGCAACATCGGCGTCGATATCTTCGTCCTGCTGTCGGGTATCGGACTGTATTTCTCACTGTCGAAGAAGCCGCGGCTCGGTAGCTTCTACCTCAGGCGGCTGCTGAGGATCTATCTGCCGTATCTTCTGCTTGCGGTACCGTATATCTTCTATATGTGCCTGATCGCGAGTCATCAGGTCGGCTTGTTCTTCAAGGCGGCGTTGGCGGTGAACTACTGGACAGGCGAGGACGACCCGATCGTCTTCTGGTATGTGCCGTCGATCATCGCGTTCTATCTGCTTTCTCCCCTGATCTACCGCTTCATCCATTATAAGGAGCGCTTCGCCCTGCTCCGCACGGCGATCCTCGCGCTCGTGACGGTAGGGCTGACCTATGCCGTGTATCGGCTGTTCCCGGTCGCGTGGGATAACTTCGATAAGATCCTGCCCCGCTTGACGGTGTTCATCATCGGCATGTACATGGGCAGGCTCGTTAAAGAGAAGCGCAGGTTTTCGCCGCTGTTTTTGATCGTGTGCATGGTGGTGATCGGGCTGGGTGTCCCGCTGTACGGCGGCTCGACCCTCCACGGCTTTTATTATCGCTATTACGGCTCGCTGACGGGTATCGCGCTGTCCTTTGTGATGGCGCAGACGTTCGTGACCCTCTCCAAGCTCAAGCTCGATAAGCTGATGGCGTTCTTCGGCGGCTTCTCGCTCGAGATCTACATCGCGACGAGCATCGGGAGGAAGGTCTACGCAACCACCTCCTTCTACAGCGGTCACGTATACCGCAATTATCTCTTGTTCATGATCCCGTTCATGGTCGCGGCGTATCTCGCCTCGCTGATCCAGCGTGTGATCTTCAAAAAAATCACTCCTAAAAAGCCAAAGGAGAAAGCCTCATGAAAGTGCTCAAAAAGATTTTCGGCGGTATCAATCTGACATGGCCGAAGCTGATCATCTTCGCTGTAGCGATCGGCGTATACACCGGTTTGATCAATCAGGTGCCGTTCTTGTATGACACCTCCCTGCGTGATCTGGCGATATTTTTTGACCGCTGGGTACTGTTCGGTATTCTAATTATCATGAACTCAAAGAGCAACGTCGATTCAGCGCTTAAATGCTTTGTGTTCTTCCTGATCAGCCAGCCGCTGATCTATCTGGTCGAAGTACCCTTCCTCGGGTGGTCGGTCATGCAGTACTACCGCAACTGGATCTTGTGGACAATCCTGACCCTTCCGATGGGTTTTATCGGCTATTATATGAAGAAGGACCGTCCGTGGGGATTGATTATCCTCGCGCCGATGCTGCTTCTGGTCGGTGGGCATTATAGCTCATACTTCGGACAGATGCTGTTCTCGTTCCCGTTCCATCTGTACAGTACGATCTTCTGCGCGGGTTCCTTGGTACTTTATTCACTCTGTATCTTCTCCGATAAGCGGGTTAAGCTCGCCGCGCTGATCATCAGCGGTCTGATGATCGTCGGCGGGACGGTGTACAATTTCGTCAAGCCCCCTGTCTACAGCACCGATATCCTGTCGAGCGGGGGAGAGACCGCTGCGACGACCTTTGACGACAGCTACAAGGTCTATTGGGACAGCGACTCCCACGGTGATCTTTCGATCCGCTATGAAGAAGCCACCGAGGATTATCTGGTACATGCCGAGCTCACGCACAGCGGTCAGGCGACGTTTACGCTGGAAGCGCCCGACGGCAGCATGCTGAACTATGACATTATGATCGAGCGCGATACCTATGAAGTAACGAAGAAATAACGGAGGTAAGAATGATGAAACGGATAGTTTGTCTTTTGACGGTACTGATGCTGCTGGCAGTCGTGCTGACCGGCTGTCAGTCCGATACGATACCGATCGCGACCGCAAAGGGCGCGAAGATCGACGCTGCGCTCTCCGATATTACGGAGATCGAATGTCTGGGCTCGGTCAACGGCGAGAAGGATTTCTCTCTCAAGGGCGATGAGGCAGTGGAGTTGTTCAAGCGTATTCGGAGTCTCACTAAGTCAGAGACTAAGGACACCGAGCCTTCCACCAACGTCATTCATATCAGCTTCACAGGAACGTTTAACGGAGAGAAGGCATGGCTGGGTGTGTATATGGTACAGGATAACGGTATCATCATGCGTATGACCGCCCCATACGATGCTTATATGCGTGGTTATACCTGCGACAAGAGCGCTTATGAAACCATTCTGAAGCTCGTACAGCCGTGAGGTGATACGGATGAAGAAACGAAAGAAATTGACCGAAGCGCCCGATAAGTGTCCTCGATGCGGAAATAAATATACATGGGCGCCCGTTGACCCTAAGAGCAACAAGGGCTTCAGCGTCAAGCAGGCGTCGATCGGTATCCTGCTCCTTGGACCGCTGAGTCTGATCGGCGGCTCCATGGGCAGAAAGGCGAGGAGAAGGCAGTATTATTACTGTGAACAATGCGGCTTTGATATGGAGTACGCAGATAAGCGAAAGGGGCGTTCACGGTGAAGGATGAACAGCTGAAATGGACGACGACCGACAGCCGTATGCTCCTGCATACGCCGGTGTTCGACGTCAACGAACAGCATGAGGTTTCGCCGAACGGACTCGAGGGCGATTATATTGCGATGGACGCGCCCGACTGGGTCATGGTGATCGCCGAGTACAAAGGCTGTTTCGTGACCGTGCGTCAGTGGCGCCACGCGGCAGAGGCGATCAGCGTAGAGTTCCCCGGCGGCGTCGCGGACGCGGGTGAAGACCCCGCTCAGGCGGCGGCGAGAGAGCTCTATGAGGAAACGGGCTTCAAGGCGAACAGTCTGATTCATCTGGGTACCGTCTACCCGAATCCGGCGCTGTTCAAGAACCGTTACCACGTCTATCTGGCGGAGGATTTACAGCCGACAGGCGAACAGGCTCTCGATGATGACGAGCTTTTGACCTATGAGCTGAAGCCCGTCGACGAGGTGATCCGCTCCTTCGGCAGCGCGGAGTACGGTCATGCCCTGATGGGTACGGCGCTGATGTTCTATCTTAGACACAGAAGTAAAGGCGGTGTATGAGGTGCGTTCGATCGGTAATGTTTTATGGTTCCTCTTCGGCGGGATTCTCAGCGGACTTGCCTGGTGTTTGACGGGGCTTCTGTGGTGCGTCACGATCATCGGTATCCCGATCGGGCTCCAGTGCTTCAAGCTGTCGGGTATGTCCTTCTTCCCGTTCGGTAAGGAGATCGTCTACGCAGGCGGCGCAGTTTCGTTCCTCATCAACGTGCTGTGGTTTATCTTCGGCGGATTTTTGATGGCGATGCTGAACGCGATGCTCGGACTGCTGTGGTGCGTTACTATCATCGGTATCCCTTTTGGCTTGCAGTTCTTCAAGCTTGCGAAGCTCTCCCTAGCTCCCTTCGGCGCGGAGATCCGCTATATTCAATAATAAAAAATCAGCCCGCGGTTCCTTTGAGCCGCGGGCTTTATGTATCGTTATTCGGTTATTTCTTCGGGGACCGATCCTTCGGATACATCTGTTCCGGTCGGGATAACGGCGGGCTGATAGGTGATTTTCTTGCCCGGGCTTTGATGTCCGGTCGCGAAACTGTCGGGGTAGCCGTTTGCGCCGATACCGCGTACCGTGTAGGTGTAGGCGCCGCCTGCGCGGACATTCTCATCGAGGTAGCTGTCGCCGTATACGGTGTCGAGCGCTGTCCAGCTCTTGCCGTTGTGCAGGTATACGCGGTAGCGGTCGATGTTGCTGTCGGGAGTCCAGCTGATCCTTACGCCGGTTGCTTCATTCGTCAGCGTGAAGTCGGGCGTCGCGTAGCGGGTCGCCGTGAAGCCGTCGTGAACGAAGTCGCTGATGTAGCTTTCTTTGGCGTTCATACAGCGGACGGTGTAGACGCGTGTCTCGCCCTGCTCGATCGCGGTGTCGGTATACGAGGTTCCGGTCACCTTTGCGAGCCTGATCCAGTCGCCCGAGGCGTTCTTGTAAAAGACGCGGTAGCTGCTCGCTCCCTTGACAGCGCCCCAGCTCAGAGTGACGCCGTTGTTGACGACAACGATATTGTTGACCTTCGGCGCGGCGATATAGGTGATCTTGAAGCCGGTATGGTTGAAGTCGCTGATGTAGCTGTCATTCTTGTCGATACAGCGAACGGTATAGATGTAGGTCGTGCCGCTGACGGCGGCAGTATCGGTGAAGGTGTTCGCAGTGGTAGTGCCGAGTCGTACCCAGCTGCCGGCGCTGTTCTTCTTAAAGACGCGGTAGCCGTAAACGCCGCTGATTGCGTTCCACTTGAGCAGAACGCCGTCGATTGAGCTCGAGATGCTGTTGACCTTCGGTGCGGCGGGTCTGCTGCCCTTTACGCCGGTGCGGTCAAAGTTGCTGGTGAATACGCCCTTATTATCGACGCAGCGTACGGTATAGGTGCGGGTCTCGCCGGACTTGATCTTGGTATCGGTGAAGGATGTGGTCGTGACGGTGCCGAGATTCGTCCAGCCTGTCGCGTTCTTACAGTATACGCGGTAGGCGAAGGCGCCCGGTACCTTACCCCAGCTTACAACGACGCCGTTGGCGGCGGATACAGCGGAGGTGATCTTCGGGGTAGACAGCCCGTAGGCGATCTTCCAGCCGGTATGATTATAGTCGCTGATCGGATTATGGTTCCCGTCAAGGCATCTGACGGTATAGGTATAGGTGTTGCCGAAGGCGACGTTCGTATCGGTATATTCGGTCGTTGTGACATTACCCAGTCCGACCCATCCCGCTCCGTCAAGACGGTATACGCGGTAGCCCTTTGCGCCGCTTACCGCGCTCCATTTGAGCTTTATTCCGTTCGTTACGGCGGTAAGGGAGCTGATGGCGGGGGTCGCGATGGATTGTGTGTCGATGATCTTGACGGTACCGCTGTTGTCGACGGTGACGGGATAGCTCTTTGAGCCGCCGGTGTTGGCGGTCACCTTAACGGTGGTCGAGCCGGTGCCGACAGCCTTGATTCTTCCGTACTTGTCGACGGTGACGATTTCGGTATTGCCGCTCTTGTAGGTGAAGGTCGAGAAGGCGTTGACGGGATAGACCTCGGGTACCAGCATAAAGGCGGTGCCTACGCCCATGATGACGCCTTCCTTCTCGAGGCTGAACTTCTCGAGGGTGGCGGACTTAGTGTAATTGGTGCCCGCCTTGACGAGGTTGTAGCTCTTGTAGTAGGTGAGGTTGTTGGCGCAGCTGAGGGTCGTGTTGCCGGATACGTCAGCGGCGCTCGTATTGGCGGTGAAGTAGATGCCGTGTTTGCCGGTCTTTTTGACGCGGTTGTTCCTGACGGCGGTCGCCTTGGTGCTTTCCATCAGGCAGATACCCTGATTGGCGGTGGTGTTGACGTCATTATTATTGACGTTGCCGAGTGTGCAGGTATAGGAGCAGATACCGTACTTGCCGGTATTCTCGATATAGTTGTTGCTCACGCTGCTCGCGGTGCTCGAGCGCAGCTGGATGCCGTCCGTCTCGGGCTTGATAATGGTGTTGTTGTTCACGGCGGTGAACTTGGAGTTGTATCTGAGCAGCATGCCCATGTATCCGGAGGCAGAGGCATGGACGGTGTTCTTCGTGTGGATGAGCTCGTTGCCCTTGATGACAACGTTCCTGCCGTACTCTACGCGGATACCGTGACCGCGGACGTCGATATAGTTGTCGCGGATGTTGACGGTATCGTTATAGTATTCGCCTACGGGCAGTCCCGCGGAGCCGTCGGAAGTGTTCTTGGGATAGAGAGCGGTCAGGTTGGTGCCCAGTACGGCGATGCCGTGGCTCTCGTAGGAGGCATAGATATCGTCGAGTGTGCCGATGTTGTGCAGCTCGTTGTAGCAAATGTTGATGTTCGAGTTCACCGGAGCGATATACTTCTCGGAGATGTTCTTGTCCGATTCAACATGACCGATCTTGTAGAAGTCGGAGGCGAGATAGGTGCCGTTGCCGCGGTACATGACGGAGTAGACCGTGATGCCGCGGGGCGCGTTGTCGATGTAGTTGTTGGTGATATTGGTGTTCGACCATCCCATGCCCTGGATGGCGATACTCTTGATATTGGTAAAGGAGTTGTTGCGGATGGTGATGCCGCTGTGCGGATTATTGAGGATATTGGTGTGGGATCCGATGCCGCGGGGGACGTTATCGAAGGTACAGCCCTCGATCAGCACGTTCTTCATGCTCAGCGCCTCGGCATGAGCCTCATAGATATGGAAGGGGTAGAGGACGTCCAACTGGAGCGCCTCATAGCCGAAGTTGCCCTTCTCAAGGATCTGATCGCGGAAGGAGCAGTTGCGGATGGTCATGCCGTCTACGCCCGCGACCTCCATCATATGCGCGTTGAGGTCGTTACACAGGGTCACGCCGTCCATGGTGAAGTTCTTCGCGTGGAAAACCTTGATCAGCGTGTTCGAGCCCTGGTTACCGTCCAGTACGCCGCCGACCAGGTGGATGTTTTGGTAGCAGTAGCCCTCGGGACCCTCCTCGTTGGTATCCTTTGCGCCGACCTTGATGATGTTGGTGTCGCTCTCGTGGACGAGGGTGACGCCGCGCATATCGAGCGTGGTATTGTCGTAGATGCGCAGAAGGGTGTTCAGACCGTATGTGCCGGCGGGGATGACGACCGTGTAGGGATCACTCTCGGTCGCGTTATCGCGTGCCGTGTCCAGCGCATTCTGGATCGCTTCGATCGGGCCCAGCGTCTCGATATCTTCCGCGCTGACGGTTATCACGGCTGACGATGACCCGGTACTGTTAAACTCGGCTGCAGGTACGGCGGCTGTCGCGACGCTGACCGCCATGACCAGAGAAAGCAAAAGGGAAAGCGCATGCTTTATGATTGGTTTCATCCGAATACTCCTTTGATATAATATAGATGAGAATATACACTATAAATTTACCTTTTTTTATATCATTTGTCAACTTTACGGAGAGAAAATAGGCGTTTTGTCATATAATTGTAACCAAAAAGGCAGCCTGCGGAGGGATTCCGCGGGCTGCCCTGATGAAATATCGTTATGTATTATGAGGATTTATGGCAGGAGCCTGACATCGCGCAGGTCTTGCAGTTGCCGCAGTTGCATACGACCGACTTGCCCTGCTTCTTCTTCCTGACCATACTGACGATGATCGCCGTGACGATCGCGATCAGTACGGCACAGACAAAGATCGTACCGATATTCTCGCTGATCCATGTAAGCATTTTGTCATCTCCTTTTTTGAATCGTCATTTTTATTTTTGTTTTGAGGATGCTTTAGCTTGTTGACACTCTCAGCCGATCACTTGATCTTGACCTTCTTGGTGAGCTTATCCGCCTCTTTATAGGGCTTGAACAGCATGAAGATCATGCCCGCGATCAGCAGGATCGCGATGATCAGACCGATCACGTTCAGATTACCGGTGAACGCGCCGCCGATCTGGTTGACGCACAGGGCGACAGCATAGGCGAACAGGCACTGGTAAGCGATCGCGAAGGCGGTCCACTTGCCGGAGTTCATCTCGCGCTTGATCGCGCCCATCGCCGCAAAGCACGGCGCGCACAGCAGGTTGAATACCAGGAACGAGAAACCTGTCACGCCGGTGAATACCTGAGCGATAGCCGCCCATGTGTTGAGCTGACCGCCGCCGTACAGCGTACCCATGGTCGCGACGATGTTCTCCTTTGCGATCAGACCGGTGATCGAGGCGACAGCCGCCTGCCAGTTGCCCCAGCCGAGCGGAGCGAAGATCCATGCGATCGCGTTGCCGAACGCCGCGAGCATGCTGTTTCCGATCTCTTCCTCACCGAGCATCGTGAATGTACCGTCGACAAAGCCGAAGCGGCTCAGGAACCACAGCACGATGGTGGACAGCAGGATGATGGTACCCGCTTTCTTGATGAACGACCAGCCGCGTTCCCACATCGAGCGCAGGACGTTGCCGAGAGTCGGCATGTGGTACGCGGGCAGCTCCATGACGAAGGGAGCGGGTTCACCCGCGAAGGGCTTGGTTTTCTTGAGCATGATACCCGAGCATATAATCGCCGCCATACCGATGAAGTAAGCGCCGGTGCTGACCCACGGCGAGCCGCCGAAGATCGCGCCCGCGATCATCGCGATGAAGGGGATCTTCGCGCCGCAGGGGATGAAGGTGGTGGTCATGATGGTCATGCGTCGGTCACGCTCGTTTTCGATGGTACGCGACGCCATGATGCCGGGGATACCGCAGCCGGTACCGATCAGGATAGGGATGAAGGACTTACCGCTGAGACCGAAGCGGCGGAAGATACGGTCGAGTACAAAGGCGATACGCGCCATGTAGCCGCACGCCTCGAGAAACGCCAGCAGGAGGAACAGTACCAGCATCTGGGGTACAAAGCCCAGTACTGCTCCGACGCCCGCGATGATACCGTCGAGGATCAGGCTTGACAGCCATGTGGGGGTGTTGAGTGCGTCGAGTCCTCTGCCGACCAGAACCGGGATACCGGGTACCCATACGCCGAACTCGGCGGGATTGTCGGTCTTGCCCTCATTCTTGACGAATATCTCGGCGGCTGACTTGACGTCCTCGCCGGTGACGGTCTCTTCGCTGACCTCGAGGGTCTCTTCGTCCTCTACCTCAAAGGTGAACTCGTCGGTGGTCTTGACGCCTGCCGCGAACTCCTTGACGGTCGATACCGCCTTAGCGGGATCGTAGCTCTCGCTCTCGAAATCGAGCGCTTCGAGTATCGCTTCGTTTCCGGAGGCTTCAGCCGAACCGACCAGAACGCCGACAGCGTCGGCCTGTTCCTCCGCCTGGGCGGAGCCGATTCCGAAGAGATGCCAGCCGTCGCCGAACAGTCCGTCGTTCGCCCAGTCGGTCGCCCAGGATCCGACGGTGACCATCGAGATATAGTAGACGAGGAACATGATGACAAGGAAGATCGGCAGACCCAGCCAGCGGTTGGTGACGACCTTGTCGATCTTGTCGGAGGTCGAGAGCTGACCCTTCTGCTTATTCTTATATACGCCGTTGATGATTTTTCCGATATATACGTAGCGCTCGTTTGTGATGATGGACTCTGCGTCGTCGTCGTATTCATCCTCGACCGCCTTGATATCCTTCTCGATATGAGCGCGGGTCTGTTCACTGATGCCGAGCTTCTCGATCACCTTGTCGTCGCGCTCAAAGATCTTGACCGCGTACCAGCGCTGCTGTTCTTCGGGCATATCGTGTACGCACGCTTCCTCGATATGAGCGATCGCGTGCTCGACGGTACCGTCGAAGGGGTGCTTCGGGACGGGCTTCTTGTCCTCGGCTGCCTTGATGGCGGCTTCTGCCGCGTCCAGAACGCCGTTGCCCTTTAAGGCAGAGATCTCCACGACCTTGCAGCCTAAGGCGCGGCTGAGCTCGGCGGTGTTGATCTTATAGCCGTTTTTCTCTACGACGTCCATCATGTTGATCGCGACCACGACCGGGATTCCCAGCTCGCACAGCTGCGTCGTCAGGTAGAGGTTGCGTTCGAGGTTGGTACCGTCGACGATGTTGAGGATCGCGTCGGGGCGTTCCTCGATCAGGTAGTTACGCGCGACGACCTCCTCCATGGTGTAGGGGGAGAGCGAATAGATGCCCGGCAGGTCCGTGATGGTCACGTCGCTGTGCTTCTTGAGCTTACCCTCCTTCTTTTCGACCGTAACGCCGGGCCAGTTACCGACGAACTGGTTGGAGCCGGTCAGCGAGTTGAACAGTGTGGTTTTACCGCTGTTCGGGTTACCCGCTAATGCGATTGTCAGTTTCATTTCCTTACCTCATTTCATTGGATGTAAGCTTAGGCTAATTTGGTTAACATAAGCTAATCGTTCGTTAAAAAAATAAGCGGAGACCGCTTATTCCACCTCGACCATCGCTGCGTCCGCCTTGCGGATCGACAGCTGATAGCCGCGTACGGTGATCTCGAGCGGATCGCCCAGCGGCGCTACCTTCTGTACGGTGACCTCGACGCCCTTGGTGATGCCCATATCCATGATGCGGCGCTTGACGGCGCCCTCACCGTGGAGCTTCTTGACCTTCGCGGAGTCGCCGATCGCGACGTCTCTGAGAGTTTTCATGTGTTCTGCCTCCTTGTTATTGGTGAATGGTGAACGGTAGGGGGAGCTTTGTTCTCATCCGCCTTCTGTCACCGATTCCGATATCAGATCATGATCTTCTGCGCCATCTCTTTACTGACGGCGATGCGCGCGCCCTTTACGTTGACGATCAGGTTGCCGCCCATGGAGCTGACGACCGTGACCGCGCCTCCGGGGACGAAGCCCAGATTCTGCAGGTGCGTACGCACCTCTGCGTTTCCGCCGATTCGCTTGATGATATATTCTTCGCCCAGCGCTGCGAGTGTAAGCGGCATGTAGATTCTCCTTACTGTCAGACCGCCTTTCGTTAGTGTGCGGTCATATCGGTGATTGTACAGGTTAGCTTGAGCTAACCTTACATTATTATAGCGTTCCTGACGCCTTTTGTCAATCCTAAACCGCAAAAAAACCTAAAAATTTCTGTACAGCAGGGTAGAGGGCTGTAAAGCGCTCTTTATGTTTAGATAAATTGCACAAAAGTTGCGCTCCATTTTTATATGTTTAGTGGATTTTCTCTTTCGAAGTACGTTTTTTATTGTATGGTTTACAAATTTGTTATATAATGTTATGGTAGTTCGGTAATCGGACAAGTGCAAATCTGTACTCAGTACTCTTGAAAGGAGTTTTTACATTGAAACAGTATGACGCGAAACACATCTTAAACATCGCTATGGCGGGTCACTCCGGCGCGGGCAAGACCTCTGTCGCCGAGGCGATGCTGTATCTTTCCAAGGCGAGCGATCGTCTGGGCAAGATCGCCGACGGCAACACCCAGCTCGACTATGATCCCGAGGAGATCCGCCGCAAGGTATCGATCGTTACCGCCGTGGCTCCCGTGGAGTGGAAGAATACCAAGATTAATATCATCGACACCCCCGGTCTGTTCGACTTCGAGGGCGGTGTATTTGAGGGCTATCGTGCCGCCGAGACCGCGGTTATCGTCGTATCCGCCAAGGACGGCGTCAACGTCGGTACCGAGAAGGCAGTCAAGGCTGCCGATAAGGAAGGTCTGACCAAGATCTTCTTCGTCAACGGCGTTTGCGACGAGGACGCGCGCTTCTATCGCGTGCTCGAGAATCTGAAGGCGACCTTCGGCCCTTCTGTATGCCCTGTAATCGTTCCCCATATCGAGAACGGTCAGGCGAATACCTACATCAACCTGCTCGAATATAAGGCTTATAAGTATGACGCGAAGGGCAACGCGACGCCTACCCCCATCATCCCCGAGATGGGTGACCGCTTTGAGGGTCTGCGTGAGGCGATCAAGGAAGCCGTAGCCGAGACCTCCGAGGAGCTGATGGAGAAGTTCTTCATGGAGGAGGAGTTCACCCCCGAGGAGATCATCACCGGCGTATCCCAGGGCGTCAAGGACGGCTCTCTGTGCCCCGTATTCTGCGGCGACGCTTCCACCACCTTCGGTATCGAGCAGTTCCTGAACAGCATTACATGGCTGGCTCCCACCGCTGCCGATAACGGCGGCGAGACCGCTGTCGACGTCAACGGCGACCCCGTAGAGATCGCCTGCAACGAGCAGGGCGCTACCGCTGCGATCATCTTCAAGACCGTTGCCGACCCGTTCGTCGGTAAGCTGAGCTACTTCAAGGTCGTTTCCGGAAAGGTCTCCACCGACGCGCCGCTGATCAACATGCGCACAGGTAACCAGGAGCGTATCACCAAGGTGCTCACCGTCCGTGGTAAGAAGCAGGAGGACGCCTCCGCTGTCGTCGCCGGCGATATCGGCGCGATCCCGAAGCTGACCTCCGCCAATACCGGCGATACCCTCTGTTCCCCGACCCGTAAGGTCATCCTCGACGGTATCGATTATCCCGCTCCTTCTTTCTCTATGGCGGTTTATCCGAAGAAGAAGGGCGAGGAGGACAAGGTCGCTCAGGGCCTGGCCAGACTCGCCGAGGAAGATCCCACCATCAAGTATGTCAGCAACCCCGAGACCAAGGAAATGGTGCTCTCCGGTATGGGCGAGCAGCATCTGGACGTCGTCGTCAGCAAGCTGAAAGCGAAGTTCAATGTCGAGGTTGAGTTAAAGCAGCCTAAGGTCGCTTACCGCGAGACCATCCGCGGCAAGTCCGACGTGGAAGGTAAGCATAAGAAGCAGTCCGGCGGTTCCGGTCAGTACGGTGACGTCTGGATCAAGTTCGAGCCATGCGACAGCGAGGGTCTGGAGTTCGAGATCGCCGTCGTCGGCGGTTCTGTACCGAAGCAGTTCTTCCCCGCAGTTGAAAAGGGTCTGATGGAATCCATCAAGAAGGGCCCGCTGGCAGGTTACCCGGTCGTCGGCGTCAAGGCGACTCTCTACGATGGTAAGTACCATCCCGTAGACTCCAACGAAATGGCGTTCAAGACCGCCGCTCAGTTGGCGTTCAAGGCGGGTATCCCGCAGGCGAAGCCCGCTCTCCTGGAGCCGGTCGGTACCTTGAAGGCGAACGTTCCGGACGCTAACATGGGCGATATCATGGGCGAGGTCAACAAGCGCCGCGGTCGTGTTCTCGGTATGAACGCGGGTGAGAGCGGCATGCAGATCGTCGAGGCTGAGGTCCCGATGGCTGAGATGGCTGACTTCTCCGTGTTCATGCGCCAGTGCACCCAGGGTCGCGGCACCTTCAGCTTTGAGTTCGAGCGCTATGAGGACGCTCCCGCTCAGGTAGCCCAGAAGGTCATCGAAGAAGCCAAGGCTGACGAATAATCAAGAGTTAAACAATGTATAGAATCACACCCTGCATATCATCATGCAGGGTGTGTTATCCTTTATGGAGATTAATCATGAGGGTTAAGCATTTTACCAAAGGCTTTTGTATGATCCTTTTGACTGTGATCATGCTGTCTTTATGTTCCGTCTCGGTATCGGCAAATGCACCGGTAACTCCGGATATTATCATCAGGCTCGACCGGCCCTATGACGGCGACTATTGTGTCATCGTGCTCAGCAACATTCATAGATTCAGGCATTATAGCGAGTGGTTCGATGGAAAAGGTTACGAAGATCAATATACGAAAACGGAACAGGCGGCGATTCGCAAGCTGAAGAGCTCAGGTGATCAGGACGGCTATGGCTATATTGTAGAGCTTGATCACTTTAATAAGACAGACGGGGAAACGTATGTGGAGTATCCGTATGATTCGTTCAAGATCGTGCTGTATTATCCCGACTCCGATTTACTGGTGAAAACGGATGTCCTGATAAAGGATAAGTATATACAGGTTTTCCTTTTGACGATGGATGGCAAGAGGATCGCTGATGTTCAGACAGCAAGATACGATCAGGATAGTCACACCATCGGCGAATACCAACCTGCCGTGAAGGGTATAGCGCCTTATTATCAAGAGAGGCTTGCGGTAAAATTTGTTCTCTGTCTCGGTATCAATCTTGTGGTTGAGATTTTGATTGCACTTATTTTCGGCTATCGAAAACGGGGACACATCCTCACGATTGTAATTACGAATATAGTGACCCTCGCCCTGCTGACTGTCAGTACGATACTGATTAATCCGCTGCGGTACAACGGCTTGCTGAGTTTTCCGTTCGCCTTTTTTGAGATTGCTGTCGCGGCAGTCGAAGGCACGGTATATGCGATTGCTTTCAAGCGGTATGAGTATCGGGAAACCTACCGTCCGTGGCTCGCAGTACTCTATGCCGTTATTGCGAATCTCATCACTTATGTAATTGGTGCATATCTCTGTTTTCTACCGGTTTGAACAATCAATAGAGGATAATCGAAGGGGGTTGACTCACGGAGCCAACCCCTTTTTTATGTGCAAGATAGATCGAGCTCCCTCTCTCGAGGGGGCTTTCTGTCAGTGATAGACCATGATGGTCTTTTGTTCGCCGATCGGGTAGGGCGTGCTGATCTGCGCGAGATATCGCTGGATCATGGTTGCGTCGATGACGTCGAGTTCCTCTCCCGTTACCGAGGCGCGGGTGATCGCGCGCTCATCGAGTGAGGGCAGGATATTCGAGAGGTATCGCTGGATCAGGGTGACGTCGATCGTGTCCGCTTCGCCGCTGCCGTCGGTATCGCCGATGACGTAGGTGTAGGGGGTCAGACCGTAGTAGGTTCTCAGCCATTCGTTGCGATCGCCGCACCAGTTCTTGAGGAAGGTATAGTTCTCCTCGTAGGTCGCGAGCGGCACCTTCTGGTAATTCAGCCACCAGCGGCTGACCTTCCATATCCCGAAGTTACGGTTGAATAACGCCTGATATTCATTCCTCAGCGTATCAAGCGTACCGCCGTCGGCGGAGATCGCCGCGATCTCATCGTAGTGCGCGGCATAGACGCGCTTGACCTCGTCGATGAACCAGTCCTTATCACAGAGCCAGCGGTAGAGGTTCTTTGTCGTCTGCATGATGCCGTCCGAGCGTGCGCCTTCCTTCGCAGCGGTGGATTGGATATCCGCGTTGGCGTTGCCTAAGGCGAGGTCATAGTCCCACGGAGGCCCCGCGTATAGCTTGCCGTCCTTGTAGAAGAAGAATACCGACGACATGCCGAAGTCGAGGGTCTTGGCGTACTCATTGAGCAGATAGTATTTCGCGAAGGAGTCGATATCGACCCTCTCGCGGATCTGTTCCTGTGTACCGAAGCGAAGGGTCGAAGCGATATCCGTCATGACGCCGGTGATGTAGGCGGTCTGGCCGCTGTCGGGCGGGTCGGGCTCACTGACTGCGAACCGTACGCCGCTGATGTTGATGTAGACGATGTCGGTTTCACTTCGGGTCGCCTCATATTCGAGCAGAAAGTCCTTGTTGCCGTCCGTGTCGATATCTACCCTGTCGCCGCCCGCCTGAACAGGCTCGTAGACGGTGTAGCAGCCGCGGTAGGAGCCGTCGAGCCACAGCTCAACAAATTTTTGACGGGATACATAAGGCAGACCGAGTTTTTCGGCTAGATCAAACATGAGATAGTTGCGCAGGAGGGTAGGGTCGAAGCAGTTTGCGAGCAGCGCCCATTTCTTTCCCTTTCCCATGCCGAGAACGTCGGTCTTTTTCGCAAATTTGAAGGTGAAGCCCTTCTTCGGGATGGAAGCGATGGCGGTGCTGTTGCCGCGTACCTTGAATTGTACCGCGCCGCTGAGTGCGCTGCCGTCGGTGTCGGTGATGCTGATCTGCGCGTTGACGTAGCCGTCCTCCTTCTGGAGGGTCGCGCCGTTGCCGTCGACGGTGTCGATCTCGATCTTCGGTACTCCGATCGCGCCTTCGTCGGATAGGTCGGGCACGGCGCCTGTTACGGCAAGGTCAGGATCATCGTTACAGATGACCGCCTCAAACTTCGGCTCGGTTTCCGCCGCATGAGCCGTTACGCAAGCGGAAAACAGGAGCAGTCCGCAGAACAGGAGAGAAAGGATTCTTTTCATAGGTATATCACCTCTTTATTGCAGTCATTATAGCATGAAAGTTGATAAAACACAAGAAAGGCATGAAAACAGGAATAAACTTGATAATTGACAAGAAAACTTTGCAAAAGCATTGACAAGTAAACTTGGCAGTGCTATAATGACAACATCAGAAATGACAAGTAAACTTGTCAAAAATTGATTCATTCGGCTGAGATTATCATGGTTGAATGACAATGAAAAAGGAGATGTTGTCATGAATAGAGAAGATATTCTGAAGAGAGCACAGGCTGAAAACAACGGAAAGGATTATGCCGACATCGAAGCGCAAAAGAGCGGAACCCGTACTGCTTATTTTGTCGCAGTGTTACTGGTTATTTTCGTTGATACGGTTAACGGTTTTGTTCTTGGATATGTCAATCGCGGTATGGACTTTGTTCTTTTTACGATGGCATTTGTCGCTTTTCTGACCAAGTATATTATACTTCGCAAGCGGCACGAGCTGTTCGTCACCATTATGTGGGGCTTACTGGCGCTGATGATGTTGGTAATTTGGATTCTGCAGCTCTGCGGGGTGATGGCGTAATGGATAATGAATTGATTCTGAAAAATAACCTTGCCGCCGTTCGCAAGGAGCAGAAGCTCTCGCAGTCGGAGTTGGCGCAGATGGTCGGCGTATCTCGCAACACGATCAGCTCTATTGAGACGGGACAGTTCAACCCGACCGCCAAGCTGGCTTTGATTCTCTGTATCGCGCTGGATAAAAAGTTTGAAGAATTATTTTATTTCTGAGTAATACTGAGGAGGATTCGTTATGCAAACAGCAGTTGTTTACTATTCTATGAGTGGCAATACACAGTTGACCGCCGAAAAAATCGCTGCTCAAACTAATGCCGAGCTGATTCGTATCGAGCCGAAAAAGGCGTATCCGACTGCCGGTTTCCGCAAGTTTTTATGGGGCGGCAAAAGCGCCGTGATGGGCGACAAGCCCGCGCTGATGCCTTATCGCTTTGACCGTGAGTTCGACAGGATCATATTCGGAACGCCTGTCTGGGCAAGCAGCTTTACGCCGCCGCTGAGAACCTTTATCGAAGAGAATCGTGAAGCGCTCAAAGGGAAGACCGTAGCTGCGTTCCTTTGTTGTTCCGGCGGCGGAGCGAACAAGGCGATCGAAAAGTTTAAACAGTTTTTGGATATTAAAGAATTTGACGCTCAGCTTGTACTGATCGATCCCAAGGATAAGCCTTCCGGTGATAATGAAAAGAAGATACAGGCGTTTTGCCTGAGTCTGAATAGTTAAAACGGTGAAAGAAAGCTCCCGATCGCTCGGGAGCTTTCATTATAGAATCATTGAAATAGTGAAATAATAATTACTTTTGTCCCGCCGTTCGTCAACGTGACAGAGTAATCACATCAAAAGGCGGAGAAGTGAGCACGCACTCAGCGCATGATCATGCTCTTGCCGGTCATCTCCTCGGGCTGAGGCAGACCCATGATGTCGAGCATAGTGGGCGCGATGTCCGCGAGCACGCCGCCCGCTCTGAGCTCCTTGCACTCGTCGTAGCCGACGACGCAGAAGGGAACGGGGTTGGTGGTGTGGGCGGTGAAGGGAGTACCGTCCTTGTCGATCATGCGATCGGCGTTGCCGTGGTCGGCAGTGATGCAGGTCACGCCACCCATCTCGGCAATGGCGTCAGATACCTTCTTGACGCCCCAGTCGACAGCCTCGACAGCCTTGACAGCCGCCTCGAATACGCCGGTATGACCGACCATGTCGCAGTTGGCGAAGTTGAGGATCACGACGTCGTACTTGCCGCTCTTGATGGCGTCTACGCACTTCTCGGTGACCTCATAGGCGCTCATGTGGGGCTGCATGTCGTAGGTCGCGACAGCAGGGGATTTAACAAGGATGCGATCCTCGCCGTCGTACTGCTTCTCGACGCCGCCGTTAAAGAAGAAGGTGACGTGAGCGTACTTCTCGGTCTCGGCGATACGCAGCTGGGTCAAGCCGTTCTTAGAGAGATACTCGCCGAGGGTGTTGACGAGCTTCTGCGGCTTGAAGGCGATCTCGACATTCGGCATAGTCGCGTCGTACTGGGTCATGCATACGTAGCAGACGGGGAAGAAGCCGTTCTTACGCTCGAAGCCCGAGAACGCGGGATCGACAAAGGTGCGGGTGATCTCGCGCGCTCTGTCGGGGCGGAAATTATAGAAGATCACGCTGTCGTTCGCCTTGACGGTGTCGCCGCCTGCGATGACAGCGGGGAGCATGAACTCGTCGGTCACGCCGTTGTCATAGCTGTTCTGTACAGCTTGTACGGGATCGGTCTCCTGTACGCCCTCGCCGTAGACGATCGCGGAATACGCCTTCTCAACGCGCTCCCAGCGGTTATCTCGATCCATCGCGTAGTATCTGCCCTCGATGGTGGCGATTTTACCTACGCCGATCTCCTCGCACTTCGCGACAGCCTCAGCGACGTATTCCTTGGCGCTGGAGGGCGGTACGTCACGACCGTCGAGGAAAGCGTGGATGTAAACCTTGTCGAGTCCCTTGCGCTTGCACAGCTCCAGGATGCCGTAGAGGTGGGTGTTGTGGCTGTGGACGCCGCCGGGGGACAGCAGACCGAACAGGTGCAGCGAGCTGTTGTGCTCGAGCGCGTTGTCGACCGCCTTGTTCATGGCTTCATTCTCGAAAAAGTCACCGTCCTCGATGGACTTGGTGATGCGGGTGAGCTCCTGGTAGACGATGCGGCCCGCGCCCATGTTGGTGTGACCGACCTCGCTGTTACCCATCTGACCGTGCGGCAGACCTACGTCCAGACCCGAAGCGCCGATCATGGTAACGGGATTCTTGAAGAACAGCTGATCAAGATACGGGGTACGCGCATAGGTGATGGCGTTGCCGTACTTGGGCGCGATGCCGAAGCCGTCCATAATGATTAATGCAATCGGTTTTTTCATATAATAGTCCTCTCTGTGGTGGGGTGATGAAGTCTTAAGCCTTCACCGAAGTGTCAAATAATCAGAACTCCGCGGGCTTAGTCGCCGCGACGATCGCCGCGAACTTCTCAGCAACCAGAGAAGCGCCGCCGATCAGGCCGCCGTCAACGTTGGTCTTAGCCAGCAGCTCGGCAGCGTTCTTGTCGTTCATGGAACCGCCGTACTGGATGGTGACTGCGGAAGCGACCTCCAGACCGTACAGGGTCTTTAAGCACATACGGATAAACTCACAGACTTCCTCCGCCTGCTCAGCGGTAGCGGTCTTGCCGGTGCCGATCGCCCATACAGGCTCGTAAGCGATGACGACGTTCGCCATCTCCTCGGGAGTGACATCCCACAGGTCGAGCTTGATCTGACGCGCGATGACCTCGTTGGTGATGTTACACTCGCGCTCCCACAGCAGCTCGCCGACGCAGACGATGGGCTTCAGACCCGCCGCAAGAGCAGCCTTGACGCGCTTGTTGACGGTCTCGTCGGTCTCGCCGAAGTACTGTCTGCGCTCGGAGTGACCGATAACGACGTATTCTACGCCGATTTCCTTGAGCATACCGGTGCTGATCTCGCCGGTGAACGCGCCGCTCTCAGCCCAGTGGCAGTTCTCGGCGCCGATCTTGATGTTGGTGCCCTTGGTCGCCTCAACAGCGGTCGCAAGGTCTACGTAAGGAACGCAGGCGACGACTTCACACGCAGCGTCGGATACGAGGGGGATGATCTCCTCGAGCAGCGCCTTCGCCTCGGAAGGGGTCTTGTTCATCTTCCAGTTGCCCGCGATGATGGTTTTTCTCATACTTTTGGTTAAAGCGTCAAGTAACATAATATTATTCCTTTCATTATATAGAGAGGGCGACGTGGAGCCGCCCTCACAGGTTGATGATCAGTCTTTGTCAGCGATAGCTGCGATACCGGGCAGAACCTTACCCTCGAGATACTCGAGAGAAGCGCCGCCGCCGGTGGAGATGTGGCTCATCTTGTCGGCGAAGCCGAGGTTGACGACAGCCGCAGCGGAGTCGCCGCCGCCGATGATGGTGGTAGCGTCGGTCTCAGCCAGAGCCTTCGCGACAGCGATCGTGCCCTCAGCGAGGATCGGGTTCTCGAATACGCCCATAGGACCGTTCCATACGACGGTCTTAGCGGACTTAACAGCCTCGGCATAGAGCTCACGGGTAGCGGGACCGATGTCCAGACCCATGCTGTCCTCGGGGATCTCGCCCGCGGCAAAGACCTCCGTGTCGATGGGAGCGTCGATCGGATCGGGGAAGCTCTTGGTGCAGACGGTGTCGATGGGCAGGAGCAGCTTCTTGCCGAGCTCCTCCGCCTTCTTGATCATCTCGTTGCAGTAGTCGAGCTTGGTGTCGTCTACGAGGGAGGTGCCGATCGCCTTACCCTGCGCCTTCAAGAAGGTGTAAGCCATGCCGCCGCCGATGATCAGAGTGTCGCACTTCTCGAGCAGATTCGAGATAACGTTCAGCTTGTCAGCGACCTTAGCGCCGCCGAGGATCGCGACGAAGGGGCGTACGGGAGCCTCTACCGCGTTGCCGAGGTAGTCGATCTCCTTCTGCATCAGGTAACCGACAGCGGTCTCCTTGATGTGGTCGGTAACGCCGACGGTGGAGCAGTGAGCGCGGTGAGCGGAGCCGAAAGCGTCCATGACGAATACGTCAGCGAGCGAAGCCAGCTCGGAGCTGAACGGCTCGAGGTTCTTGGTCTCTTCCTTGCGGAAACGGGTGTTCTGGAGCAGAACGACGTCGCCGTCCTTCATAGCGGCTACGGCAGCCTTGGCGTTCTCGCCGACGACCTCGTCATCGTTCGCGAAAACAACGTCCTGACCCAGCAGCTCACTAAGACGAGCGGCAACGGGAGCCAGAGAGAACTTCTCCTCGGGGCCGTTCTTCGGCTTGCCCAGGTGAGAGCACAGGATCAGCTTGCCGCCGTCGGCAATGATCTTCTTGATAGTGGGGAGCGCTGCGGTGATACGGTTGTCGTTGGTGATAACGCCGTCCTTGAGCGGGACGTTGAAGTCACAGCGGCAGAGTACCTTTTTGCCCGCGAAGTTGATGTCATCAACGGTGTACTTGTTGAGTTTCATGATAAAAACATCCTTTCTGTATACCGGACGCCCGCGAAATCTCAGCTGAGAAAGCAATAGAGGGTTACTCAAAGCTAACCGCAAACTTCCGATACCATAATTTTACTCCATAATTATATAACAAAACACCAATCCATGCAATAGGAAAATGTAAGTTTTATGCACGGATGTACAAAAAAGCCCGCTGTTTTCAAGCGGGCAGTAATCATAAGGTCGTCGTCGGCTGTTCCGCGTCCTCCCAGTGGTGGCGGTGGAGCTCGCCCTCGGTGAGCAGCTCGGGGTAGTTCCACTGGCGGAGCACCTCATAGCAGCCGACGGCGACGGAGTTCGCGAGGTTCAGCGACCTTGCCTCGTCGATCATCGGGATGCGTACACAGCGGTCGGGGTACCGCATGAGCACGTGCTCGGGGATGCCGCGGGTCTCCTTGCCGAAGATGATGTACGCGCCGTCGGGGTAGCTGACCTCGCTGTGCGTATGGCGCGCCTTGGTGGAGAAGAAAAAGTATTCTCCTCCCTGTGTTTTGTCGAAGAAGTCGTCGATTGAGTCGTAGTAGGTGATGTCGACGAGATACCAGTAGTCCAGTCCCGCTCTTTTCAGGTTGCGGTCGGTGATCTCGAATCCGAACGGGCGCACGAGGTGGAGCCTCGCGCCGGTGGCAGCGCAGGTGCGGGCGATGTTGCCGGTATTCTGCGGGATCTCGGGCTCAAAGAGCACGATGTTCAGTACTTTTTTGTCAGTTTTTTCCAAAAGAAATTCCCTCTTTTATCTTAGTATATACCGAATCCCTTTGCAGACAATAATGATGAAATGATGTGCAAAGGAGGTTTGAAGATGAATAAAAGTATGTCGTGTGAGAAGAAGGGCGGCAGCCTGTGGTGCATCATCGGCGGTATGCTCGCGGGCGCGGCGGTCAGCCTCGTCGGGGTCGCCATGATGCAGAACAACAAGAAGACCCTGCAGAAGAAGGCGGATAAGGTCGCCGACGCACTGGGCGATCTGGTCGACAGTGCGAAGGATATGTTCCAGTAACGGTGAATGGCTAAGGGTTAATGGCTGAGAGCGGGCTCTGCCCGCACCTGAATAATTAAATGTGTTATTCGAGTGAGGAACGCAGATTGAACGCTCATGATATCAAGACAAAAACAGTCGGTCTTTATCAAAACCATTTAACTACAGCCATTAGCCGTCCTTGACTTGCTATTTCATTACTTTTGTGCTACACTTTGAAAAAAAGCACAAAGGAGTTATGTAAATGGAACTGATACAGAGCTTTTCTGTCGATCATACACGCATCATCCCCGGTATTTTTGTCAGCAGGGTAGATACCGTTGCGGGCGCTTCTGTCACGACCTATGATATCCGGCTCAAACGGCCGAACAGGGAGCCGGTGATCGACGTAGCGGCGATGCATTCGCTCGAGCATATCATCGCCACTTACCTGCGTAACGACCCCCTATACAAGAACGAGATCGTTTATTGGGGCCCGATGGGCTGTCTGACCGGCTTCTATCTGATCATGAAGGGCGACAGAACGCCGCAAGAGATCTATGAGCTGCTGCTGAGCGCCTTTAAGTCGGTGGATCATACCGAAGAGGTCCCCGGCGCGACGCCAGTCAACTGCGGTCATTACCTCATGCATAATCTCGGTATGGCGAAGTGGTACGCGGCGGAGTTCGTCACCTATCTGGAAGCGAACCGCGATAATCTGGAGATCTTCGAGTATCCTAAGACGGAGCGGCTCGTCACCGACGACGGTCAGCACTTCTTCGATTCGTAATCAGTATAAAAAGCGCTTACATCCGTAGGCGCTTTTGTTTGTTGTAAATATTCCAAAAAGCACTCTACCGTTTGTCACTACGCGGCGATCTCACCCGGATCACTCGCTGAAATCGGTGAAGCTTAGGTTCAGGTCGACCGTACCTTCTATGCCGTCGATCGTGCCCTCCTTGGTATACTGCCACATGTCGAATTTGTAGTACATGTTTGGGAAGTCGCGGTAGTCGGCGAGCCAGAAGTCGTAGTCCTTCATGGTCTCGAAGTCGTAGCGGGTGAACATCTGGTCGGTATTGGAGTAGACGATCGGCTTGTAGCCTGATTCGCTGATGGTATCACAGAACGCCTCCGCCATCAGCGTCAGCGTCTCGCCGGTCACATTGTCGGTACGCGCTTCATCGTCGCCGATATTCTCCCAGTCAAAGGCGATCGGGTAGCTGAGCTTTCTGCCGTTCAGTTTTTTTAGGATGAAGTTCGCTTCTTCCTTGGCTTCATCGACGGTGGTCGCCTGTGAGAGAAAGTAAGCGCCGATCTTCAGCCCCGCCGCCTGAGCCTTCTCGTAGAAGTCCTCAAAGACGGTGTCCTCGTACATGGTGCCCTTTTCACCGTAATATCTGCCGCCGACGCGAAGCATAACGAATTCGACGCCGGCTTTTTTCAGCGCTTCAAAGTCGACGCCGGACTGGAATTCGCTCAGATCGGCGCCGAGGTGTGAGATCTTCACCCCATCCTCATAGTAGGCGTATGTGCCGTCCTTCTCGGTGGTCAGGTTCTCTGCGGTGAGGGTATTCAGCTTGGCGCCCTTGGCGGTCTGTATCTCGAGCTCGCCCATCTCCGAGTCGGTGACGGTGACGACCTTGCCGCTTGCGGTAGGCTCGGCGGTACTGTCGACGTTACCCGGCGCGACCATACGGTATACGCCGAAGCCGATGCTGCCGATCAGCAGAACGGTCAGGATGATCAGCACAGCGATCAGCGGGGTGCGGTTCTTCTCTTTGTTTTTGGTTTTATTCATATCTTCCTCTGTTTCGGATTTAGCGGGTTCTTCTGCGGGAATCTCCTTGGGCGTCGGTTCGGGCTGTGCCTTCTCATCGGGGATCTTTTCCTCGATGTCGGGCGTCGGATCATCAGCGGGAGCAGCTTGTCCCTCCATCTCGCCGAGGGTGCTTTTCAGCTCCGCCAGCTCGCGGTCGAGCGCCTCCAGCGGATCGCCTGCGGTGTACAGATTCTCGTTATTATCGTCTAAATAAGCCATAAATCGCTCCGTATTCTGAAAAAAGTATACGAATAGAATACCACAAACCGCGTTTATTGTAAATAAACTTCATAATAAGTTTACTTTTACTTGAAAAAATGTTCAAGGTCGTTTATAATATTACCGATAATGTGATGAAATTGAAAGGAGGCGTACGCTTGCATATTCCCGGACATCCCGACCTGTCAACCGAAGACTTGATCAGAGCAGTCGATAACTGTCAGACCATCGAGCAGATATTTTCCTTTGTGAAGCATACCGGACTTATAATAGGGATGAAGAGCCAGCAGAGCGCCTCTTCTCTCCCGAAGCCCGTTCCGGTGCCGATGCCGCAGCTCGCCCCTCTCGACAGCCTCAAGCGTCAGGTGAAGGCGGCGATCTACGAGGCGGATCACCGTTCGAAGCGGGAGGATATCCTCAAGCAGATCGACAGCTGCAACACGATCATCCAGATCTTCCAGCTGGTGCAGCGCCATAATATCGTGATACAGATGAAGAGCCAGCAGAGCGCGTCGTGCCTGCCCAAGCAGAACGTCCCCCTGATCCCCGATAAGTCGCCGCTGGACAGCCTGAAGGAACAGGTCAAGGAAGCCGTCATGAATGGCGGATATTGATAAGAAATAACGCAGATCAAGCTGCGACAGGAAAGAGAGGGTTGAAGATGGCTAAGATTTGTCCGAACTGCCACGCGGAAATGATGGATAAGAATCTGTTCTGTACCGCTTGCGGTATCAAGCTCGATCAGGAACCCCTCGAGATCACTCCCGAATCCCGGGAGCAGTCTGTAAAGCCGGAGCCCGAGATGCCGGAACAACCCGCTGAGGAAGTATCCGAAGTCCCTGAGCAGCCCGCAGAATCCGCTCCTGCCTCTCCGGAGCCATCCGATATTCCCGAAGAACTCGTGATCCCCGTGCTGGATGAGAAGCCTGTCTACAGCGTCAACGCGGTTCGTCCCGCCGAGTCGCAGTATACCGTTCCGACTCAGCCCTATCAGTCGACCTACCCTTCGAATATGCCGCAGTATACTCCCTTCGCGCCTTATGCGTCCGCGGCTCCTGTTAAGAAGAAAAAGCGTACCGGACTGCTGATCCTGATCATCGCGATCATCGCGGCAGCGATCGCGGTACTTTCGATCCTTGCTGTCGGACAGGGCTGGTTTTCCGATAAGCATCAGCTCGACGGCGATTACACGCTGACCACCTTCATCAGCGGAGGACAGGATTACTCCGCAACGATCGCTCCCATCAGCAACAGCTACACCATGAATATTCGCGGCGAAGAGTGTACCATGACCCTCGGCGAGGGGAGTGACACCTACCGCTTCACCATCGATCAGGTTCACCATACGCTCTCGAACGGGAAAGGCGTGTCGGGTTTTACCGTCAGCGGATCGCAGATCACCTTCCTGTCGGGCAACAACGTTCTGACCTTTACAAAGCGATGAAAAGACTGATCGCATCACTTCTTGCTCTGTTTACGATACTGAGCCTTTCGGCATGCTCAAGGGTGGATATCTCCGGTACCTATCGGCTGGTTTCCCTGAGCGCGAGCGCTTACGACTGGGATCTGGATCCGAGTCTTGACCTGCTCGACGATATCATCCTGACCGTTAATGATAAGAAGGCGACCCTGACCCTGCCGGATGATACCGTTGCCCTGACCGTCGATTATCGAAAGCTGACCCTCACCGACGAGGACGGCTTGTCCGCACCGTACCTTTATGAGGACGGTACGCTGACCTTGACCAGCTCTGCGGGCTCGAAGATGGTCTTTGAGAAGTACGATCCTGCCGCAAAGGTGAAGAAGCCTGCCGTCAGCACAGCGGATTCAAAATAGTCATATAAATAAGTAAAAGCACTTCCGAGTCAATCGGAGGTGCTTTTTTCATGCTGAGTCAGTATCATTTTTCCCTCATGATCGGTCGTATAGTCACCCTCGGGGATGATCTGCGAGATCGGGACGATCCTGTAGCCCTCGGCGCGGATGGCTTCAATGATCTTCGGAAGCGCCTCGGGCGTGTTATCTGCGCCGTTATGCAGGAGGATGATCGAGCCGGGTACGAGCTTGCTCTGTATGCGGCTGACCATCTCGTCGGGGGAGGGATTCTTCCAGTCGAGGCTGTCGATGTTCCACTGTACGCAGTACATCCCCTCATCCCTCAGGTTCTGCACGAGCTTGTTGTCATATTCGCCGTAGGGTGGACGGAACAGGGTCGGACAGCTGCCCGTCAGCTTCTCGACTGCCTCATTACAGGCGCGTATCTCCTCTCGCTGATCCTCCGCGCTGAGCTGTGCCATATGGGGATGGGTCGCGCTGTGGTTGCCGACGTCATGGCCACGTGCGGCGATCTCCCTGACGTCGTCGGGGTATTTGTCGACCCACTGCTTGACGAGGAAGAAGGTACTCTTGATCTCGTATTTGTCGAGGATATCCAGCAGGGTGGCGGTCTGTTCGTTGCCCCAAGCCGCGTCGAAGGAGATGGCGCAGACCTTCTCCTGCGTATCGACGTAGTAGATCGGGATCTCGCGTTCTTCGTTCATGGTCGCGACAATCTGTCCCGCCGTAGAGCTTGCGACGACCAGCGCCACCGCGCCGATCAGCACGCAGGAGAAAAGAACCATAATCCGACGTTTCGTCAGTACCAGATATTTCATACTATCACCGATACAGTATATGTCCTCTCGACGCAAAAAATACCGCAGCCCTCACTTGA